>DATFMT010000163.1:0-4982 GCA_035266745.1 Geothermobacteraceae bacterium | reverse complement strand
ACAAATTTAAATAATTACAAGCAGTTAGGGATTTTCACATCCGACTACTTCAACTTGCGACGTAGCAGCCGGGTGTTGCAAGCGACATTTGCGACGTCGCATAAGTGGACTTCGCGGCGCCCTGCGGCCACGCATGGGCTCCGGTCATTTGATGTGGGTCAATGCGGCTGCTCCGTCAGCCCCTGTATAGTGAATAGCACAAAGGCCAGCAATCCGGAATGGGGACTATCGTCTTGACCAGAAGTCATCATCCCTGGCCCCCGGTTTCTGCGAGGCAGCGTTTCTGACTAACCAGGAAAGCCGAAACTCGCAGGAGCTTCCTTCACTGCGCAGCTAAAGGAGATTTGACATGGCAAAAACACCCTGGGTTGACAAAGACGAGTGTATCAGTTGCGAGCTTTGTGTAACCAATTGCCCCGGCGTCTTTCACATGGACGATGACGGCAAGGCGGTCTGCTACGATGCGACCGGATCCAGCGAAGCGGATATCCAGAGCAACGCCATCGATCTTTGCCCGGTATCGTGCATTCATTGGCAGGAGTGAAGCACAGTCGAGATACGCCCGAATAACTTGCACCAAAAAAAGAGGAGACCCTCATGAACGAAATGAATGCCGTACCGTTGACCGATGCCCAGGATAAAACCATCGGCGAGCTGGTTGCAGAAGACTACCGGGCCGCAGCGGTCTTTGAGAAATATGGCGTTGACTTTTGCTGTGGAGGCCAGGTCCTGCTCTCGGCGACCTGCCGGGAGAAAGGCCTCGACCGCGCCGCCATCCTGCGCGAGATCGAAGCCGTGAAGACCGCGCCGATCGAGCGGCGCCAGAATTACGCAGCCTGGGAATTGCCGTTTCTCATCGACTACATCATCAACACTCACCATGCCTATCTCAAGGAGGGTACCGGGCAGATTGCCGCCTACACCCGCAAGATCGCCGAGGTTCACGGTGCTCATCACCCCGAGGTGATCAAGATCGCCGCCATTTTCGACAAAATAGCGGCGGACATGACCGGTCATCTCCGAGAAGAGGAGGAGGTTCTTTTCCCGGCGGTCAAACGGATCGTTGCCGCCCGTAAGACCGGCATGGAACCGGAGTGTCAGGATCGTGCTCTGCTCAAGGAGTCGCTTGCCAAGCTCGATCAGGAGCATGAGGAGATCGGCGAGGCGACCCACACGATTCGGCATCTCGCCATGAATTATGTGATCCCGGCCGACGTCTGCAATACATTCGCGGTTACCTACCGGAAGCTCAAGGAGTTCGAAGATGATCTCCACAAGCACGTTCATCTCGAAAACAACATCCTGTTTCCGAAGGCGGCCCAGCTCTGACGGCCTTCGTTATATAGAGGAAGGTGAGATGCCGCTGGCAGATGAGCAGGCTCCGAATGAATCAGGATCCATCCTTCAGTGAACCCCTGACGCCAGAGGAGGAAACGACCAATGACTGAAGAAACGCCAAGGATCAGAGACTGCGAGGCGCTTGATTGTATCTACAATGTCGTCTGGAACTGCTCCGCTCCGGTCATCACGGTTGGCAGGCAAGGCATGCCAATATGCAAAATGTTTACAACCGCCGACCTGCGCCGGAGTGACGACAGCGTCGCCGCTCGGGTCGGTGCCTGCGACATGCACATGTGCCTGCGCAATCACGAGTTGATGTGTAACGCCTACGCGATCAAAGTGCGGGTCAGAGAAGGTCAGCCGCATTGTCTGAGCTTCAAAAACCGTTACAAATGACTTTGCCCGCCGCGCACCAAGCATGGCACTCTCCAACCTGACGGGCACCGCGCAGAGTACATTCATCGATTCTTCACATCCTGCGCGCCCCTGCTCCCGAGCAAGGGTCAGCGTAGCAACAGAAGCTCCTACGATTTGGCAACCGGGGGAGTTCCTGTTGTAAAAGAGGGCTGGCAAGACCCGCCTAAACCGGGTTATCCACCAAGGGCGGCGATCTGCTGCTTCAAGGCTTTTTCCTTTTCAAATGCAGCGGTTCCATCGCGCATAATCGACGCCACTCCAATCGGTGTGCCCTGCTCGTCCTTGAGCATGACGATCGAAAAGGCACAGGAGAGTTGCCGGCCGTCCTTGTGCAAGGCCGGAACTGACAGCAATCCGGTGCCGTAGCGCGACTGGCCGGTTTCCATGACCCGATGATAGCCCTCCCAGTGTCGGCCGCGCAACCGCTCCGGAATAATCAGGTCGAGAGACTGGCCCAGCGCCTCGGCAGCACTGTAACCGAAGATCAGTTCGGCGCCGCGATTCCACAGCCTGATCAAACCTTCCCGATCCGAAAAAAGAACCGCATCCGGTGCTTGTTCGATGATCTGTTGGTAGTACTCAGAGCGGAAATTGTCAGTCATCAATTTAACCTTTCAATAGCCCTTACGGATTCTGGATATAAGCATTCTTACGGGTATAGAACCACCAATTCAGTACCAGGCAGACAAAATAGAAAATAGCAAATCCATAGAGGGCAACCTCCGGGGTGGTCGCCTTGATCTGCTCGCCAAAGACCTTCGGGATAATAAAAGCGCCATACGCAGCTACCGCCGAGGTCCAGCCAAGCACCGGCCCGGCCTGCTCTTTGTCGAAGATGACAGCGATCGAGCGAAAGGTCGAGCCGTTGCCGACTCCAGTGGCGGTAAAGAGCACGATGAACAGAATTAAAAAGGGTACGAAGTAGGTTTCGGGAGTCGCCGAGGCATAGGCAGACTTCATGAAATAGGCACAGCCCAGCGCCGATAAAACCATGACGATCGAAACCCACTGGGTGACAATGGCGCCGCCGAGTTTGTCAGCGATCTTCCCTCCGACCGGACGGATCAGCGCGCCGATAAAGGGGCCCATCCAGGCAAACATCAAGGCACTGGGGCCGTTGGGATTGATCGTATTATGGGTCATGACGCCGTCGACCATCAGATGCGAGAAGCCGAAGATGACCTTGATCGACAGGGCGAACGCCGCCGAGTAGCCGATAAAGGAACCAAAGGTCATGGTGTAGATGACAGTCATCGCCCAGGTGTGCCTGTTATTGAAAATCTTGTACTGGCGATTCAGGTTCTCGCGCAGGCCGCCGCTGGTCAGGTGCTTCATACCGTAAACGGTGGCGGCAATCACCAGCGGCAGCACGATCCATTTGCTCAGCAGGCCGAGGCCGACCGGCGGCGGCAGCAGCAGGTAAAGACCTGCGGTGGCAGTCACAAAAGCGATCAGCAGCAGGCCGATGATCATGGCGAACGACTTGGGAGTCGAAGCCAGGTTGGGCGAAACGGTTTCGGTGGTGATGTTGTTCATGCCGAAGAATCCGGCGATTGCCAGCGGGATCAGGAAAATCAGCCAGATGTAGCCGGCATTATGGATGAAGGTTTCGGTGCCGGCCGGGATCTTGCCGATCAGGGTGCCGCTGGTGTTGATCAGGGTCTGCGACTTGCCGCCGAACAGACCGAAGGTCATCGACAAGGGGATGAGGATCTGCATGGTGGTGACGCCGAAGTTGCCCAGCCCGGCGTTCAGCCCCAGCGAGGTCCCCTGGACCCGCTTGGGAAAGAAGAAGCTGATGTTCGACATCGAGGAGGCGAAGTTGCCGCCACCGATCCCCGAGAAGAGCGCCAGCAGGTAGTAGACCTCGATCGGTGTCGCCTTGTTCTGCAGCGCAAAGCCGGTGCCGATCGCCGGGATCATCAGCAGCGCGGTGGTCAGAAAAATGGTGTTGCGGCCACCGGCGATCCGGATCAAAAAGGAACTCGGAATCCGTAGGGTGGCCCCGGTCAGACCGGCAATCGCCGAGAGGGTGAAGAGCTGCGACTGGCTGAACGGGTAGCCGAGATTGAGCATCTGCACCGTGATGATCCCCCAGTAGAGCCAGACGGCGAAACCGCAGAGCAGACTGGGGATTGAAATCCACAGGTTACGGGTGGCGATCTTCTTGCCTTCGGAATTCCAGAACTGCTCGTCCTCGACATCCCACTTGTCCAGATTGATTGACATGATGATTACTCCTTGAGGGCATCTGCAATGACAGAGAATTTATCCTGCTCGATTTTCTGCATATCGATCGGGTGTTTTTCTTTCATCAGCTTCTGTACCGTGAAGTGCATCCAGAGCAGGCAAACCAGCGACAAGCCGCACATGAAGATCCAGCAGCTGGTCCAGAGTCCGGTCCATTCGAGCAGGTAGCCGAAGATGATCGGACAGAAGAAACCACCCAGTCCACCCAGGACGCCGACCATGCCGCCGACCACTCCGACCTCGTCGGGAAAGTAGTCGGGGATCAGTTTGTAGACGGCCGCCTTGCCGATCCCCCAGATGCTGCCGAGCATGATGATGAGGATGGCGAAGATCCAGACATTGGCCTGGAAGAAGATTCGCGTCACCCCCTTGGCCAGCAGCTCCTTTTTCTTGACCGTCTGGCCGACCTCGACCACCGGTTCCTGCCAGGCCTGCTTGGTCGGCAGAATCAGCATGCTGTCATCGAAGTTTGCCAGGGTTGGCGGTTTGCTTTTGACCGCATAGACCTGGCTGCCGACGCTGATCGATTCGGCATTGACGGCAGTGACGACCCCGGTTTTTTTCGCCATCACGCCGCGTCCCGGCGAATAGATATCCATCTTCGGGATAATCACCAGGAAGCTGATCACCACTGATGCGGTCAGGACCCAGTACATAATCGCCCGCCCGCCGAACAGGTCGGACAACCAACCGCCCAAGGCCCGGATCACTCCGGAAGGGAGACTGAAGGCGGACGCGAACAGGCCGGCGGTCACCAGCGGCAGGTAGTAGACATTGACGAAGTAGGGGACCAGCCATTGGGAGAAGGCGACGAAGCAGCCGAAGACCAAAAAGTAGTAGAGGCCGAAGCGCCAGACTCGGACGTTTTTCAGCGGCGTCAGCATTTCGGTGAAAGACTTGGTCGAGGAGGCGGGTTTTTTGTTTTCCGAAAAAATGAAGAAGATCGCTCCCATCGCCGCCAGCATGATCGCGTA
>DATFMT010000162.1:0-18353 GCA_035266745.1 Geothermobacteraceae bacterium | reverse complement strand
AGAATGGTGACGATCAGGGTTGACTGGCTCATGTTTGAATGCTCCGATCCCGTTCACGAGGATCCGGGTCCGATCTGACAGGGATCCGTCCACCTGGCAATCCCCCGCCTTGTCGGCGATTGATGCCGGGGCGTCCAGGTTTGCATGTTTATATCATAGTTGTACGCAATTGTCGTGCTGGGAGTAAGACGTGTGAGCAGGGTCAGACGGAGATGTTAAAGCCCATCTGAAAGACCTGGAATGATCGCCTGCCAGAGACGTTTTCTGACGGAGTCCAGGGCGGGGAGTGAGCGGTGCCTGGAAGATCCGGGACTTTGGCGATGAAGCGGTGATTTACCTGAGCGCGGCTTGCCGCACGGGCAGCGAGGGTTCATACTGAAGAAAACTCCTTGCCAGCCGTAAGCTGTGATGAAGAAGATTATGGGCCAGCACAAAAACATTCCGCCGCTGTTTCTCAACCGCTTTTCAGTCGACTCGACCGCTCCGTTCCAGCGTCACCTCAACCGCCTAGAGGTTGAGATCGGTCAGGAAGATTATCGTCATCTGAAACGGGTCGAGCTGGTCGAAGGGGCATTGCCGGACGGATTTTATGCCGGGATGACCGATATCACCGAGCGGATTCTGGCAACGACCCAGAATCACTACAACCGGGATCTGTTGCTCGAAAAGGAGATCCGGGTGCTGCTTGATGTGGCGACTTACCGGGTCTATTTCCGGATGGATGGGCGGGCGATCTGTTTTCACCCCTGGTGGCGGGAACGGGTTTTGCGACAGTTTTTCCCGATGATCCCGCGCCAGCAGACCGAATGGCAGCTCTGTCGCAATGTCCTGCCTGGTTTCGAGGCCCGCTTTGAGCCGGATGAGACCGGCGGCACCCTGTTGTTGCGCCGCCTTTCCCCGTTGGACAGTGCGCCGCTGTTTACCGCCACCCATGGTCCCTACGACCCCCACACCCTGGAAGTGACCCTGTTCCTACTGCGTTCAGGGCATGGCAATGGCGCCCTGGTCAATCTCGGTTTTGCCGGCCGGGAACCCCTGACTGACAGCAACCTGGAAAAACTCAAGGCCTGGGGAGTGCCGCTCAATCCGAGCAATATCGACGTCATCTATCCCTATCTCGATCAACATGGTGAACCCTGCTGCTACAAGATGGAACGGAATCTCGGAGATTATGTCCAACTGCTCGGAATCCCCCTCCCCACATTCATCCTCGATATCCATGGCTGTGTCGGCACCAGTGCCGACGATCACAAGGTCGTCGTTGGCCTCGGTGGGTTGCCTCCGTATCAGCAACTCAACCAGTTCGGGCTGATCGAGGAGCATGGAGCCGTCCTCCACCTCTTCCCTGGCGACCAGCTGCGCGCCGGACTGGCCCTGGTGCGGGGAGTTTCGGACCAGGTCTACGTGCAGTACTGCCTGGAGGCCAATGAATGTTATCATTTCGCCCTGCTCGGGAAGTTGCAGTTGGTCGGGCGGAGGATTGTGCAGCAGGATGTGGAAAGTTTGCTCGCAGGGGAAGAACGAACTTTTCTGCCGTCGGAAGGAGTTCGCTGGTTGCCGGGCGCCGGGGCTAATGCCCTGCAGCGGCGCATGGCCGATAAGCTCAAGCCGGGATTGCTATGCCTGCACGTCGAGATTCCGACGGCGGTCAGAAAGCGGATGGTGCTGAAACTGCGGGAGCTGGAAATCGTCTCGTCTCTGGAGTCTTCCGGACTCTAGTTCGAAAGTCAGCTCAGATTTCGAACGGAGACAAATCTTCCTCGTCGATCTCTTCGGCAAACAGCGGCACCATCCGGCTGCCGGCCAACAGGTCGTTCCAGCCCCGCCCCTTCTGATTGAAGGCTGCGATCAGGTAGCCGACCCCGACTGCCAGCAGGGAGAAAAGACCACCGGTGCTGCGCAGAAAGGCCTGGGAGAATAACAGTGGTTCACCGGTGATGCTTTCGACCCGCAGGCGGAAGAGCATTTTCCCCGGGGTCTGCCCGGTCAGGAAGTGAAATAGGGTAAAGTAGCTGAAACAGAGTGCGAAAAGCACCAGGAAGTAGGGGACCGCCAAATCGAACAGGGTCGCCAGCGCAGGAAACAACCGGCGACCGTCCGGATCCGGTACGGTCATCTCGCCAACCACCAAAAATAGAACAAAAACCCCTGCCAGGATCAGCAGGTCAGTCAGGCAGGCTGAAACTCGCGCAGCAAGAGCCGGGATCGGCACCGCTTCTTCGAGCGATGCCGGGGTGAGGTCAGCTGAGCCCGGGACGGCAAAGATGTCCTCGGCGTTTTCTTCGCCCGGGGGAAATTCAATAGCGTCGTTCAGTTCGTCGCTTGCTGCCGACGCGGTCAACAGGACCGGCTCTTCCTCTAGCTCCGGTTCGGGTTCCGGGAACAGTTCGGGTTGTTCGAAATGCTCAGTCGCCTGTCCCTCCGTGGCGGTCGGGAGTCCGGCGTCGTCTGTCTCAAGTTCCGGTTCGGCAAACGTAAACAATTCCTCGTCCGCTGCGTCGGTCAAGGTTACGGACCAGAGTTCCGGGAGGTCCGAGGTCGCTGCTGTGACCGGTTCGGTGGCCGGACAGGTTGGGTCCTCCGCCTCGGCGCGCTCTTCCAGCCCAGGCTCCAGGTCGGACGTCTCGGGAGTCTGCGCCATCCCTGCAGACTCCCGAAAATCAAAAGGGTCGGAGGGGCCCTCCTCAGGTCGCGGAGGTTTGATCTCTTCCTCGTCGACTTCGGATTCCCAGTTATCGAAATCGATCTCGCCTTCATCTGCGGGGATAACGACGTCAATCTCCTCTTCCACCGTCTCGGTCGGTACGGAGGGTGTTTCATCCGCTACCCAGAGGTCATCCTCGTCGGCCTCTGCGCCGATGTCGAGTGCTTCCTCGCCGAACACCTCCGCATCCTCTTCAGCGACGGGGTCCGCAAGTTCGTCGTCAGCCAAAGCCGGCTCTTCGAAGGCCGGCTCGTCATCGTTCATGAAATCAAAGCCGAAATCGGCCGCTTCGGTTTCGGCAGCAGCATCGGCAAAAGCCTCGCTGGCATCATCGATCAGTGAAGGCGCCGGTTCGGCAGACTGGAAGCCCGGGAAAATCAGACTGCGCAGGCCGAATTTAGATTTGTGAGCCTGGAGGTCGACGCCGCATTTTTTACAGTTTTCCAAAAAATCAAAACTGGTAAAGCCGCACTTGGGACACTTCATGAGCCCTCCTTGTTTATCGGCGTTGCAGCCGGATCGGCTGGGGATGAGATAATACTCGCCGAGCGCTGGTTATGATTGGTGACTGGAACCCAAGTCTCCGAAAAGATACAGCAAAATGCTCGCAACTGCAATCCCTGCTGTTTCACTACGCAAGATTCTCGGTCCGAGGGTCACCGGCCGGAAGCCGTTTGCCTTGGCCAGGTCGACCTCGGCGGCCGTCAAACCACCTTCGGGTCCGATCAGGCAGGCGATGCTCTGTGGTGCTGCAGCGTGCAGCAGGTCCTGCAGCGGTTCGCCTCCCTGTTCCCAGGGGACCAGACGCAGTTCTTCCCGGACCCGGGGGAGTAAATTGGTGAGTTGGTCCGGGGGGTCGAGTCGGGGAAGGTGGCTGCGGCCCGATTGACGTGCGGCTTCCTGGATGATTTTCTGCCAGCGATCGCTGCGCCCGGTCAGCCGCCGGGGGGCGATGCTGACATCGCCATGCTTGCAGTAGACCGGCGAAAACCTGCTGATGCCGAGTTCTGTGCCCTTCTGCAACAGCAGATCCATTTTGCTTCCCTTGGGCACTCCCTGCAGTAACCGAAATGCGAGGCGCGGCGCGGGAGAATGCCGGCGTTGCTCAATGCTGACCTGGGCGATGGATTTGTCGAGCGAGGTGATCAGCGCTGTTGCCTCCAGTCCGCAGCCGTCAAACAGTTCGATCCGCTCGCCCGCGGCGATGCGCAGGACCTTAAGGTGCTGCAAGATGTCAGAGGGCAGGGTAAACGTAGCTTGTCGCAACAGCTCGGGAGCTGCAAAGAAACGCCGCATTACTCGGCCTTACGGTAGGTCACGGCAATCCAGTCCTCCTGGCGGTGGACCTCGGGCTCGCCAAGGTTAAAGCGGGCAAAGCCTTCTCGGATCGTCGTTTCCTTCTCACTGAGGATGCCCGAAAGGATCAGGCTGCCGGGTTTTGCCAGTCTGGCGACCAGGGCATCGGCCAGCCGGAGGTTCTCCTCGGCGAGGATATTGGCCAGCACAATCTGGAAGCCCCCTTCGAGCTGCTCGAGGGGACGACCGGTTATTTCAATCAGGTTTTCAACTTGGTTGACAGCGGCATTTTCGCCGGCAATTCGGCAGGCATCGGGCTCGATGTCGCAGCCCAGGACCCGGTTGGCCCCGAGCTTGGCCGCGGCGATGGCGAGGATGCCGGAGCCGGTGCCGACATCCAGAACCGAACAGTTGGCCCGGTAGCGTTCCAGCTCTCGGGCCAGGGCTTCGAGGCAGAGCCTGGTCGTTGCGTGGGTGCCGGTGCCGAACGCCATCCCGGGATCGAGTTCCATGACCGGGCCGGTGTGGTCCGGGGCGGATTCGACCCAACTCGGCCGGACCAATAGTTGGCCGACCCGGAATGGCTGGAAATTCTGTTTCCAACCCTCGGCCCAATCTTCCTGACGAACCGCAATGATCTTCGGTGCGCCGATCTGCCAGGCAGGGAAGGCTTCTCGGACCGGGATCAGGCTTTGCTGCAGATCGGCGGTGATGCGGGCAACACTGAGTTCCGGAGGGAAAAAGGCTTTGAGAGTCTGCGGCCCGGAGACGATCGCATCGGGATCGGGCGGAATAAACGTGTCGAGCGTTTCTTCAAGTGTGACAACCCCCTGGCTGCCGATTTCGCTGAGCAGGTAGCTGATGGTTTCGACCCCTTCGGCAGGGACCTGCAACTGTAGTTCGTGCCAGGTTTCATGCATGGGCCCTGTTTAGCAAAAAAGCCTATTAAACGCAATCATTAACCTGTCGCCGCCGAAGACGCTAAGCGGTGGAATTTGATCGGCTGACGCTTGTGCCGCCCGGACGCGTCGGTCATCTACCTCTGGTGTCACAGCTTTGAGGCGGGGACTCCACTGGTGGATTGCTGTGGATGGGCTTTTGTCGCCGGTTTAGTCTTGACAAGTGACTGCCCAACCCGATATTTTTGTGAGGCTATTAATGAGTAAATACTCCATTTGGTAGCCTTGTCGAATTAATGGACAGGGCATTTCTCATGAGAACCTCGGTTGCGTATCATTAAAAAAATGTTAAAATCCTCTCAGCCAGTTTACCAAGGATGCTTGTATGTCTGACCAGCAGTTTGTTTACCTGCTCTCTGACGCGACCGGGGAAACAGCAGAGAAGATGACCAATGCGGCCCTGACCCAGTTTCGCGACAAACAGGTCAGATTACGCAGAATCAGTCATGTCAGGAACAAGAGCCAGGTCTATCAGGCGCTGGATCAGGCTCTCGAGAATCGGGCCATGGTGGTCTATACCATCGTCAACCGGGAATTGGCCCGCCTGGTTCAGGATGAATGCGAAGCCCTGGGGCTGGCCTCGATTGATTTATTGACGCCGCTGCTGATGAAGCTCTCGGCACTCTTCGGGCTGTCAGCCAATGAGACACCCGGATTGATGCATGGCATGAACGACGAGTATTTCCGCCGCATCGAGGCTGTCGAATTCACCGTCAAACATGATGACGGCCAGGAAGTTCGACATTTGGCTGCAGCGGATATTATTCTGGTGGGAGTGTCACGGACCAGCAAGACACCGCTTTCCATCTACTTGTCGCATCGAGGGTGGAAGGTTGCCAATGTGCCACTGGTCCTGGGTATCGAACCGCCAACCGAGTTATTTTCATTAGATCCAAAACGGGTTGCCGGCCTGGTCATCGATCCGCAGCGGCTGGTTGAAATCAGGGCGGCGCGGCTACGCAACCTCGGTCAGGACCCGCGGATCGCTTACGCCGATTACGAAAAGGTCGAAGAAGAAATTAAATATTCCCGGATGTTGTTTCGTCGTAACCCTTGGGTGGTGATTGATGTGACGGGCAAGGCAGTCGAGGAGACCGCCAATGAGGTTCTGGTCAAGCTTGATTTGAAATAAACCAATTGCAGCAGGTGCGCAGGATTCCAGCAAAGGAGAGGAACATGACGGCAAAACTTCTTGTGGTCGAAGATGAAAAAAAGGTTGCCAGTTTTATTAAGCGGGGCCTCGAAGAGGAAGAGTTCCAGGTCGATGTCGCCAACGACGGTGAAGAGGGGCTGTTCATGGCTGAGAACAACAGCTATGATCTGATTCTGATGGACCTGATGCTGCCAAAGATGGATGGCCTTTCGGTCGTCGGCGCCCTGCGGGACAAGGAGATCGTGACACCGGTTCTGTGTTTGACCGCCAAGGATACCGTGGATGATATCGTCTCCGGTCTGGATTCGGGCAGCGATGACTATCTGACCAAGCCATTTGCTTTTGCCGAACTGTTGGCCCGGGTCCGGGCCCTGTTGCGCCGCGGCTCCCAGGACCGGGGAGCGGAACTGGTCTTTGCCGATCTGCGGCTTGACCCGGTCACCCACAAGGTCTGGCGCAGCGACAAGGAGATCGATCTGACGGCCAAGGAATACGCCCTGCTCGAGTATTTCATGCGCAACCCGAACCAGACCCTGACCCGGACCATGATTGCCGAGCAGGTCTGGGATTACACCTTCGATTCGTTCACCAACATCATTGACGTCTATGTCAATTACCTGCGCAAGAAGGTCGATCGCGACTATGATCTCAAGTTGATTCATACCGTGCGCGGCACCGGCTATGTTCTGAAGGAGGGCTAGTGCTGCTGCGTTCGATCCGCTTTCGGCTGACCCTTTGGTACGCCCTTGCCCTGGCCGTCCTTTTGACGGCCAGTGGTGTTTTCTGGTTTTGGTACCTGGGGCAGGAGAGTGGGAAACATCTCGATGAGCGGATGTCGATTGTTGCGGCCAATGCGGTCTCTCTGATTGAGATTCAGCTGGCGGATACTGATCGGCAGTCGCTGGCAGATGCCCAGCTGTGTGAACGAATCGATGAACTGACTCATCGGCAAAGATGGGACGAACTGGTCCAGATCTGGGATGTGCAGGGAAAACTGGTCTGCAGTACCGAGAGCGCCGAAATCTGGCACTTAAGCCCGCAACGCGATGACCTGCTGCTGGCCCTGCATGGAGACACGGTTTATCGCGATGTGATCCTTGATGGTCAGCCGATCAGAGTCTTGCTCTATCCGGCCAGTAAACATACCCGCTTTGTCGGGGCGGTACTGGTGGCCAGTCGACAAGGTGAAATGCATGCGGCGCTTGCCAATTTGAGGTTGCTGCTGCTGACCTTCAGTCCGATCACCCTGCTGCTGATGTCGATTGGTGGCTGGTTCCTCGCCGGTCGAACCATCTCTCCGGTGACCCGGATCTCCCGTTCGATGCAACGGATCAACGCCGAAAGCCTCGATCAGCGCTTGCCGGTCTCGCCCGCCGGGGATGAAATCTCCGAACTGGCCGAAACCTTCAACGGGCTGCTGGCCCGCTTACATGATTCCTTTCGCAAGATCCGCCAGTTCTCCGGCGATGCTTCGCACGAACTGCGCACCCCATTGACGATTCTCAAGGGGGAAACCGAAGTCGCTTTGCGCTGGGCCAAGACACCGGAAGAATATCGTAATGCACTGCATTCCAATCTGGAAGAGATCAACCGCATGGAGCGGATCATCGAGGATCTGTTGCAACTGGCAAAAAGTGATGCCGGTGAACTGCAGATTGAAATCGAGGATTTAAGCCTTTCGGATCTGATCCTGGAAATTTACATGCAGGGGCGGTCCCTGGCCGAAGGGCGGCAGCTGGAGATTGAATTCAAGGTCGAGGTCGACCGGGAGATCAGGATTATGGGGGACGCCCTGCGCCTGCGGCAGCTGTTTCTCAACCTGATCGTCAATGCCATCAAGTATACGCCGGATCCCGGCCGGGTTGACGTTTGCCTGGCCACCGAGGGAGACAATGCCGTGGTTCGGGTGATCGATAATGGCATCGGTATTCCCGAACCACAGCAGGCGTATATCTTTGATCGTTTCTACCGGGTCGACCAGGCGCGCAATCGTGAGGTCGGCGGTGCCGGGCTGGGCCTGTCAATCGTCAAGTGGATCGTCGCAGCGCATGCCGGGCAGATTGAGGTGTCCTCGGAGGCCGGGCAAGGGAGCATCTTTACCGTGACTCTACCGATGGCCGGGCCGCAACGCGAACAGGGCAAGGATGTGACCGGGGGCAAGAGCTGATGGGTGCGATGGGCAGGTGTCACCGATTCGGCTTTTTGCAAGTTGCGCTGGCGTCAAGGGGATGGCTGAGGTGGTGATCAGGACCAATGTGCAGCCCGGCGTTTTTACTCCGGTTCTCCGATCTGATTCTGACCGGGGAGCGGGAGTCGAATCATGCTGGAACCACCTGTTGGAAATCGATCAGACTGCGGATAAATAACTGTTATTCGTAATAAAATTCCGAATTTTTCAATGGAATTGACTCGACTGTGGTATTGCACAGTGGACTTGCATTGGCCCTGTGGTAAGAATTGAACATGCGTCTAGCCCTCAAACATCAGATTATCCTGGCTCCGGCCTCAGTCTTGTTGCTGATGAGCCTGCTGCTGGGATTTTTACAGTTTAATTACTGGGATCTGTCGATCAAGCGCCAGGCCGCGCGCCAGCTCGGAACCTTGTTTATCGCCCTGGCCGAAGCCGATCTGGCGGCACAGCGAATGAACAATCTTTCCGTGCGGCTGGGCAAGAACACTATGCTCGATGCCAGCCGTCTGCAGGAAATGGCCGAGCTCTATACCCACCTCAGCGGGGCGTCGCAGCGGATCCTCAACGTCATGAAGATGGACGAGACCAGTCGTCTCGAATGGCGTCAGGCGGTCGCCGATCTCGACCCGGACAATGGGTTCAACAGCGAACGTTTTTTAGTGGCGCTCGGCAAACTGAGACCGCACCTGGACGAGCTGTCTGAGTGGATCCAGAACGACCGGGAGAAGCTGCGTGACGTTCACAGCCAGGATATCGATGCCCTGGTTGCCCGCACGACCTTCGTCTCCATCGTTGTCCTCGGTGCTGCCATCCTGATCGGGGTTTTCCTGTCGCTGACCTTTGCCCGGCGGATTTTAAAGCGGATTCAGGGGCTCTCGGATAATGCGATACGGATTGTCAAGGGCGACCTGACGCCGCCGCCGGAACCCCCGGTGGTGCGTGACGAACTTGATGAACTGGCGCTGTCGATCAACCGGATGACCGATCAGCTCATTCGTGTCGTCGGTACCGAGAAGCTCCTCGAAGGTGCCGAAGAAGAGCGGCGCCGGATCGCCATGGATATCCATGACCAGACCCTCTCCGATCTGTCTGTGGTGCACCGCGGCCTGCAGGATTTGGCCGGCGGACAGGACCAGGCCAAAATCCAGAAACTCGAATTGGATTTGCGCCGGGCGATGACCAATCTGCGCGAGGTGATGGACAATCTCCATCCTCAGACCCTGGAGATTCTCGGCCTCGGGGCGGCCCTGCAGTCTTACGTCGAGCAGTTGCAGGCCAAGAGCGGGCAGCTCAAGTTGCATTGTTATATTTCGTCCGAGCTCGAAGCGCATAAGTTCCCGCGCCTGGTCAGTCTGACCCTTTACCGGATCGCGGTTGAGGCGATTCATAACGTTGTCAAGCACGCCCGGGCCAACACCTGTGAAGTGAACATGGAGGTGCGGGGCGGCGAATGGCTGAATTTTTCCGTCGAGGATAACGGCATCGGTTTCTCCCACGATGAATATTCCGGCCAGGGCGGCCGGGGAATGAACAATATTCGCGAACGGGCCCGGGCGATTGGCGGTCGGGCCCGTTGGAGCAGATCCCGGTTTTCCACCGGAACCCGTTTCGAACTCTCGATGTCGATGAGTAAAATCAAGAAACAGGAGTGAATTTATGAGTGGCTTGAACATTCTGGTTGCCGAAGACAACCCTAAGGATTATGAGTTTCTCGAACAGATGTTCGAAAAATGGGAGCTGGATGTCAAAATCCACCGGGCGCAGAACGGCATGGTCGCCCTGGAGATGGCGCTTGATCTGAATCTGCCCCGGGTGGTCAGTGACATCCAGATGCCGGAGATGAACGGCATCGAATTCGCTCGTGCCCTCTGGCAACGCAATCAGGACGCGCGAATCGTCTTCTGGAGCCAGTACAAGGATGAGATGTATGTCCGCTCGCTGGCCCGGATTGTTCCGCCCGAGACGGTTTACGGCTATATCCTTAAGTCCAATACCAGCGACCGGATCTCCCAGGCGATCCGCACCGTGTTGCTCGACGAGCAGTGCTGGATCGATCCCGAGGTTCGCAAGGTTCAAGGACGGGCCGGTCACAGCCAGACCTCGCTCTCTGATATCGAGTACGAAGCGTTGGTCGACATTTCGCTCGGGCTGACTGACAACCTGATTGCCCAGCGACGCTATCTCTCGCGCCGGGGAGTGCAGAGCCGCCTGAATTCCCTTTACAACAAGCTCGGCATCGACCAGGAACAGTTCCAGTCGGAAAATGTCGGCGATGCATTCAACCTGCGGAACCGGGCGATCTCGGTGGCCCTGCGGCGCGGGCTGGTCAATTCCTTTGAACTCAAACACGAGGAAGGGGAGTTCCAGGATTGGCTCAAACGCTATAAGGGCAGTATCAAGCCCGAAGCCTAGTGAATCACTCGGCCCCAAACAACAACGGCCCCACCATTTGGTGGGGCCGTTGTTGTTTGGGGCCGAGTCCGTTCAGCAAAATGTGCTGTCTGGCAGTTAGGCTGCGTGGCAGATCGAGGAATGCCACAAAAGTCTTTTCCGGAGTTGGTCACGTTGACCGGGTCAGTCAGGCGTCGCCTGTCCGAGCAGTTCCATCAGGTGCAGGACATCCTGTTTCATCCCGGCCTGTTTCAGTCCCCAGGCGAGCTGGATGTGACAACCCGGGTTGGCGGTTACCAGATGCTCGGCGTTGGTCTCGGCGACATTCTGCAGCTTGCGATCGAGAACCTGCTGGCTCGCCTCGGAGAATTTGAGCCCCCAGGTCGCGGCACTGCCGCAACACCAGCTGGACTCGTTCATTTCACGCAGTTCGACCCCGGGAATCGCCTTAATCAGTTCGCGAGGTTGTCTGGAGACCTGCTGGGCGTGACAGAGATGGCAGGGCTCGTGGTAGGTGACCGTGGCCCTGATTTCCTTGAGCCCTTCGCTGCGCAGACCGACCTCGAAGAGGAATTCGTTGATGTCGCGAACCTTGGCGCGGAACTGCTTCAGTCTGGCGTGATCCTCACGTTTTTCGAGGAGTTCCTCGTACTCCTTTAGCGAGGCCCCGCAGCCGGCACAGTCGGTGACGATGTAGTCGACATCCTGCTGCATGAACAGATCGAGATTGAAGCTGGCCATCTGCCTGGCGGTTTCGCGGTCCCCCTCGTTGAGATGCGGCGCGCCACAGCACTTGGTCTGCCTGGGGGTGACGACGTCAAAGCCCTGGTGGGCGAGCACGCGGACCGTCTGCCGGGAGACACCGGGGTACATCAGGGTCATGATGCAGCCGAGGAAAAAGCCGACCCTGCCGCGCTTTTCACCGCGCGCCGGGGTCAGTTCGGCGAGCTGTGGACGCAACGGCGCTTCGAGCTTCGGCAGCATCCCCGCCGCCTTTTCCATCCAGTTGGGTGCGAGCTTGAGCACCGAGGAATTGCGCACCAGCCACTGGATGCCGAGCCGCTGATAGAGCCGGGTCGGCAGCATCGAGGTCTCCAGCAGGTCGGGTGAGGGGAGCATCTTCTCCAGGATGAACTTGCGGAACGATTGGCCGATATGCCCCTGCGGAAAGTGGCTGTGCGCCTGGCTGCGGCAGACCTCCATGACTTCACCGGCCTTGACCCCGGACGGGCAGGCGGTGGTGCAGGCGCGGCAGTCGAGGCAAAAGAAGCTCTCATCCTTGAGGGCCCTGGTGAAGTCGAGGTCACCGTCATGGACGGCGCGGGCCAGGGCGACCCGGCCGCGCGGGCTGGAGCGCTCGCGGCCTGTCAGGGAGAAGGTCGGGCAGGTCGGCAGGCAGAAGCCGCAGCGCATGCACTGCAGGACCGATTCGTAGCTCGGGGCATCGCCGGGGGCGAATTTGCCAAGCGGATTTTTCTTCTCGGCCATGACTCAACCCTCCTTGGTGATAATCTTGCCCGGGTTGAGGATCCCCTGCGGATCGAAGCTGTTCTTGATCCGGCGCATCACCGCCACCCCGGCCGGACCGATCTGCTTGGCGAGGTATTCACGTTTGGCGACGCCGATGCCGTGTTCACCGGAAACGGTCCCGCCCCAGGCGAGAACTTTTTCGTAGAGTTCGTCGTAGAAAGCATGGGCGCGCTGCATCTCGTCATCATCCCGTTCGTCGCAGAGCACGGTCGGGTGGATGTTGCCGTCACCGGCATGGCCGAAGGTGCCGACCTTGAGAGCGAATTTTTCGGTCAGACGTTCAATCTCGGCAAAGGTGTCGGCCAGTTTCGAGCGCGGCACGGTAGCGTCCTCGAGCAGGGTGGTCGGCGAGACGCGGGCCAGTGCCGACAGCGCGGTACGTCGGGCAGCCGCCAGTCCTGCCGCTTCTTCGGCGTCCCTGGCGATATGGAATTCGGCGGCCCCGGCTTCCTGCATGACCTTTTCCACCGCCGCCGCTTCTTCCTCCACCACCGCCGGATGCCCATCGACCTCGATCAGCAGTAAGGCGGCCATTTGCCGCGGCAGGCCGATGGAGACGTAATCCTCAACGCAGTTGATGGTCGCCTTATCCATGATCTCGAGGGTTGCCGGGATGATCTTGGCGGCGATGATCTTCGACACCGCGTTGCCGGCGGCCGGCATGGTGTCGAAGTAGGCGAGCATGGTCTTCTTGGCCTGCGGTGGCGGGATCAGGCTGACGGTGACCTCGGTAATAACGCCGAGGGTTCCCTCGGAGCCGACCAGCAGGTCCTTGAACGAGTAGCCGGCGACATCCTTGACGCTCTTGCCGCCGGTCTCGATGATGCTGCCGTCGGGGAGGACGCATTTCAGCGCCATGACGTAGTCGCGGGTGACCCCGTACTTCAGGCCGCGCAGCCCGCCGGCGTTCTCCATCACGTTGCCGCCGAGGGTCGAGATTTTCTGCGAACCGGGGTCGGGCGGGTAGAAGAGCCCTTTTTTCGCCACGGCGTTGAACAGATCGAGGGTCACCACACCGGCTTCGCAGGTGGCGGTCAGGTTCTCCTCGTCGATTTCAAGAATTTTGTTCATCCGGTTCAGGCATAGCACCATGCCGCCGGTCACCGGGACCGAGCCGCCCGACAGGCCGGTTCCCGAGCCGCGGGTGACGATCGGCAGCCCCTCGTTGCGGGCAACCTCCATGGCGAACTGGACCTGTTCGGTCGAAGTTGGGTAGACGGCGATGTCCGGCAGGTGCATCAGGCCGGGGGTGGAATCGTAACCGAGCGTCAGAAGATCTTCTTTCTCGGTGATGACATTGTTCCTGCCGAACTTGTCGATCAGTTGGTCGATTGTGGATTGACTGAGCATGATGCTGTCCTGTCGTTTATAGCCCTTCAACCTGATGATCGTCAGGGATACGGACCAGCAAGACCGGAAGGGCGGAGCTGTGCAGGACCTTGTGGGCGGTCGAGCCAAGCAGCGTTTCGCCGACGACCGAATGGCGATGGGTTCCCATCACAATGATATCAGCCTCGAGATCGGTGGCCTGCTTGATGATAGTTTCGGCCGGTTGCCCTTCAATAACATGGATGTCGGCAACCAGATTTTCATCGGCCAGGCAGGCTTCCTTTTCGCAGAAATCGTGCAGTCGTTGCCGCAATTGGTTGAGCAATGATTTTCTGATGTCGGCATGTTGATTTTGCGAATCCTGGTGGCTGATGTGTAATTCTACCAAGCTTTGCGCAAAGGTGCTCAAAGGCTCGACGACATTGAGGATGGTGACCTGGGCCTGGTATTTACTCGCCAGGCTCAGCGCGAAGCGAAAGACATGCGTCGAGCCGGAGCCGAGGTCGGTCGCGTAAAGGATCTGGTTGATATCTGGAAGCATGTTCAGTAACTCCTGTTTATCCGCTTAGCCAAAGAAAACCGTTGGCAGCCAGGTGATGATCTCCGGAAAGACAATCATGACCGCCAGCCCGATGATCTGGATGGCGACAAAGGGAATGATCCCCCGATAGATATGCCCCATGGTGTATTCCGGCGGTGCGACGCCCTTGAAGTAGAAGAGCGAATAACCGAACGGGGGGGTCAAAAAAGAGGTCTGCAGATTGACGCAGATCAGCATGGCGAACCAGAGCGGGTTGAAATCGAGATCCATGGCGATCGGAGTGAAGATCGGTACCACCACCAGCAGAATCGCCGCCCAGTCGATGAACATGCCCATCAAAAAGACCACCGCCATCATGATCGCCAGCACCACGTAGGGGCTGACATCCATGCCTAGCAGCAGGTCGGCCACGGCGTCGCCACCACCCATGCTGAGGAACACCACTGAAAACAGTTTGCCGCCGACGAACAACAGCATGATCATCGAGGTAGTCCGCAGGGTGGCGGTCGAGGCCTGTTTGATGACCTCCCAGTTGAATTTGCGCCCGACGATCGCCAGCACCACGGCGCCGGCACAGCCGAGAGCGGCCGCCTCGGTCGGCGTGGCAACACCGGCCAGGATGGTCCCCATGACGGTCAAAATCAGACCGAAGGGGGGGACGAAGCTCTTCAGGGTCATGCTGACCTTCTGGGCGGTCGTGTGGGTCCGTTCCTCGGGCGGGATCGGGGGGCCGAGTTCGGGCTTCAGGAAACAGCGGACGCCGACGTAAAGCAGGTACAAGCCGGAGAGCAGCAGACCGGGGAGGATGGCGCCGGCGAACAGGTTGCCGACGCTGGTCTCCTTCATCCCGGTCAGGCCCCCGTAGACCACCAGCATGATCGAGGGGGGGATCAGGATGCCGAGGGTTCCGGACGAGCAGATGATGCCGGCCGAGAGGCTCTTATCGTAGCCGCGCCGCAATAGGGCCGGGCCGGCCATCAGGCCCATGGCCACCACCGAGGCACCAACGATGCCGGTGGTGGCGGCAAAAACCGTCGAGACGACGATGACCGCCATTCCCAGGCCGCCGCGCAGACCACCGAGAACGATGTAGAGGGCGTCGAAAAGCGCTTCGGAAACCTTGGAACGGTCAAGGATCTGCGCCATGAAGATAAACAGGGGCACGGCAACCAGGGTGTAGTTCTGGAACAGGCCCCAGGAATTGTTGACAAAGAGGTCGAGCAGGGCCGGAATGTTGCCACCATTGTCGATCAGGCCGAAGATGGTCGCGACGCCAGCCAGGGTGATGGCCAGGGGATGCCCGAGGGCGATGGAAGCCATCAGGAAAATGAACATCGATATTGCGAGGAATTCGGGACTCATGGGAATCTATCTCCTGCTGAACATTATTGAGCTTTACCGGTCAGGGAGCGGAAATCGCCGATCCCCTTGGCAACGCCCTGCAACAACAGCAGGATGAAGCCGATGGCCATCAGGGTTTTAAACGGATAGAGCGGCGGCGCCCAGGAGGTCGAGGCGTGCTCCCAGTTCCGCCAGGAGTCTGCGGCGTAAATCACCGACCAGACCGACAGCAGGCCAATGGTCGGCATGAACAGCAGCAGGTTGACGATCAGTCGCAGGATGGTGCGCGGACGCTCAGGAATACGTGCTTCAAAGACATCGATGGCGACATGGCCGTCGTGCTTATGGGTATAGGCGATGCCGAGCATGTAATGGGTGCCGTAGATCAGGGTGGTCGCTTCGAACACCCAGATAGTCGGGGCATTGAAAAGGTAGCGCATGACCACCTCGTAAGCGACCACCAGGACCAGGGGGATGACCAGAAAAGAGGTCAGGTTGCCGATCTTTTCGTTCATCCCGTTAATGCTCTTCTCAATCAAGAACATCTCAGAACCTCTCTTTGTTATAAAGCGCCGCTGACGGCGCAGGTGACATGGCCGGCCGGGAATTTATGCTTCCCGGCCGGCTCTCCAGAGTTTAGGTGTTACTGGGTGTGCTTGCCGCCGATGTAGTCGTCGATCGGCCAGGGGGTGACGCGACCGCGCTGCTCGCGCCAGGTCGAAAAGTCCTGCTTGAACTGCTCCTGGGAGTCGAGGGTCTTTTTGACGTCGGGGTTTTTGGCCTTCAGGCCATTCAGATAGGCCTTGGTGGTTTTGGCCATCGCGGAAAGGGCCTCGTCGTCCATGGTGACGAATTCAACCTTTTCCTTGAACTGGTTGATCGCCTGGATGTTGAGGTTCTCGATCCAGGTGTTTGACCAGAGCTGAGTCTCCGTGGCGGCAATCTTGACGATCCACTGCAGGTCGGCCGGCAGGCTGTCCCAGGCGTCCTTGTTGAAGAAGACCGAGCACTGGACCGACGGCTGGTGGATGCCCGGCTCGATGACGTACTTGGTAATGTCGTCGAAGCCCATCGGGAAGTTGATCGCCGGAGAGGAGAATTCGGCGGAGTCGATCACGCCACGCTCGAGAGCGAGGTAAACCTCGCCGCCCGGCAGCGGGGAAACTGAGGCGCCTAACTGATTCATGATGTCCATGAACCAGCCGACGGTCCGCAGGCGCATCCCTTTAAAGTCTTTGAGGGACGTGGCCTTCTTGTTGGAGAACAGGCCCATTTCCTGGCCGCCGTTGCCGCCGGGGAAGGCCACCAGGTTGTAGCGGCCGTAGAGTTCCTGCATCTGCTCGAGGCCCCCGCGCTCGTAGAGCCAGATGTTGTAGCCCTCGGCGTCAAGCCCGAACGGAACCGAGGCAAAAGAGACGAAGTTTTCGTTCTTGCCTTTCCAGTAGCCGGGCCAGTCGTGGCCGACCTGGGCAGAACCCTTGGAGACGGCGTCTAGGGTTTCCATGGCGCCGACCAGTTCGCCGGCCGAGAAAACCTTGATGTCGAGGCGGCCACCCGAGGCGAGTTTGACCGAGTCGGCAAAGTGTTGGGCGAAGTCGTAGAACAGCAATCCTTTCGACCAGGGCATGACCATTTTCCACTTGAACTCTTCCTTGCTCGGCTTGATCCTGCGCAGTTCCTTTTTCACTGCTTCGTGACGGGTGTCGGTGCCGAACTTCTCGCGTTTGGCGGCAAACGCGCCAGGGGTGATGACCAGTGACAGAGCCACCAGCAGGCTGACGATGAATCCGAATCTTTTCATTTTTCATCTCCTTTTTGCCATGGGTTATAGATAAAAGTGACGACAGATCCTTGCTGTCGCGACTGATGACGACTTAAGGCCAGACCAAAAATAGTCATGATGTATAAATGGTAAGGCCACTTGTGTTGCTTACCATAAGGGAGAGGTTTGCTGGTGGTCAAGAAAAAAATAAAACAATGTACTATTTTCTTTCTAAGTAGGCTTGATTTAAGGGTTTTTGTCGGTAGTTTTAGACGGTACCAAGCTGCTGGCAACGACTCCAAGGGGTTGGGGGCGGGAGCAGAAAAACCTCTGATAGGAGGATTCTCCGGCACATATGCGCCTTCGATAGCTCTTCCGGAGGTAGGCTTGGTTGTTTCTTAAATAAAAATACAATGGAATTTTAGCTGGTTAGAAAGTATCCAGCGGGAGAGCCGTTTTTCGGCTTGACTGGAGAAAGGCTCATTGGGTAGGATCAAAACAAAGTGGTAAGACCAATTTCGAGAGGTTGATCATCATGCAACAGGAAAACCTGCTAGGAACCTTCAGCGAGGCTGCCCGGGCGGTCGGCGCTGAAGTCACGGTTGTTGACAGTGTTGAGGCTGTGGTCAATTACATCAAAACGTTTGCCAGGGGTCCGGTTCTCCTGCCGCAGTTTGCCTCGGGTGACCGGCTGGGTCTGGCTTCAGCTCTTAAGGACAGATTCGAGCTGGTCCAATCTGACCTGCGCCAACGGGCAGCAGACGCATCGGTTGGGGTGACCGGGGCCAACTTTGCCTTTGCGGCGACCGGAACCGTGGTGCTGGAGAGCACCGCCGAAGACATCCGCCTGGCCACCACCCTCCCGGAGCATCACGTGGTGCTGCTCGACCCGAAGAAGATTCTCGCTGATGACCTGGCTGCAGTCCCGCACCTGCGAGCCTTTCATCAGCATGCTCCACGCAATTATCTCGCCTATATTACCGGCCCGAGTCGTACGGCGGACATCGAGCGGGTACTGACCATCGGTGTCCATGGCCCGAAACAGCTGCATGTCCTGCTGCTGGAAGGTCTTTCTGCCGATCCGTTGGAGATGTGACATGAATAAAGTTCGCACCAAGGAATATAAAGACCGCATCAATCACGCCCTGGCGACGCC
>DATFMT010000161.1:0-27525 GCA_035266745.1 Geothermobacteraceae bacterium | reverse complement strand
CTTGCTGGAACGTTTCAGCCCTGAGTTCCGGGAGCGCCACATCGAGACGAAGCACACCGGCGATCTGGTTGCCGTGGATACGTTCTTCGTCGGTACGCTCAAGGGTGTCGGCAAGATCTACCTGCAGTCGGTGATCGATTGTCATTCCCGCTATGCCTGGGGACGGCTGTACACCAACAAACTGCCGGTGACTGCAATCCACGTGCTGAACGAGGATGTTCTGCCCTTCTTTGAACAGCACAAATCGACTGTGACCACGGTGCTCTCAGACAACGGCAGGGAATTCTGTGGTCGTCCAGATCGACACCCTTACGAGCTGTTCCTGCAACTCGAAGGGATCGAGCATCGCACCACCAAGGTCCGTCGTCCGCAAAGCAACGGTTTTGTCGAACGTCTTCACCGGACCTTACTGGATGAGCACTTCCGAATCGAGGGACGCAAGACGTGGTACGAGTCGGTTGAACAGATGCAGAAGGACCTCGATACCTACTTGAACCACTATAACCATGAGCGCACCCATCAGGGTCGCAACATGAACGGCCGGGTACCGTATCAGGCCTTTATCGACGGATTGCCAAAGAGCGAAGAAGCGAACAAAAAATCAACCAAGGAAGCTGCGTAACCCGTCACCCCGCCAGGGGCGGATGTGTCAGGTAATAACTATCTCTGTACATCCCAACCAAAGGGTAACAACTGGACAGCATGTTCGAGTCCAGAATGGCTCCCCCTGACGGACTCGAACGATAAACGGATATAGAATATGCATCCGAACATAACCGCAAAAGTTAGACTGTTTTTTGGGAAGCTTATTTCGACAATTACCAATTAAGAAACGACCAGAACATCTATTGATGGGGCTAATCAGTGTATTCAGTGAACATCAGACTTATTCCTGCACCAACATAGTTGAACCAAGCGGCCATTCATCCTAGAGTGTCCGCTGTCATTTTCACCAATCAACCCACACCTCGCGAGTACCCCATGACCGAATCCACCGACCTCCTCACCACCGGCCAAAACCTCCTCAAAGAAGTCGCCCTGCGCTATGCCGCCGGCCACGGGCTGCATCCCGAAGCGCAATGGGAGCAGCTCTACGACGAGTGGTGGCTCAAGCTCTCCGACGCCGATCATCTGGTCAAGGTGGTCTTTTCAGAGGACGAAATCGTGGATTTCGCCGAGAGGGGCGAAGGGTCAACTGGCTCGAAGGTCAAGATCCGCAACGCCTTCGCCAGCCTGGCCATGTAGCCCCTCCCGATTATCCCATCTGCCTAGCCGTGCGCCCAGGGAAGGGTCCGGTTGGCAAAGCCGATCTTGCCGTGGAGCAGGTAGTAGACATACGAACCGAGGCAGAATCGACCGAAGATCAGGGCGGATAGCGCCACAATCAGCAGCCCCTGAAGAATCCACGCAGCCAGCATCCAGTCCGCCAGCAGGCAGATGCCGATCGCGAGCATAAAGCTCCCCGCCATCCCCTGGGCGAAGCGCCGCGGCGGCGGAGCGGGGTCGAGGCGAGCTCCCCCCATCGGTTCAGCGATCAGCTGGTTATAGAGCGCATCGAAAGGATTGAGCGCCGGCAGCAGAACGTTCCACCAGAGCAGCGCTGACAGGAGCAGGAACAGCGGAGCGCTTTGCAGCACCAGCGCCACCACGACGACGATCCCGACCACCCGGGGTTGAAACATCAGGGCCGGATAGCGGGCGGTGCAACTGGCGTCATTGGCTTGCTCAAACCCCTGTTGCTGGACAAAGTGCCGTTTTGACTCAGACATAAAACCTCGCTTTTTGGTCGTGGCCGCCGCAGCGGCGGTCTTGTTGCGGTTTGCCGACCCGACACCTAGTGCACGGCCGAAGCGCTCGCTTGCTCGGTCGGCGCCGTCTGGCTCTGCAGGCTGCGGACATGGGCGCAGGCCTGGTCAACCTCGCGACAGAACTGCTCATAGTCGACCTTCAGACCATTGACATAGGTACTCCAGCCGGCCGTCGACTTCGCATAGTGAACCGCCGCTTCGATCTCCTCGTCGGTCGCCCCGAACAGCCGCGCCACCTCGGTGTGATAGTAAACGCAGTAGCGGCATTTGGTGACACCGGAGATCGCCAGCCCGATCAGCTCGCGGTACTTCTGCGGGATCGCCCCGTCTTCAAGCTGGATCTTGCTGAACAGTTTCCATTCATGCTCCAGCAGACCGTCCGGAACGTCCCTGAACATGCTCGGCACCAGGCCGAAGGTCTGTTCGATTTCCCGATAGACATCCTGCTTGTTCATCCTGACCTTCCTCTCTCCTCCTTGTTGCTTTCATTTTAGCACCATGCCCGGTGTGGGTGGGGAGCCCCGGCAGCGGCGCCTGAAAAAGGGTGTGCGATTCCACTCCTATCGCTTAAGAAAGCGGGCCGATCCGCCGAAAAGAACAGCAATCACAACCCGTGCGAGGGGGTCCAATGGGCAAACTGAACTGCTGGGAATTCAAGGAATGCGGAAGAGAGCCGGGAGGGTGCCAGGCCGAAGCATCGGGCGTCTGCCGGACGGCCACCGCGAAAGGACTGAACGGAATCCATGACGGTCAAAACGCCGGGCGCTGCTGCTGGGCCCTTGCGATCAAGGGGTTCTGCGCCGCCAACTGCAAAGCGACGCTCGGCGAGCGGTTGAAAATCTGCGTCGAATGCCCCTTCCACAAAAGAGTCCGCCGGGAAGAGGGAGCACACTTCCTCTGCGTCCGCGACCTGCTGGAGGTCCATGGTCCGCTTTAAGCCGGAGCATCCGGGCTGCCACCTTACCTGTCCACGCTCCGCCGGATCACCATTCCCAGCCTGGAGTTCGACGCAGGCTTGTCACTCGGACGTTTACTCCGGCGGCGTATTCCCCTGCGCCTGGCGCAGCAACGTCACGACCTCAGCATCGCTCACCTGGTCGAAATTGTCGTAGAACTGACCCACCGCACCGAACCAGGCCGGTGTCTGCAGGCAGACCCAGGTGTCCACCGTCGCCGCGATCTCCCGCGCCGTGTCGGGGGGCGCCACCGGCACCGCCGCGATCAGGGCGTTCAACCCCTCGTGCTTCAGCGTAGCGATGGCCGCCTTCATGGTCGCTCCGGTCGCCACCCCGTCATCGACCAGGAGCACGGTTCGATCCGCCAGTTCGACCAGCCTCGCACCTTCCCGGTAGAGTGCCAGACGCCGGTTGATCTGCTCCTGCTGCCGGGCGATCTCCGCGGTGAGGTACGCCGCATCGATCCGTAGCGACGCGATGACATCCTCGTTGAGCAGTCGGGTCCCGGTTTCCGAAAGGGCTCCCGCGGCCAGCTCCGGATTGCCGGGGCAGCCGAGTTTGCGGACGATCAGCACATCGAGCGGACACTGCAAGCGGCGGGCGATCTGATAACCGAGGACGACACCGCCGCGTGGCAGGGCGAGGACCAGAAGCCCGGTCCGCCCCGCGTAGCCTGTCAGCCGCTCGGCCAGTTGGCGGCCGGCATCCTGACGGTCATGAAAGCGGTCAGCCATAGCGCACCTCTCCTTTTAACATAGCCGAAATCGCTTTCGGCTGCAGCTGGTCCGGACCGGTTCAGGAACCTGCGGAGCAGCTGGCCACATTCCTCCCCTCCCGTCACTGTGTCATCACCTACCGGCCAGGCGGCGAAACTTGAGCCCCCATCCGTTCCGAGCTATCCTGAACTCATCGAGACATTTTCCTGGAGAAAGGCCATGCCGACCAAGCCCAAAGCTGCCACGGTTCCCGCGCCGCGGGCGGAGACGCTCCGCCAGCGGATCGTCGAGCTGCTGCGCATCTCCCATCTGACGTCACGTGAGCTATCCGCTGCCGTCGGCGTGCGGGAAAAAGCGGTCGCCGGTCACCTGGAGCATATCCGCAAATCGCTCCACAGTGCCGAGGAACAGCTGGAGATCGAACCGGCGACCTGCCGCAAGTGCGGGTTTGCCTTCACCAAGCGCGAGCGCCTCGACCGGCCCGGCCGCTGTCCGATCTGCAAGGGGGAGTCGATCGCCGAGCCGCGCTTCGCGATTCTTGCCAGCCAGAAACTTGGCCGCCAGCCGAGACCGCACGCCTGACCGGAATTTCCGATGTTATACTCGAACCATGAACCTGGCAGCCCTCATACTTCTGTTCCTGTTCGGCATGCCCCCAGCAGTCGCCGCTGACGGCCGCTGCCAACCGACCCCTGCCGATGCCCAGGGGCCTTTCTACCAGGAAGGAGCGCCGCAGCGCAATTCCATCGGCAAAGGCTACCTGCTGCTGGGGGAGGTCAAATCTGCGGCGGACTGCGCTCCGATCCCCGGAGCGAGAATCGAAGCCTGGACCACCGGTCCGGACGGTCGCTACGACGACCGCTGGCGGGCGACCCTGTTCGCCAACCAGGCCGGCCGCTACTTCTTCGAGAGTCACTACCCGGGTCCCTACGGCAGCCGTCCGCCGCACATCCACCTGATCGTCAATGCTCCCGGCTACGCCGAGCTGGTCACCCAGCACTACCCGGAGGCAAACAGCGCCATGGGAGTGTTCGATCTGGTGCTGATCCCTCAACGAGAAAGTTCACGACCTTGAGCCATATATTCCGCCAAGGCCTTAACGAAAACAGGCGGCCCATGCAGGTCGCCTGTTTAGCTTAGGAATAAAACTCAGAATCGGTTTGGAAGATTTTCAGCACGCAGAGCCGTTCCTGGCGACCTTGCAATACAACCGGCAGTGGCTATGGAATCGGCAGGATATTCGGTTCCAAGCTATCCACCCCCTGCAACATTCAGATGTCAGACATCGATTCGCGCTCTTTCAATAATTTCATTTCCTCAGAAATAATCGTTTCAAGACTTGCGATTAATCGCTTTATTTCCTTTTCGTTGACTGTTTCGGAAAAACCCATGCTGATCAAGATGTCACAGAGATCTCTCAACCTCACGATGCTTGCTAACATAAATCGGCCTCCTTTGCTAAAAGTCGACAGTTAAGCTGAGCAAGGATATCGAGTCACGAAATTCCACCCGCAGACATAACCACACTTACCCTAAGCACTACGTCTTATTATAACACGCCGCCACAGGCCTTTTTGACGGATCCGGGGACACAAAACAGGCGACGTTTCAAAGCGAAAAAAGCGGCCGAACAGGCCGTCTTCGAGGTGAACTTATTGACGTCGCAAGCAACTATTTTTTCTCAAGCTTGAAAACACAATACTTGGCGTAGTCGCCAGCTTCCTTGGCCGTCCAGTCCTGCTTCGGCTTCTCTTTCATCTCGGCGCACCACGCGTCGCTCCCCACTTCGGGCGAGCAGCCAGCCAGCCAGACCAGGCAGCTGATGAGCAGCAGCAGGCGAGCGATTCCGTAGCTTGATTTCATCTGATGTCTCCTTATCTGAGCTGGCCGGCCTGGCCGGACGATCGGTAAGCCGGCCTTGCCGCCGCGCTTCCTATTTCTTGTTGCCCTTGTTTTTGCCGTGCTCCTTGCCGTGCTGCTTGCCCTTGTCGGCCTTGGAGTCGTCATGCTTAGCGGGATGAAAATCCAGCTCGCCCTTTCTCAGGGCATGAAAAGCGGCCGAGCCGGGTTTGATGCCGAGGCTTTTGGCCAGAGCCCCCCAGCCCTGCCCTTTCTGCTCATGGTAGACCTGCAGAACCTTCTCGCGCGGCTGTCGGCTCTTTTCTCCCAGCCACAGGACCATGGCGGCATCGGCCGGGCTGTCGACACTGGATAGGACCAGCTCGACCTGGCCGTTCGCCAGGTCGAAACGGGCACCCAGCTGCGCCGCAAAGTCATCCAGATCGGCATGGGCGGAAACGCTCAGTTCATCAAGGTAGCCGTGCAGGTCGGCGTGGGCCAGACCGGCCGTCAGCAACAGGGCGGTCAACATCATCATGCAGACTCGTTTCATCATCAGGACGTCCTTGCGGGAGAAAGATTACGGATTGCGCGTCTGGCTTGTCGCACCAGCCGACGCCACGATTGAAAGCGCGAGTGTAGCACAACTCGACCGCCTGCAAAACGTTACTTCGGCCAGCTTGGCACCCGGCATCTGCACAGCAAAGGTTTGCCAAATGGCGACCCGGCAGGAAAAATTCATGATCTTTTTGAGTCACGATCACGGGGCCAACCGCTCAACCACCCAGTTGCCGGACCTGTCGCGCCGATAGCGCAGCCGGTCGTGGAGTCGATTTTCCCCTTCCTGCCAGAACTCCACCGAGTCGGGAGCCACCCGATAACCGCCCCAATCCAGGGGCCTGGGCACGACCTCCCCGTCGAACTGTCGGGCCACCTCCTTGAACCGCTGATCCAGAAAACTCCGGTCCTTGACAACCTGGCTTTGCGGGGAGGCATGAGCCTCGATTTGATGGCCCCTGGGTCGGCTGGCAAAATAATCGTCGGATTCGCTGGTACCGAGCGGTGCCACAGAACCTTCGATCCTGACCTGGCGCGCCAGCGGCAGCCAACAAAACACCAGAGCGGCGTACGGATTCTCCAGCAGGTCGTGCGCTTTGCGGCTCGCATAATTGGTGAAAAAGACAAACCCACGCTCATCGACTCCCTTGAGCAAAACGATGCGCGCCGCGGGTTTGCCCTGTCGACTCGCGGTTGCGAGGGTCATTGCATGGGGCAGCGGGACCTTGGCCTGCTCTGCATCATGAAACCAGCTGGAAAACTGCCTGATAGGATCGGCATCCATGTTGCCAGGCAACCGTGGGGTCTTTGCTCCGTCGCTCATACGTCATCGCCTCAGGTTATGGGGCCGCTCGCCAAATGCAACCGGCACTCAGCTGTGAGCCCTGGTTTACATCGAGGAACCCCGCGATCGGCTCACCTGCTCACAAGCGATTGTAGCCATTGAGCGCAGCGACCCGGTAAGCCTCGGCCATGGTCGGGTAGTTGAAGGTCGTGTTGATGAAGTACTTGACGGTATTATACGGAACCGGCTGGGCCATGATAGCCTGGCCGATGTGGAGGATCTCGGCGGCGTTGTGTCCGAAGCAATGGATGCCGAGGATCTCCAGCGTCTCCCGGTGAAAGAGCAGCTTGAGCATGCCGGCCTTGTGGCCGGTGATCTGACCGCGGGCCAGCTGACGGAAGAAGGAATGGCCGACCTCGTAGGGGATGTGCGCATCGGTCAACTCGCTCTCGGTGCGCCCGAGGCAGCTGATTTCCGGCGTGGTGTAAATTCCGGTCGGGATGTTGCTGACCAGATGGGCGTCGCAGTGGCCCTGAACAATGTGCGTCCCGGCGAAGCGGCCCTGGTCGTAGGCGGCGCTCGCCAGGTTGGGAAAACCGACGATATCACCGACCGCATAGATGTGCGGCAGCGCCGTTTGGTAGGAGGAGTTGACCGCGAGGTTGCCGCGATAATCCGGGGTGATGCCCAATTCTTCGAGCCCCATGCCGGCCGAGTTGCCGGTCCGGCCGTTAGCCCACAGCAGCAGGTCGGACTTGATGACCTTGCCGGTTTTCAGGTGCAGCACGACGCTGTCGTCAAGCACCTCGACCTGCCGATACTCTTCGTTCTGGCGAATCACGATCCCCTGCTCGTCGCGCATGTGATAGCTCAGCGCGTTGCTGATCTCCTCGTCGAGATATTCGAGCAGCCGCTCGCGGGTGTTGATCAGGTTGACCTTGGCTCCGAGCCCCTTGAACGCCGAGGCGTATTCGCAGCCGATCACTCCGGCGCCGTAGACAGTCACGGTGGCGGGGAGTTGGCCTATCTGCAGAATGGTGTCGCTGTCGACCACCCGCAGGTTATTGAAATCGACATCCTCCGGACGGTACGGGTGCGAGCCGCTGGCGATGACAAAATGCTCCGCGGTCAGGCTGCGGTGGTTGCCCGACTCGTCGCAGATATCCACGGTGTGGGGATCGACAAACCGGGCGAACCCTTCGATGACCTCGACCTGGTTGCGTTCGTAGAACCCCTCGCGGTCGCGCACCTGCTGCTCGACAACCTGCCGGACCGCCGAATTCAGGTCGTCGGCGGTGATCCTGAGTGGATGATGGACCCGGTCGAACAAGCGGTTTTTCCGCTCGTCGGAGAACTGCTGGATAACGTGGATCATGGTCTTGCTGGGGATCGTCCCCCAGTGGGTGCAGCCGCCCCCGACCAGCATGTGGCGCTCGACCACGGCCACCGATTTGCCGGCCTTGGCCAGCGAGATCGAAGCTCCCTCGCCGCCCGGCCCGCTGCCGATGACGATCACATCAAAATCGTGCTTCATTGCATCCATAACAATCCTCAATCCTGTAGGGTATGACGTCTCGAAATACTCTGCAAATCCTACCATATATTTCGCCGCTGGAGAGTTTCCGGCGATCTGGACCGACCCGACGGTTGATTGAGGATGTGGTTTTCTCCCGCGACGAGATCGAGGAGTTCGCCCTGGGGGCGAGGGATCGAAAGCCAAACGTGGCGCTTTGACAGCCTGGCGATCTAACCTCACCCGGCTCCATGACGGGCAGGGATATCCCCTGCCATTTCTGCGCAGATCCCCGCACGGGGATCAGACGTAGGAACAGAACCAGAGCTTGTTGCCCTCACTGTCGAGAAAACTGGCGAAGTAGCCGTTCCCGTCCGACTCCGGAGGGTCGGCGATGACAACCCCTTGTTCCTTGAGTCGTCGCTCGGTGGCCCGAGCGTCGTCCACGATGAGGGTGATTCGCGGGCTAGGCTCGGCGCTCGGCGGCGCATACCAGTCCGGCTTGAGCATCAAGATCGTCTCCCCGACGAGATAGCCGCAGGGCTCGCCAGCCTCCACGGCGACCGGCAGACCGAGAACCTCCCCGTAGAACCGTTCGGCCCGTGCCGAGTCGACCACGGGAAGAGCAACCACCTTGATCCCGCGAAATTCGATACCCTTCTTGTTCGATTCTGCCATGCCGCGCCTCCTTCCATGAGCGTCTTTGCCGCTCGCTTCCGTTTCGTTAGTGCTGTTAGTTTATCACCATTTGCACCACTCGCCTGTGGCGGCATGCGTGTGCCGGGGCCTAGCTTTCAATGTGACTGGTCGATGCGACCTGAAACGAATCAGGGCGGCCAGCGGCCGCCCTGATTCTATCCATTTATATACCTGACCATCACAGGGAGCGAGAGCGTTCTCGCCGAATTTCCGATACCAGGCTCGCTAAAATGTCGCAAGACAGATGGCGTCGGAGCGGACCCTTTAAAACTGCGCGGCCTGACGCCAGCCATTGCCGTTAAAAGAGCGGCTTCCGGACGATCCGGCTGCCTGCAATCCAGCCGACACGATCCGCCGGGCCGGAAACCGAGCGGGATAGTGCTGTAGCTTAACGCCAAGTTCGACGAGGGTTTCGAACGGGCGGGACAACATTGCGAAGAGGACTCCGCTACCGATCAGGAGCAGGAACAGAACGAAGGGTTTCATGGGTGACCTCCATGGTGAAAGGATTGATTTGGTCTGACCATTGGGCCAAGAGTAGCAAATAACCGCGGACATTGCAACCTTTATGTGATTTTTTATTAGAACTGGTATTTTCAAAACAAAGTTATGCGGCCAGATGCCGTCATTTCAGGCAGTTAAAATCGTATACCTAAAGGGAAAATTCGCGACATATGACAAGCAAACACTGTTTAACCCCCTGTTTAACCACGAATGCGGGGGTTGGAAAGCCCTGCGGTCCGGACATGATGGAATCTCACCGCCTTGGTATCCGGGCAGCCGACACGGGCTGCGAGATTCTGGTGAATAAGAAGCAAGGGGAGAGCGCTGGAGCGCCTGGAAACTGGGGTCGGACCCTTGTGACCCGGAGTGTGAAGCCCTTCCGCTACAATAATTAATTCCCTTTGCATATGTAGCTGTAATGATTCATAATTGTTACCATAATAGTGGCGATTTATCGATTGCCGTGATTTTATTCAATTTTTGTTTGAGGGTATTTCCATAGGTTATGACGTTGCGCTGCGTGCACTCCCCACTTTTTCACCGGGGATTCCGTCCGGCCCGAATCTGGCTGGTCTGTATCCTGACGGCGCTTATGGGCCTGACGACCCCCGCATCTAGCCGCGCAGAAACTCCCGCTACCTCCCAGGCGGTTGAACTGGCCCGCTCCGGACGGACGGCAGAAGCCCTCGCCATCCTCGCGCCTCTGTACCAGAAGAATCCACAGAATCAGTCTGTCTATTATGACTATCTGACCGTCCTCAGCTGGGCGGGGAAAGATGATCTGGTCGCCGAGTTGGCCCCGCACTTTTCGCCGCAAACCGGGCCGGGCTATGTCCTTGAATCGGTTGCCAAGTCCGCCCGCCGGCGTGGAGATTATGTCCAGGCTGAAATGCTTTACCGGATCGGACTCGAACGTTTCCCGGGAGATCTCGACTTCCCTATCGGCCTGATCCTGACTCTGAGCGATGCCGGCGATGGTCAGGCCGCCGTTGAACTGACCGGCTGGCTCGAAAAACAGTATCCGGATGATCCGGCCATGCTGCAGGCCAAGGGCTATGCCGAGGAAAGTCTGGGGGATAATTTTGCCGCCCTGCAGACCTACCAGAGAATTCTCGACCATGACCCAACCGAGCGTTCGGCCCAGGCTCGAAGCATCTTGCTACTCGACCGTCTGGGCGCTTCGCATCTCGCTGTGGATCTGGCCGGTCGGAACCCGAAGCTGTTGACGGCCGCGGAATGGCAGCGCATCCGCAACGATCAGGCGGCGCACAGCGTCCGCTGGGGCAATCTGCCGACCCTGGACGCAAACAGCCGCTTTGACCAGACCGACCGGGCCCTGGCATTGCTGGAGCAAAACCTTCGAGAAGAGCAACAGATCCAGGCCGACGACCCGGCCGTGACCCTGCGTAGCCGCTGCGACCGGATGGTCGCACTGCGCAACCGGTTCCGGATGGACGCGGTGGCTGAAGAATACCAACGCCTGGTCCTGGAAGGCGTGGAAGTCCCTACCTATGCCCTGTTGGCGGCAGCCGATGCCTATCTCTACCGCAAACAGCCGGAGCAGGCCAGGACGCTCTACAAGCAGATACTGGTCCGCCAGCCGGACGAATTCGAAGCGCAGCTGGGCCTGTTCTACAGCTTGATTGAACTGGAGAGGATCGGTGCCGCTCGGGAGCTGATCGACCGCCTCGACCAGGGTCAGCCGACCTGGCTGGTGCGCACGGACGCAAGCGGTCATCGCCAGCACCTGCCCAATCCGCGGAAAATAGCGACTGCCTCCGCCGCGGCCATGGCCCGCGCCTACGGCGACCAGTTGGCTGAGGCCGAGCAACGCCTAATGGTGCTCCACGACCTGGCCCCGGCCAACCTGGATTTCACCAGCGCCCTGGGTGACGTCTATGCCTCCCGCGGCTGGCCGCGGATGGCCCGGCAGACCTACCGCCTCGGGCTCAGCCTCGACCCGCACTACAAGGCACTGCAGCTCGGTCTCGCGCAAAGTTATCTGATCCGTCGCGAATACCGTCTCGCTGAGGCGTCGATCGGGCGGCTGTATGCCCTTTACCCGGAAGATCAGCATATCCGCCTGCTGCACCGCCAGTGGGAGATTCACAACCTGCGCGAATTGCGGTTGACGGCCGGATACGGCGACAACAGCGGTACCGCTACGGGAAATCGGGAACTGTTTTTGGAGGGAACGCTGTTCTCCTCCCCTCTCGCTTATCAGTACCGGATGTTTCTCACCGGCCGCTATGCCTTTGCATCCTTCCCAGAAGGAGACGAAAGCTACCGCCGTCAAGGCGTCGGCGTGGAGTATCGTGGAGCGGATCTGGAAGCCACTGGCGAACTGACCTACAACCAGGACGGTGGCGGCCAGCTGGGGGGCCGTCTGGGTCTGCGCTGGGAACTGGACGACCACTGGACGCTACCGGCAAGTCTCGAACTGTTCAGCCGGGAGACACCGCTGCGGGCGCTCAGGCAGGGCATTACCGCCGACGCGATCGATCTCGGCATCGTCTACCGGGCCAGCGAATTGCGTCGTATCAGCCTGACTGCCCAAGTCATGAATTTCAGTGACGACAATTTCCGCCGCAGCCTGTCCGCCGGACTCGAGCAGCGGCTGGTGACCTTGCCCAGCTACCAGCTGACCGGAATCATCAATCTCACTGCCTCGGCGAACAGCCGTAACGGCACCGTCTATTTCAATCCCGAGCGTGATGTCTCGGCCACCTTGACCCTGGACAACCTGCAGCGGCTCTACCGCCGCTATGACCGGGCATTCAGCCATCGGCTCGCCCTGACCATCGGCAACGACTGGCAGAAGAATTACGCCGATGACTTCCTGGCCGGGTTCGACTATGAGCAGCTCTGGGAATTCGCCTCTCGATTCGAGCTGGTGTACGGCTTCAGCCGCTTCCGACGGATCTACGATGGGTTGCCCGAGTACCAGAATTACATCTACGGCCGGCTCAACTGGAGGTTCTGAATGCGTTGTCTGATGATCATGACATTCTGCCTCGTCCTGATGAGCCGCCTGGCGCTGGCCGAGGAATTCCTGGCACTTTGCTACCACGATATCGCGGACCAGGTCACCACCGCCACCCAGGAGGTCATTTCCTCCGCGCAGCTGGTCCAACACTTCGACTGGCTGCGGGCGAACGGTTACCGGGTGGTGAGCATCGATGATCTGCTGGCGGCCCAAAGCGGCTTGCGCCCGCTCCCCGACAAAGCCGTTCTGCTGACCTTCGACGACGGTTATGCGAGCTTCTATTCCCGCGCCTTCCCCCTGCTCAAGGCTTTCGGCTTTCCCGCCGTGCTCGCCCTGGAGGGAAGCTGGCTGGATGCGCCGCCGGATGCCGAAGTCGTCTACGACAACCACCAGGTAGCACGCAGCCGTTTCATGTCCTGGCAGCAGTTGCGCGAAATACAGGATTCCGGCCTGGTGGAAATGGCCTCCCACAGCTACGACCTGCATCACGGCATCGTCGCCAACCCCCAGGGCAATCTCGAACCGGCCCTGACCAGCCGCAGGTTTGATACGCAAGCCGGTCTCTACGAAGACGATACTGCCTTCCTGGCCCGCATCCGCGACGACCTGGCCCGCAACAGCAGGTTGATCGAGGAGCATTTGGGGGTGCGTCCGCGGGTCATGGTCTGGCCCTTCGGCCGTTTCAATCAGCCCGCCGTCGCCATCGCCGCTGAACTCGGCATGCCGCTGGCGCTGACCCTGGAGAGCGGCCCCAGCCGCACGGAAAACCTGGACCGGATCAGGCGCTACCTGGTACCGGGCGACCAGAAACTCGAGGATCTGGTCTGGGAGATTCAGCACCCGAACCAGCGCTTACCAGGCCGGATGGTCCATATCGACCTGGACTACGTTTACGACCGGGATCCAGCCCAGCAAAAAAGGAACCTCGACCGCCTGCTCGACCGCATCAAGGATTTGCAGATCAACACCGTGTTCCTGCAGGCGTTCGCCGACCCGGACGGCAATGGCACGGCCGATGCCCTGTATTTCCCCAACCGTCGTCTGCCGGTTCGGGCCGACCTCTTCAACCGCGTTGCCTGGCAGCTCAAAACCCGCGCCGGGGTAAAGGTCTATGCCTGGATGCCGATGCTCGGTTTCGATCTGGGCGGTCCGGCCATGACCGTACAGACCGCGCCCGGCGGTACACCGGTCGCTCCGGCCGACCGTCGCCTGTCGCCATTTCAGCCTGACGCGCGCGCAGCGATCCTGGAGATCTACGAAGATCTGGCCCGACATGCCGAATTCGAGGGGGTCTTGTTTCACGACGATGGCTATCTGACCGATTTCGAGGATGCCAATCCTGCTGCGCTGGCCTGGTATCGGGACCACTGGCAACTGCCGGCCGACATTCCTGCCATCCGCAACGACCCGGCGCTGCTGCAGCGCTGGAGTCGAGCCAAGACCGAAGCGCTGCTGGACTGGACCGACCAGTTGACCGAGCGGATCCGGGTTTGGCGACCGCTGGTGAAAACCGCCCGCAACCTCTATGCCGAGGTCGTTCTGAATCCGACCAGCGAAGGCTGGTACGCCCAGAACCTGGAGCTGTCACTCGCCCGCTACGACCTGACAGCGATCATGGCCATGCCCTACCTGGAGGAGGCGGAGAGCCCCGATGTCTGGCTGAGTGAGCTGGTCAACCAAGTCAAGCGCTACCCAAAAGGCATGGAGAAGACCCTCTTTGAGCTGCAGGCGGTCGACTGGAACGAGCGCAACCAACCGATTCCAACCGCTGTTCTCACGTCTCAGTTGCGCTTGCTGCAATCGCTCGGAGCGGTGAATCTCGGCTATTACCCGGACGATTTTATCGGCGATCATCCGCAGGCGCAGGAACTGCACCGGGCGATATCGCTGCAAACCTATCCCTACAGGCCATGACCATGCTGGATATTACAACTATCATGGGCAATACCCTGCTGAACTTCGCGTACTATTACCCGTTGTTCATGGCCTATCTGTGGATGATCGGTGCAATCTACTATTACTTCCGCTGGGAGCGCCGGAGCAACCCGTGGAACAACCCGCCGCAACTCCCTTCCTATCCGCCGGTTTCCGTGGTCGTTCCCTGTTATAACGAGGCCGAAAATATCGAAGAAACGCTCTTCGCGCTGACTCGCCTCAACTATCCAGACTATGAAGTCATCGCCGTCAACGACGGCAGCACCGACAGCACCGGCGCCATCCTCGACGCGATGGCCGCCAATCATGCGCGGATCCGGGTTGTTCATCTGGCCCAAAACCAGGGCAAGGCGATGGCGCTGCGGATGGGGAGCATGCTCAGCAAATCTGAGTTTCTGGTCTGTATCGACGGCGACGCCCTGCTCGATGAGCACGCTGTCACCTGGATGATGCAGCACTTCCTCCGCAGCCCCCGGGTGGCTGGCGTGACCGGCAACCCGCGCATCCGCACCCGCTCGACCCTGCTTGGCAAAATCCAGGTCGGCGAGTTCTCGGCCATCCTCGGCTTGATCAAACGTGCCCAGCGTATCTACGGCCGGGTCTTCACCATGTCGGGGGTCGTTTCGGCGTTCCGCAAGTCGGCCCTGCACCAGGTCGGCTACTGGAGCCTCGACATGCTGACCGAGGATATCGACATCAGCTGGAAACTGCAGATGAATTACTGGGACATTCGCTTCGAACCGCACGCCCTGTGCTGGATCCTGATGCCGGAGACTCTGCGCGGGCTCTGGAAACAGCGGCTGCGCTGGGCCCAGGGCGGCAACGAGGTGCTGTTGCGCCATGTCCGCGGTCTGCTGAACTGGAAAAGACGCCGCATGTGGCCGGTCTACATCGAGTACTTTACCAGCATCCTCTGGGGCTACGCCATGCTCAGCGTGATCCTGCTCTACTTTACCGGGCTGTTCGTGAGCATGCCGACCGGCTATCGGGTCGAGTCGATCATCCCGGCCTGGCCGGGGGTCGTCCTCGGTCTCACCTGCATGTTCCAGTTTGCGATCAGCTTTGCGCTCGACCTCCTCTACGAGCATGGTCTCTACAGATATTACCTCCAGATGATCTGGTACCCACTGGTCTTCTGGCTGATCAATATGTGCACGGCGGTCGTAGCCCTGCCCAGGGTGCTGGTCAAGCGCCGCGGCGTGCGAGCCCGCTGGCGAACCGAGGATCGCGGCATCCATTCCGACCAGCAGCGGAGGATATCATGACCCCGTTGATCATCAATCGTCCTGACCTCCGGTCCTTCCAGCAAAAGTACGGGCAGAGCCTGCTTACGCTGCTGATCTGGGTCATGTTCTTCTTTTTCATGCGCCCGCTGATCGGCTTGATCGGCTGGTTTTTCGGCCTGCAACTGTTTGCCGACGTCATGATCGTCCATGGCGGCTACCAGGCCCTGATCGAACTGCTCGGCATCTACTTCGGCATTATTGTCTGCATGGGATTGATACTCGAAGGCTGGGCGCTCTACAACCAGCTTCGCTACGGCCGGAATGAAAAACGAAACCGTCACCCTGCCCCGCTCAGCCTCGCGGACCAGGCCCGCCACTTCGAAATCTCCGGCGAGCAGCTTGAACACTGGCAGACCGCCCGGAGCCTGGTGCTAGAACATGATGACCAGGGTCGCCTGACCGGCGGGTCAATACCGGACCCTGACGCGTAAAAGGCACCGGATACATTTCATGCCCGGCGCGGAGCGTGTGTACGTCCAGTCAGCCTTCAATGTTCCATCGGTCTTGCTGACTCTTTTCATCCCTCCCGGGTCGCCATGTTCCGCTCTTGACCGCCATTCCAGCCATCCTCAGGTGAAGTTGATTTTGCGCTCCAGGTCCATGGAGTGGCTGACCCGCTTCGCCTCGGCGAGGGTAATGATGTCGTGCTTACAAAGATGCACAAGGTGCTGGTCCATGCTCTGCATCTTGTACTGTTGATGGCCGTTCTCGATATGTTTTTCGATCTCGTCGAGACGCCCATCGCGAATACAGGCCTGAATCGTCGTGGTGGTCCGCATGACCTCGACGACCGGGATGATATGATCGCCGCTCTTGTCTTTGATCAACCGTAGCGAGATGGTCGCGACCAGGATATCGGCCAACCGCTTGCGGACTATTTCCTGGGCCTCGGGCGGGAAGTTGCCGACCAACCGGTTGATGGTCGAAGTTGCGTTCTGGGTATGCAGGGTCGACAAGACCAGGTGACCGGTCTCGCTCGCCTTGATGCAGGCGTCGATGGTTTCTGCATCGCGCATCTCGCCGACCATGATGACGTCCGGATCCATCCGCAGCGAGCCCTTGAGGGCATTACTGAAGCTGTCGGTGTCGAGTCCGACTTCACGCTGGACAATGCAGCTCCTGTCAGAGGTGAAGAGGAACTCGATCGGGTCCTCGATGGTGATGATGTTGTGGCTGAAATTCTGGTTCATGTACTGCAACATCGCGGCCAGGGTGGTCGACTTGCCGTTGCCGGTCGGGCCGGTAACCAGGATCAATCCGTTGGGCGCCTTGACGATCTCGGCCAGCACCGGAGGGAGGTGGAGTTGCTGGAAGGTGCCACACTCGGGAGGAATAACGCGCATGACGATGCCGAGATGGCCGCGCTGGCGGAAGATACTGACCCGAAAGCGGCCGCCGTTGGCCAGCCCGTAGGAGGCGTCGACCTCTTTGAGCTCCGGCGTCAACTCGCGATGATTGTGCTTGAGAATGGTGCTGGCAATGAACTCGGTATCGGTCGGCTTGAGCTTCGGCAGCTTGGAGCGGATCAGCTGGCCGCGGCCGCGGAAAAAAGGCGGGTTGTCGACTTCGAAATGTACGTCCGAAACCTTTTTGTCGAAGGCAATTTCGAGGATCTGGTTGAGTGTCTTCTGGTCCATATCGGGTCCCTGTAAAACGCGAAAGGGTTAGCTGGCCCTGCTTAATTGCTTGCGATAAAGAAGATTTTCCAACACCAGCCCGGCCTGGCGGGCGAGAATTTCGAACGCCTCGGGGACCACCGGCAAGGGTTCATCGGGGCCGAAATCGGCGTAGGTCAGGCTGATGGTCCGACCACGGCTTTGCATCGGCAGCAGCAGGGCATTGGAGCGAACCGGGGCACCGATGGTGGCGAGCAGTGTCTCCTGCAACAACGCATCGTCGCACGGCCCGTAGAAGAGCTCGCCGGCTTCAATCACCCGGCGGAACACCGAGGGGCGGTCGAGAGGAATCTTGCAGGGCGGCGCGGCGACCACCGCGGTGTTTCCATTCTGCAGGCCGAAGCCCCGCTCGGCGATCAGCTCCCCCTTGCCGACCACCAGGGTCAGCGAGCGACTGAACTGCTCGGCGACAAACTGCAGCAGGGTAAAGGCGAGCGCCGAAGGTTCCCGTAGCGTCAACAGTTTCGCCGAAGCGGCATTGAGGCGGCTGAACAGCTGCTGCCCCTCTTCGTTGAAACTGGCAACGGTAAAATCGAGCAGGGTTTCGAGAAACCGGATCAGATCGGCGCCGAAGGTTTCGGGTTGGCCGGCCATCGTCGGTCGGGCAAAGACCGCCTTGGCGCCATCCAGGTAGGCCTGGCCCGAGGTCCGCTCATCGTCCGGGCTGATCAACTGGATCAGTTTGAGCTGCGGGTAGCGCCGCCGGTATTGCTGGCGCATGGCGGTCAGCTGTTCCTCAGGAGCGACAGTCGTAGGCAGATCGAACACCGCGAGCGGCACCAGCCCCTTGGCCAGGGTCTGTTCAACGCGGGGCAGCAGAGCCTCGCTGCCGTCGACGACAAACACCATCACTCCTTCGTGCTTGCAGACCGTCATCAGCGCATACCGCAGCAAGTCGTCGTCGCTGTACAGCAACACCACCCGGGGTTGCCGGTTGCGGTTGGCGGCCTCTTCAATGCTGATACTGGTCGAGTAGTCGGTCAAAAAATGTGCGAGCGCTTCGCGCTGTTCGACCGACAGGGCGGGCGCCGCCTGGGCCAGCGCCTGGCAATGGATATCGGCCGGGTCAAAAGCCCGAAGGCCGGTAAACACCTCGGGGATCTTCGTATCGAGCTGGTCGAGATTGTCCAACCCGAGCAGGTCGGCGGAGAGCTCCGGACCGGAGTCTGGCGTGGCGGTCACCGAGTTAGCTTCGGTGACCGATTCTGCGGCCGGCTCCACTTCCTCATAAATCAGTTCGGCTTCGGCGATCTCTTCCTCATCGACCACGGCGGCATCCGCGACCGGCTCGTCATCCTCGTCGAAAATCTGCTCGACGATCTCGCCGTCGCGTTTTTTCTCATCAAAGATCCTCAGTGCATCCATCAACACCATCTGGGTGTCGAGATTCATGTCCTGGCGCAAGGTTTCCGGGAAGTAACGGTACTCGTCGGAGACGCCGATGTTGTCGACGTCGAGGGTGAAGGTGCCACGGGTCCAGGTGACCATTTCGACGATAGTCATTTCGATCAGAAACTCGAGACCGCGAAATGCCTTCTCCTTGTCAATCAAGCCGCTTTCGATCAACATGCCAATCAGTGGCTTGCGACTCTCCCCGGCGTTTTTCTGTTTTTCCAAGGCCAGCTCAAGGACCTCGGCCGTAAGGGCCTTCATTTCGACCAGGATCTTGCCGATCTGGTAACTGTCGTCGGGGTGATTGGCGCTGATCATGTAACCGGAGTCGAAGACCAGCTGGCTTTCGCGTTTACCGGCCCGGACGGTCAGGGTCCCGGATTTCTTCGCCGAATGCAAAAGCTGGATGACATCGACGATGGCGAGATCTTCAAGGTTGCCGGTAAAGGACATCAGTGTCTGCTCTTTCGCTGGATTCGGGTTGGCGGGCCAGGGGCCTGGGCTATGTGTGTGGCTGTTTGATTAATTGCCGGGCGCCGGGCACTCGAAGATTCATTTAACTAAAAAACTGCTGACATTTCAAGTCACTTGGCCGGTTTTCGACAAATGTCGACATACGCTACACCCAACGGGGTCGGTCGGCCATGCTTGTCGCCACGTGCCTGGCTGTTATGCTGTGGGTATGGACACGCTGGAAATCTTCTTCGATTACATCTGACCCTGGTGCTATTTCGGTGCCGTGCGCATCGACCAGCTCCGCCACGAATTCGGACTGCAGCTGCAGCACACGGTCTTCCCGTTGCATCCGGAAACCCCCGATGCGGGGCTGGAACTCACAGAGCTGTTCGCCGGACGCGGCTTCGACCTCAAGGCCAACCTCACCCGCCTGAAGAGCGTCGCCGTCGACCTCGACCTGCCGCTATGCGAACGAACCCGCACTTACAACAGCCGTCGCGCCCAGGAACTCGGCAAATGGGCCGAGCAGCTCGGCAAGGGGGATGAATTTCGCACGGCGGTCTACCATGCCTATTTCGCCACCGGCCGCGACATCTCCCGCGAGGAGGAACTGGTCACCATAATCGCAGCACTCGGTCTACCGGAGGCAGAGGCGCGCCGGGTGCTGCAACAACACAGCTTCAGCTCCGCGGTCGAATCCGACTGGCAGCGCGCCCGCACCCTCGGCATCACTGCCGTACCGACCGTCCGCTACCGCGATCAATGCCTGGTCGGCTTCACCCCTTACACGTCATTACGCCAGCTGATCAGCGACGCCTGATCCGCTCCCCAATCCCTCGCAAGAGCTCTATGCGGTAGCTTTCTGCCACTCGGCCGAAGCGCGGCAGATCTTCATACGGCATGGCTGGAACCGAGCAGCGCATGAGACAGCCCGTGCATCGCCCGCGTTGAAGTTCAGATCAGTCCATAGGCACGCAGCAGAAAAATCCCCAGCGTTGTCGAGAATAACGAACCGAGCGAGGTGGCCGCAATGATCGCCGCGGCCAGATGATGATTGGCCTTCATCGCCTGGGCCATCGGGTAGCTTGCGGCGGCGGTCGGCGAGGCACTCATCAGGTACAGGACAGCGAGATTTTCGCCGCGCAGACCGCAGGCAATGCCGCCGAGGGTCAGGAATAACGGCACCACGACCAGCTTGCCGAGGACCGCCCCGTACAGTGCCGGCGAGGTCTGGAATTCCCGCAGGCGGATCGAGGCACCGGCACAAAGCAACGCCAGCGGCAGGGTCATCTGGGCAAAATAGCCCCCGGTTCTGAGCAGGATCTCGGAAACCGGCATACCGCTCAACGAAATCAGCACGCCGACACCAATGGCCAGGATCAGCGGGTTGCGGACGATCTCACGCAGCATCCGGCGCAGGTTGAGGGTTGCAATCGACGGCTTCTGGTGCCGGGTCAGGGTCATGACTGCCAGCACGTTGAACAGGGTGGTCATGATCGCCAGGTACACGGAAGCAATCGTCACGATGCTTTCGCCGAACGCGCTGAGGCAAAAGGCCAGGCCGATAATTCCCATGTTGCTCCGGTAGGCGCCCTGAACGAAGACCCCCCCGGTCACGGACCTCCGCCAACCGTGGCGCGAATAACCGGTCGAGGATGAAAAACAAGACCACGGTACCGACCAGCGCGTAGCCAAGCAGCGTCAACGGCAAGCCATGACGAAAGTCGGTCCGAACCAGCTTGACGAACAACAGGCATGGCAGGGTGACATTGAAGACGAGAGCAGAACCGACCCGGGCGAACTCTTCGGTCAGCAAGCCGACCCGTTTGAACAGTACCCCCAGACCGATAATACAGAAGATCGGCGCGGTAATAGAAATGGCAAAGCCGAAGTCACTCAGCACAGTAGCATCTTTGCCTGCTTGAGGGGTTCAGGGGACAGCAGCTCATTGCTTCGGGCACGGTCGTGTCGGGCGTGACAGGGGGTGAGTGTGTTGCGGTTCGACAAGTTAGTCGGCAACCGCGATTTGATCCTTACCCTGGTTCTTGGCACGATACATCGCCGTGTCGGCATGTTCCACCAATTGCGAGTAGGTATCGAGATTGTTATTGGTAAAGGTCGAAACCCCGATACTGACCGTCACCGATTCACCCGGCAGGCCGGCGTAACGCTGGGAGCGAATGATGGATCCGAGACGCCGGGCCATTTCCTGTGCGCCTGCGGTCGAGGTGTTCGGCAGCAGGAGCGCGAACTCCTCGCCTCCGTAACGGGCCGGGATATCGCTGTCGCGTACCACCTGTCTGATACACCGACCGATCTGACGCAACACCTCGTCGCCACGGGTATGCCCGAAATTGTCGTTGATACGCTTGAAATCGTCAATATCGAAAAAGATCAGTGAGAGGGGCTCATGGTGACGTAACGAGCGGGAAAATTCCTCCTCGAGCCGGTCGTAAAAATGCCGGTGGCTGTAGAGGTTGGTCAGACCGTCGCGAATGGCCATCTCCTCGAGAAACTCCTGTGCGGTCCGCATGGACTCGAAAAGGATGGCATTTTCCAGAGCATTGGCGGAAATGTTCGCCACCAGGTGACAGAGGTTGAAGACCCGCCGGGGTATCCTTCCCTTGAAATTAGAGGCGGTGCGCAGGAAGAAGGTGCCGATGACACCTTCTTTTTTTATGATTGGGATCACAATGATCGAGTTGAAATCGAGCCCGGCCATATACTGGCGAACCGTCTCCATCAGCGGATCGTTCATGATGTCATTGACGACCACCGTGCTGCGAGTCTTGAGCGCCTGACATATTTCCGGGTAGCGATCCATCTGCAGGCAGATCTCTTCATCCTTGTCCAGATCGCTGCTGGCCTTGACAATCAGCTCCCGATCCGAGTTAAAGGTGACGATCGAGCAGCGTGCGGCTTCGACACCTTCAGCCACCTTCTCCACGATCTGTCGTAGAATCTTCATCGGGTTGCGTAATACGGTCAAACTTTCCGTAAGTTCCAGCAGCATCAATAGATCACGATGTTCCAGATCGGCATAAAACCCTTTGGATCGCAGGTGGGCATCGATTCGGGCGACGATTTCGGGCAGGCACATCGGCTTGGTGAGATAATCGTCCGCCCCAGCCTGCAAACCGAGGATAATTTCTTCTTTTTTAGTGCGAGCAGAAAGCAGCAGAACCGGGATATGGCGGGTCTCGACGCGGTTTTTCAATTCCCGACAGACCTGGATGCCATTGATGCCTGGCATCTCGATATCGAGCACAATCAGGTCAGGTGCGTGGCTGGCCGCCAGCTCCAAAGCCTCGTGGCCGGAGCTGGCTTCCATAACCAGGAAGCGTTCCTGCAGGGCATCCTTGAATACCTCACGGAAAAAAACCTCATCATCGACAACCAGAATTTTCTTGGCGGGTAGGTTCATGCAATCATTCCAGGGCTCATTACATTTGTCCCGAGTATACATCCTTAAGAGGAAATCGACAGGACCAATCAAAACGCCTACAGTTTACACACTCACAGGCATTTCTGCAAAAAACTTTGCAATGATCTGAAGCCCCACATCAAAGCGGGCAGAGCATGTCAGCATGCGTACGTGGATGCAATATCCGGCAGGGTCTGCTATTCTCAAACGACAACAAACACCAGGAGATCATTCATGTCCGCAGAAGAAATCATCTCTCTCGATTGTCCCTACTGCCAGGCAAGCATCATCCAACCCTTGAACTGGTTCAAACAGACCTATGCGACCTGCCCGAACTGCAAAGGCGGGCTCGCCGCCGCGCAGTTCGCTCTCCGGGTTGACGAGCTGGAGCAGGCCCTTGATGCCAGCATCGAGGAGATGGTCATGGGGTCGCCGGAAAGCAGCTGCGATTGCGCTGCGGGTGGCTGCGGTGGGGGATGCGGACCGACAAACTAGAACAGGCGATCAGCCGATCGCCTGTTCAGCCCAGCTATCGGCCACAGCATTTCTTGTATTTCTTGCCACTGCCACAGGAACAGGGGTCATTGCGTCCGACCTTGGTCACAAACAGGGGCTTCGGTTTGACCATCTCCCCTTCCGTGAAATACCAGCATTTTTTCTCGCGCTTGAACTGGCCGCGTTCGTGATAGGTACGAATGCCTTCCTTATCTCGATAGCGGACGATAAACTCGACCACTCCCTCGTCATCCCCGGCGCCACCGGCAACCGTATCGACAATCTCCAGCCCGAGCCAGTCGGCTTCTTCGGCCCAGCGTCGGGTCCCTTTGTGATCGTAACCCTCGCGATGAGCGGGGTGGGTGCTGTCGAAGATAAAATCGACGGCCACCATCTCGTGGGCCGTGTAACGCGCCCGCATCAATTTTTCAGCAGTCTCGGCGACAACCTTGCCGGTGATGATCGGCTCGCAACAGGTTGCGTATTCGGCTGTGCTGCCACAGGGACAGTTTGCCATGGTGACCTCCTGATGACGGCAATAGTCTGCACCCCGATCTCATCCCCGACCAGGGGCAGCAGGGTCATGTCAAATCCAGAGTCAAGTCAGCGACTAGTTGGCAGCCCCTGAAGGTAGCTTATCCAGGGAAATATCATAGACCCCGGAGCCGACCACGTAGCGCTCGTTACCATAGTCAACCAGCTTGACGTAGGAGACCTTCTTGGAAGGGGACGATTCCCCCGGTTTGGGCCACATGTAAGAAACCCAGCCGTGACCTTTCTCCAGTGCGGTACGATTGAAATCGACAAACATCATCTTGTCGTTCTTGTCACGCATGAAGAGAACATTCTGCCCTTCCAGGGTCGGGATCATCGGGTGCATCAGCATGATTCCGGTTTTGGCCGAATGAATCCAGACATAGGTCCCGGCGTAAATAAACTCACTGTCACGCCCCTTGAACCTGGGGAAAGCCGCAGGACCTTGTTCGGCGATCAGCCTGGCGGCCTGTTCGACCTTGTCCATGACCATCTGGGCGGTCGGCTTGACCGCCGACGTTTCTTTCGCCCGGGCGATGCTCCCCTGTAACAGGGCTTCGGTCTGGGCATCGAGCTGGGCGAGAGCGGGAATTACGGAAAAAAACAGGAGCGAGAAAACGACCATACCAACCAATCTGTGTTTCATAACTTCACCTTCCAAGGGGATTACCCCACCTCCGGCGGCAAGCCTAACATAACAATTGGTTGCTCGTCACTAGCAACTTAACAAAATTTGTAACCTTGTTTTATTTTTCTCTGTTCAATTCACCTGGCAGGCCTTTGCGACCGGCAGTCGGCGCAGCCTGGCAAAGCGAATTCGAGTATGATGGAAAGAGAGAAGTCTTTCACTGCTCCCGGGAAGAGGCGTAATATGCAACGGCTTCGAGTTCATCACAACCCTCTCTTTCATGAACAAACTGGGATTTTTGCCGATCGGGCCGAGGCCGGGATGCGCCTGGCAGATTTGTTCGACAAGGCGCAGCTGACCCGGCCGCTGGTGCTGGCCGTTCCGGCCGGCGGCGTGCCGGTCGCCGCAAGCCTGGCGAAGCTATTACGGGCGCCGCTCGATGTTGTTGTGGTCAGTAAAATTACGCTGCCCTGGAACAGCGAAGCCGGCTACGGAGCGGTGGCATTTGACGGCAGTGTCCGTCTAAATCACGACCTGGTTCGACGGGCCGGGCTGAATGATCAGGTTGTCGAAGCGGGGATCAAGGCCACCCTGGAGAAGGTGAGGCGCAGACAACAGCTGTTCCGTCAAGATTGCCCGATGCCGGACTTGAGCGAGCGGGATGGCATCGTTGTCGACGATGGCCTGGCCAGCGGGCTGACCCTGCAGGTCGCCGTTGCCGCCCTGCGCCGGGCTGGCGCGGTCCGGCTGCTGCTGGCGATACCGACGGCCCACGAAGCCGCAGCCCGGCAGCTGGCCAGTTCCGTTGAAGCCTTGTATTGTGTCAACTTGCGCAGCGGTTGGAGCTACTCGGTCGCAGCCGCGTATCGCCACTGGCACGACATTAGCGAAGCAGAGGCCAAGCTGATCCTGATGCAGCATTGCCAGCCGGCAGAGTTGACTGACAGCAGCTGATTCCGATTGACCTGAAGGGATAATTCTGCTATTTCCGACGGGCCTTACTTGAGGGTGGAGAACCTGACTCTGCGGGACCGTATCACATGAATAAGCCGCAACTGCTCCTGATGATCCTGGCCAACCTTGAAGCGAACCTCAAGCTGCTGACCGAAGCGGCAAAAAGCTCCCATCACGCTGCAACTCATGAAGAGTGTCAGCCGGACAACAAGTACGACACGACCGCTCTGGAAGCCTCCTACCTGGCGCAGGGGCAGGCCAATCGCGCCCAGGAGATTCGGCTCGCCCTGGAGAGTTACCGCAACTTGCAGCTCCAGGAGTTTACCGCTGATGCGCCCGTTCGCCTGACCGCACTGGTCACCCTGGAGGCTGACGATGGCGAAGAGCGGCTGGTCTTCCTCGGCCCCGCGGCCGGTGGTCTGATGCTCAAGGTATCCGGCGTGGAGGTCGTCGTCATTACCCCGCACGCGCCGCTTGGGCAAAAGCTGCTGGGACGCAACCTCGATGACGAAATTTCCATCAACCGCAGCAAGCGTTATACGATTACCCGGATCTGTTGAGTCCTGACCGTTAACTTCCAACCCGCGTCTCCCCCTTCAGTGATCTCCCCGCAACTGGTTCATTTCGACTGCCAAAAATATGCAAACGACCCGGAACCGGTCGCCACGCAAGCACAGGAGAATCTCCCTATCAAACTGATATCACTTGATTTACTTGTAGAATCAACCCGACATCGCGTGAAATGGAGGGCGATGTCGGCTGCATTGGTGGCAAACTTGCATTATTTTGGGAACCAGTAGCTATTGGAATGTGTGATCGGATGCCGGCCGTAACCGGTTTCCAGATGCCCCGAACAGGAAGGATGTGTCATGAAAAAGTGGCTGTTGGCAAGCCTGATGTTACTCGTGATGGTCGTGGTCGGTTGTACCGCCACCATCTACGGCGTCCCGCAGGACCGTTGGGACGTCATGTCTGAGCAGGAACGGATTGCCGCCATGGATGCCTACCACGCCCACCAGGCGGCATTGCAGCAACGGCTGCACGAGCAGGCCCGGCAACGGGCCATTGCCGAAGAAGCTCGCCGGGCCCAGGAGGCCGAAGCGGCCCGCCTGCAGCAATTGCAGATCGACGCCATCTATCGCGGCGAAGGAACCTACGGCGACCTGCTGAGAGTCACCTTGTACGATGGCATGCTTAAATTCTACGGTGCCCACAAACCTTTCCATCCGATCTCCTTCAAGATCGCCGCCGGCGAGGCCAAGGCCGTCCCGGTCGTCAGCCAGCGTGGCAAACGCGCCACCCTGAACGTCAGCTACGATGGCGGCAACCTGCTGCTCGACGAAACACCACGTTCCCATCGGTCCCGGGCAACCAGCCTGGTCTACGACACTGCCTGGGAGCGCGGCAAGTCCTACCCCAACCTGTTCGACGAGGGTCCGCTTGAATTACGCGGCGTCACGGCCAAGGTCGAGATCCTCGGCACTCCGCCCCGCGGCCGGCATGCCCGTCGACGGCCGCAGATCATTGACGTCGAGAGCCCGGCGCCCAAAGCGGAAAAACCGCAAGTCATCGTCATAAAGGAACAGCCCCGCCCCCCTAAAGCTCCGGCAGTGGACACCAAGGAACAGCAGCGGCACCACGAGGCACCGACCTTCGTGGCCAAGGAACGGGCCGAGAAACCGCCGGTGGTTGTCGTCAAGCCGCATCCCGCGGCCCCGGTGGTCAACAAGCATCCGGCAGAACCCAGACCGGTCAGCGCTAGGAACCAGACTGAACCGGTTAGTCCGCCGGCCAGGGTGACCGTAGCCTTCCAGGGGGGAAAGATCAAATCCCTCGGCAAGGCGCATCGGTTAGTCCCGCAATCGATTGAACTGAAAGAAGGGGAGGTTCGATCGATCACCCTGCGGGGCGCGCGGGGAGGCGTCAAAATCCAGGTCAGCTACCTGGGCGGAGAAATCCAGATTGATGACCGGTCAGGTAAAAAGGGGCATAAGACTAAACTCGGTTACGATCCTGGCTGGCGCTCCGGCCGTACCTACCGGGTCGAGGATACCGATCATAATCGGCTAGAAGGCCTCGACGTCCTAATCATAGCCAAGTAACTTTCCAACATCAGCAACAGGCAAAGAGACGACCGCAAGGCCGCCTCTTTGCCTGTTGCCGAAACGACATTTAACCGAAGGTCTGGTTCTCCTGTTCGAGGACCCGGATGAAGGTGGTGCGCTTGGTCAACTCCTTGAGCGCTCCGGCACCGACGTAGGTACAGGCTGAGCGGACTCCGCCGAGGACATCCCGTACCGTCTCGATGATTGGACCCCGGTAAGGGACCTCGACGGTCTTGCCCTCGGAGGAGCGATATTCGGCCACTCCGCCGGCATGCTT
>DATFMT010000160.1:0-19324 GCA_035266745.1 Geothermobacteraceae bacterium | reverse complement strand
GCGGGGTCAGTGCCTCCCTCCCGCCAGTGCTGCACCAGGTGACTGCCGAGATCGCGAGCCTGGGCAATCAGTTCGTCGCTGAATTTGCCGTCCGGGAAGGTTGCCATAGTGGCGTGGATGCCCCCGACCGGACGGATCCCGGTGACCAGCAGGAAGCGGCTCATGTATTCGATGATCGACTCGTCCTCACCTCCGCCTGAAGTGACCACCGCCAGGCCGTATTTCCCCTCAAAGGAGAGGCAGTGGATGATGCCGCTGCAGCGATCCATGAAGCTTTTCATCTGCGCGGAGACATTGAAGATGTAATTGGGGCTGGCAAGAATCACCCCGTCGGCGTCCTGGATCACCTGGTGGATGGCCGGGAACTTGTCGATTTGCGGGCAGTTTCCGGTCTGATGGCAGCTGTCACAGCCGAGGCAGGGTTTGACGTTGCTGCCATCAAGATGTACCAGTTCAACCGACGCTCCGTTCGCAATTGCACCTTCGAGGACATGCGAGGTTAAACGATAGGTGTTACCCTGAACGCCATGCGGCGACCCGAGGATACAGACAATTTTCATAGACTCCCCCTGGCAAAGCCGGCCGGCTAGTGACCGCGAATCAGATCATCGAGGATGGGCCTCTCGTTCTGCTGGATGGTCACTGGCTGCCCCTGGCTGGCCAATTGTAAGAGATATTTGCCGGCATCATAGCGGTTACTGAAATACCTGCCGTTGATGCGGATACCTGAGCGCATGTCTTATCGTCCTGATTTTTTTCCTATCCTAGCATAGTTTCCGGTCTCCGGCGAGCCGGCGGGCAGCGGTTGCTCCGCCGGGCTGAGAAATAGGCCGATTTCCGCGGCGATCCGGTCGCCGGCAACAGTGAGTTTCGGAACCTCCGGAAGCGAACGGAGAAACCGTTTGCCGTAACCCTTGCGGATCACGCGGGAATCGAGAATCAACACCACGCCAAGGTCATTACGATGGCGGATCAGGCGGCCGAAGCCCTGCTTGAATTTCAGCACCGCCTGGGGAATGGTGTAGTCGGCGAACGGATTGCCGCCAGCGCGGGTGATGGCCTCGGCCCGCGCCTCGAGTACCGGTTCGGTCGGAACCTTGAATGGCAGTCGGGCGATGATGACCTGCTGCAGGGCGTCACCCGGCACATCGACCCCTTCCCAGAACGAGTCGGTGGCAAACAGGACACTGGTCGGGTCGTTGATAAATTCGCGCAGCAGGGTGTGCCGCGCCGACGCGCCCTGGCGCAGGCAGTGATAACCGCGTGCCTGCAGCACCGGTGCAAGCTCTTCGTAGACCCTGCGCAACAGCGAGTAGGCAGTGAACAGGACAAACGAGCGACCGTCGGCGGCCAGCACCCCCTGTTCGACCAGCCTGACGACCATCTCCGGGTAGCCGGCCTGGGCCGGCTCCGGGGCGTCGGCCGGGATCAGCAGCCGGGCCTGGCGGGAGAAGTCAAATGGTGAGGCGAGGATCAGCTCGGCGACTCGGGCCGGTTCGGCCAGGGTGAGGCCGATCCGCTGTTTGAAATAGTTGAAGCGCTGATCAACGCTCAAGGTGGCGCTGGTCATAACCACGGTGCGGAACTTGGCGAACAGGGCCTGGTTCATGGCTCCGGCAATTTCGATCGGCGCTGTGCAAAGCCGGGTGATCAGGGCGTGGCTGCGGCCGACCCGGCTCTTTTTCACTTCGAACCAGACACAGTGATCATCGTCCCGGGCGATAAACTGGTGGAGCTCGGCTGCCAGGCTCTGCAGGCGGGTGCCGATGCCGGCCAGGTCGGTCAGCTGCGAAGCGAGTTTGTCCTGGATGGCTTCCGGAATCAGTTCGCACTGCTTGGCCAGCGCTTCAAGGCCGCTGACCAGGGCGAGCGTCTCGGTCGCCATCCCGTTCAGGGTCGTGCGCACCCCGGCCCAGTAGTCGCGCTGGCGGAACTCCGGCAGGACCCGATGGCGGATCTCAAGCTGGTCGGAGACCTCCTCCCGCAGTTCACCAGCCAGGTTGAGTCCAATCCTTTCCAGGTCGGCGACCGCCCGGTCGTATAATGCCAGTCGCAGAGAACTCAGTTCTTCGGTGCGGGCGTGGATGTCCCGGTAGAGTGCGTCTTCCGAGGTCGAAAGCTCGCGGGCCAGAAACGAGAGCAGTTGGGGCAAAAGGCCCCGCTCCTGCTTGCGTGGATGACGCAGGCGGTTCAGGGTGCGGGCAAAGGCAAAGCGGGTCACATTGGTGGCGAAAAACTGGGTGGCAACATCTTCCAGATGATGAGCTTCATCGATGATGATGCGGTCGTAGGGGGGCAGCACGGCGGCTGTCGTGTAATTATCGGTCTCGGCGCGGACCGCCAGGTCGGAAAGCAGCAGGGCGTGATTGACGACCAGCAGGTCGGCCTGGGCGGCCTGGCGCCGGGCCCGGTGAAAAAAGCAGGCCTGATACTGCTTGCAGCGAACCCGCGCGCATTGGTCGGCTTCGCAGCAGACCTCGTCCCAGGCTTCGGTCCGGGGCAGAAAGTTCAGCTCTTCACGCGAACCGACCTGGGTCGTTTCAGCCCAGTCGCGCAGGGTTTTAATCTCCTGGGCGATTTCAGTATCGAACAGTCCCGGTTCCTGGCCGGCCGTCTGCAGGCGGCGGCGGCAGAGGTAGTTGCTGCGCCCCTTGACTAGGACCGCCTTGAACTCGATCCCTGAGGCCCGTTCCAGAAAGGGCAGATCTTTACGGATCAGCTGTTCCTGCAGGTTGATGGTGTTGGTTGAGACGACGACCCGTTCGCCATTGTTGACCGCCCACAACAGGGCCGGGACCAGGTAAGCGAGGCTTTTCCCAGTGCCGGTTCCAGCTTCGATAAGCGACAGGCGGTTGTGGTTGAAGGCTTCAACGACGGCAAACGACATGCGCAGCTGTTCGGGGCGGTTTTCGTAGTCCGGCAGGGTCTGATTGATGCAACCGTCGGGGCCGAGGATGGAGGCGATCTGAGCCGGGTCGAGCGGCTGAATTTGCTGGGGGCGAAAGCTCTCGACGACCTTGTAAAGTCGCCTCAGGTCATTGTCGACGATATGGAAGCCGACCCCCATGGCCCCAAGTCGCGAGGCAATTTCAATGTCGGCGGCCGACGGCTCGAGACGTCCGGAAGGATGATTGTGAATCACCACGTCGCCGAATCGGCAGGCCTGCAGGATCGCTGGGACCGCCTCCCGACTGCCCCGGGCCAGCACTTCGACTTCGATGACGCGCTGGTCGGGATCGGTGTGGCCGAGAAAAAAAACTTCGTTGCCGCCGCAGTCTTGGATGGCGAAGCGCATCAGGTCGCAGACCTGTTGCGGGTAGGTCTTTTCCATGTCGATTATCAGCTCTCTGAAAAGAGCTTATTATACGGAAGCCTAATGCAAATAGATAGGGGCTGAGTGGGTAAGGAGTGTCGGCGACAAGAAAAAAAGAGCCCTCCGCCAGGAGGCTGAACGGAGGGCTTGAAAAGAGCCGGTGGCGACGGCTGTCAATTCTACTCAGTTTTTAGCGCGAGGTATCGGGTTCCATCTTTGTAGCGGACCAGCAGCAAGAGCGGCTTGCCCGGATTCTCTTTGAGGGCCTGTTGAACCTGCTCCGGTTCGGTGACCGGTTTGCGGTTGACTTCAAGGATCAGGGAGCCGCGAACGATGCCGGCGTCAGCTGCCGGTGACCCTGGCTCGACATTGGTGACCAGCACGCCGGTCTCATCTTCGTAGCCGAGTTGCCCACGCAGTTCGGGAGTCAGGGTCTGCAGGCTCATCCCTAGTTCCGCGGCAGAGCCGGTCTTGTTCACGGCAACCTCCGCTTCGTCTTCCTGCTTGCCGATGGTGACGGTGAGGGTTTTCTCCTTGCCATCGCGCAACAGGCCAATCTTGACCTTGGTGTCGGGGAGCATCATGGCGACCTGATTGCGGAACTCGGAGACCTTGCCAACCGGTTTGCTGTTGAGAGACAGCAGCACATCCCCCTGCTGCAGACCTGCCTTCTCGGCTGGAGAATCCTCGATCACCTTGGCGATCAGAATTCCTTTGGTGTCGCTCAGGCCGAAGGAGTCGGCGAGATCCTGGTTGAGGTCCTGGATGTAGACGCCGAGATGGCCGCGGGTTACCTTGCCGTGCTTGACCAGTTGTTCGCGTACCTGCTGGGCCATGTTGATCGGGATGGCAAAGCCAATACCCATCGAGCCGCCGCTGCGGCTGAAGATCGCGGTGTTCATCCCGACGACCTCGCCGTCAAGATTGACCAGCGGGCCGCCGGAGTTGCCGGGATTGATAGCGGCATCGGTCTGGATGAAGTTTTCATAGTCGTTGAGACCGATGCCGCTGCGCCCTTTGGCGCTGACGATGCCGGCGGTCAGGGTGTGCGAGAGGCCGAAGGGGTTGCCGAAAGCGAGCACCCAGTCGCCGACTTCGAGTTTGTCGGAATCGCCTAGTTTGAGGAACGGCAGGTCGGATTCGTCGATCTTGATGATGGCGACGTCGGTGGCCGGATCGGTGCCGATGAGCTTGGCTTTATATTCACGGCCATCGAGCAGGGTGACACTGACCTCGTCAGCATCTCCGGCTACATGGTTGTTGGTCATGATGTAACCGTCGGGAGAGATGATGAAGCCGCTCCCCTGTCCCTTGGAGCGATGTTTCGGTTGCTGCCGCGGGCGATCCTGTTGCGGCGGTTGGCCGAAGAAACGGCGAAAGAACTCGTCGCCGAACGGATTGTTGCCGAAGGGGCTCATGACACCGCCCTCTTCTTCTTTTTCTACCTTGATGAAAACGACGGCGGGTGAGACCTGTTTGGCGACGGCCCGGAACGCCATGCCGGTCTGTTTGAGATTCTCTATCCCTTGCTCCTGGGCGAGGCTGCGGCTGGGCAGGATGGACCCGCTGATCAGGATCAGTCCTGCAAACAGCAGGGAGAGCAGAGGGGTGCTGATACGGGGCGCTCTCGGTTTCATGTCAAGCTCCTTGTGGCGTGGTTATTTTTGACTGGCGGGCAGAGCTGTTTGGCTGACTGCACCAGCAGGTCGATATCGAAAGGTTTGTCAAACACGGCCTTGGCCCGAAGGCGCAAGGCTTGTTCGTGGGTCTGCCGATCACCAAAGGCGGTGATGCAGATGATCGGCGGCAGTTCGGGTTGATCGAAGTAGGATTCGAGAACTTCCAGCCCGGTCAGGCCGGGCATCCGGATATCGGTAACGACCAGTTCGATAGGGGTGCTATCGCCTTCGATGCCCGCCTGCAGACGTTCAAGCAGGCTGATGCCGTTATTACAGCTGGTCACGTTGTAGCCGGCCTGATAAAAGCAGAAGGCCAGCAGCTCACGCAACTCATCATTGTCTTCAGCGAGCAGGACGGTGGCACCTTTCTGGATGTCGGGGTTCCGGTAACTCATCTTGGCTCTCCTTGAAACACTGTACAGCCATTTATAGAAGCACAGGATGTGCCAACCTGTCATGGCTGTGATTTCAAGGAGTTATACGGGAGAGAGTGTGGGGCAGGCCGCCCCGATGGGGCAAACTGCCCCGATTAGGCTTCTTTCAATTTACGATAGAGGGTTTTTCGATCGATGCCGAGGATCTTGGCGGCAAGAGAGCGATTGCCTGAAACCGCTTCGAGGACATGCCGTATATAGCGTTGATCCATCTCCTCCAGGGAGACCAGGTTGTTGGTGTTAATAATGCCGTTTGTGAGTTGATCCGCTGCGGCCGACGGCTGCAATTTGGCGGGCAAGTCTTCGATTCCAAGCCGCGGGTGGCGACTCAACGCTACTGCGCGTTCCATTAGGTTGCGCAACTCCCGAACGTTGCCCGGCCACGAATAGCTGAGCAGGCGACTGGCGGCGGCTTCGGAAAGCCCTTTAACCGGTTTGTCGAGCCGCCGGGCAAATTCAGCGATGAAGACTTCGGCCAGCAGCAGGATGTCGTTGCCCCGTTCACGCAACGGCGGGATATCAATTGCGATGACGTTCAACCGATAATAAAGATCTTCACGGAAAGTCCCGGCCTGAATCGCTTCGCCAAGGTCGCGGTGGGTCGCGGCGATGATACGCACGTCAAAGGGGATTTCTCGTGTCCCGCCGAGGGGCCTTACGGTTCTTTCCTCCAGCGCGCGCAGCAATTTGGGTTGCAGTGACAGGGGAAGTTCACCGATTTCATCAAGCAGCAGGGTGCCACCGGCGGCCTGGAGGAACAACCCCTGGCGGGCCGTCCTGGCGTCGGTAAACGCCCCTTTTTCATGGCCAAATAGCTCACTTTCGAGCAGCGTTTCTGGCAACGCAGCGCAATTAATCGCCACAAAGGGGGCGGTGTGGCGCGAACTCTGATCGTGCAAGGCCTTGGCCACCAACTCCTTGCCGGTTCCGCTTTCGCCATGCAGCAGGATTGAGCTCTCCAGTTCTGCCAGTCTTGCGATCAGATCCCGAATCTCCAGCATTGCCAGGCTGTCGCCGAGCAGGCTTCCTTCGCGGCGATTGCGCCGCACTTCATCCTGCAGTTGGCGTAAGTCGTTGCGCAGTTGACAATGTTCCAGGGCGCGGCGCAGGGTCAAAGCAAGCAGGTCAAGATCAATCGGTTTGGTGACAAAATCGTGGGCGCCGGCACGTAATGCGGCGATCGCGGTGTCGAGGCTGCCAAAGGCAGTTATGATCAGGACCGGCAGGTCGGGTGCGCGCTGATGCAGCGCCTGGCAGAGTTCGATGCCCCCGCCGCCCGGCATGTTCAGGTCGGTTAGTACCACATCGACCGGATTCTTCTGGAAATGCTCCAGGGCTGCCGATACATTAGCCGCCGTCAGAACCTGGTGTCCACGGCGGCCCAGATCTTCCTGTAATAGCTCGCGCATTCCCTGATCGTCGTCGACCACCAGGATGCGTCCGAGTGTTTCGCTCATGCGTTGATATCCTGTGGTTGCTCGGCGATGGGTAGATAGACCCTGAACTGACTGCCACGACCGAGTTCACTCTGTACGGCAATCCAACCGTCATGCTCCTGGACAATGCCGTAGGCTATCGAGAGACCCAGGCCGCTCCCCTGCCCGATGTCCTTGGTGGTAAAAAACGGATCGAAGAGGTGTGGCAGATGTTCTTCACTGATGCCATCACCGGTGTCAATGACGCTGATCAGAGCGTAATGAGCCGATTTCTCACCAGGTTTTTCCGGGTGCGCCAGTGGCTCGGTCTGTTCCACCGACAGTGTCAGGGTGCCGCCAGAGGGCATCGCCTGGATACCGTTCATGGTCAGGTTGAGCAGCACCTGCTGTAACTGGTTGCTGTCCGCCAATGCCCGAACCGCCTGCGGGGCATGGTTGGTCAGGGTCACCTGATGCTGAGCAGCGGTAGGTTGCAGCAGGTTGATGACGTAGTTGATTAGTTGTTCCAGGTCGACGGCCTGTTTCTGTGGGGTGCCACGGCGGGCAAAGTCCAGCAATTGCCGCATCAGGGCGGTCATCCGATCGGCCTGTTCGCCGATGATGCGGGCTGATTTTTTAATGTCGATGTCTGGCAAATCCCCGGAACCGATCAGTTTTGCCCGTCCGGAGATGACATTCAGCGGCGTCCCAAGCTCATGGGCCATCCCCGCCGAGAGCCGGCCGATGGTTGCCAATCGTTCTGTGTGGCGAAATTTCTCCAGGGCTTCCAAACGATCCTGATCGGCCTTACGGGCCGTTGCCAGTTGACTGCGCATCCGGTCAATGGCGGCGGTCAGGGTGGCAAAATCATCGCTGCCCCGTAGTTTAAGCGATGGAGAAAAGTCGCCAGCAGCAATACGGTCGGCCTGTTCGGCCAGTCGGCGGACCGGTTCGGAGACCCAGAAGCTGCCGATGGCGATAATCACCAGCAGGCTGCTGGCGACGATGGCCGCCATCAATGACGCCGAGCGCCGCATGCTTTCCCTGATGTAGCCATGCAGGTCTTTAAGTGATTCAGTGATTTCAATGGCCCCGACGCGGCCATCCTTGGAACGGAGTGGGATATAGGTGAACAGAAAGTCTTCCCCGGTATTGGTTTCGCCCATGATCGTGACGGATTCACCTTTTTCGGTAGCCTTGAGTTTTTCATCGCTAATGCTGGGCGCCAAGGGTTTTGGCGCAACCAGATCCATCCAAACCCAGCGAATCTGCATTTGTTCGTTGGCAGAATCTGATCGCTTGAGAAAGGCCCTTGCTGCCCTTTCCCCCTGGGATTGCCAGATCTCCGCGACCATGATCCTTAGGACCTGGCCGACCTGCCGGGCTTCATGACTGAGGTTTTCTTTTAACAGGTCCTTCTCGCGCTGTACGGACTGATAGCTGTGCAACGACAGCAACAGGCCGACGCCGAACAGAATGGCCAGGGCTATTTTCAAGGTCAGGCGCATTGCGTAGTCTCAAGCAGGGGTGGATTCAATTGCTGGTTATTATGCTGGTTCCGAAGCCTACTGTCCAGACTAAGCCGCTGGGTTGCCCTGCAGGTAACTGCAGATACCGGGGTAAAACGGGGTCAGCTCAAGCTTGAACGCATTCACCCAGGGGGCCGGGTCGCAGCTGTTGCCTTCGAGCAGCATGGTGAGTTGGTCGCTGGTGATGGGGAATTGTTGAATCGATTGCAGCATTTGGATGGCCGGTTTCATGAGCAGGAGCGGCTGGTGCAACTTGGCGACCCGGTTCTTTCCCAGGGCACGCCCGATAAGATCGAGAATTTCATCGTAGCTCAGATCCTGGGGGCCTCCGCAATGGTAGGTCTGGCCGGCGCTGGCTGGCAGTTCAAGCGCTGCCACAAACCCGGCCGCAACGTTTTCGACGGCGACCGGAGTCATTTTGTAGCGACCGTTGCCGATGACCGGAATCACCGGGAACTTGCGAATCAGGTCGGCAAGCGTGTTCACAAATTGATCCCCGGGACCGAAAATCAGAGACGGGCGAAAGATGCTCCAGTCGAGGTCACTGTTACGGACACTCTCTTCCGCAGCCCACTTGGTTTTGTGATAATCCGTTTTGGCATTGGGGCGGGAGCCGTTGGCGCTCATCTGCAGGTAACGCCTGACGCCCTGGTCTTGGGCCGCCTTGATGACCTGGCGGGTCGCTTCGGTGTGCAGTCTCCGGAAGCTGATTCCCTTGCCCGGAAATTCGCGAATGATGCCGACCAGGTGGATGACCGCATCGCACCCCTTGAGGCCTTCGAGCAGGGTGTTCGGCTGTAGCACATCCCCCGGTTGGAGCGTGACCTCCGGGGCCGGAGCGAGCTTCTTTTCCGAGCCGGTCCGGACCAGGGCCACGACCTGGTGGCCGGCTGCAACCAGCTGGCGAATCACTTCGTGGCCGACAAATCCCGTTCCTCCGGTGACAAAAACTTTCATGTGCGGCTCCTTTGAACGCTCGGGAAACGTTACGCTTGTGGGTCACCCCGCTAGCCCTTGATGACCGCCAGCGGCCGTAGGCGGGCGACGATGCGGCCCAGCCCGGCCTGTTCGACCACCTCCACCACCTCGGCGACATCCTTGTAGGCTTCCGGGATCTCCTCGGCGACGGTGGCGCGACCGGTCGCTCTGACCAGAATACCCTGTTGTGCCAGTTCGGCAACCAGATTGCGGCCACGCACCAGCTTTTTCGCCGCATGTCGCGACAGCAGCCGGCCGGCGCCGTGGCAGGTCGAGCCGAAGGTCTCGTCCATGGCGCCGGGGGTGCCGACCAGCACGAAAGAGTAGCGCCCCATGTCGCCGGGGATCAGCACCGGCTGGCCGATCTGCCGGTAGGCGGCCGGGGTTTCGGGATGACCCGGCGGGAAGGCCCGGGTCGCTCCCTTGCGGTGCACGCAGAGTCGGCGTGACCGCCCGGCGACGAGGTGGGTTTCGAGCTTGGCGATGTTGTGGCAGACATCGTAGATCAGCCCCATGCGAAGCTCCGCCGGCCCCTTGCCGAGCACCCGCTCGAAGCTCTCCCTCACCCAGGCGGTGATCAGCTGGCGGTTGGCGAAGGCGAAGTTGGCGGCGCCGGCCATGGCGGCGAGGTAGTGCTCTCCCTCGGGGCTCTGCACCGGCGCGCAGCAGAGCTGCTTGTCAGGCAGGCTAATGCCGTACTTGCGGCTCGCCTGCAGCATGGTGTGCAGCGAGTCGTCGCAGACCTGGTAGCCCAGGCCCCGGCTTCCGGTGTGGATCGAGACGGTGATCTGCCCCTCGTAAAGCCCCAGCGCCTCTGCCGCGTCGGCGGCGAAGACCCGGTCGACGTGCTGGATCTCGAGGAAGTGGTTGCCGGAGCCGAGGGTGCCGAGCTGGGACCGGCCGCGCGCCAGGGCCCGCTCGGAAACCCGCTCCGGATCGGCGCCGGGCAGGGTGCCGCCGGCCTCGATGTGTTCCAGGTCCTCGGCGCTGCCGAAGCCGGCATCCACCGCCCAGGCCGCGCCCCGCCGCAGAACCTGCTTTTCCTCGTGCAGGGTCAGGCGCAGATCGCGGCGCTGCGAGCCGACCCCCGCCGGGACATTGTGGTAGAGGGTGTCGGCCAGTTCCGCCAGCCGCGGGGCGATCTCCTCGCGGCTGAGGGCGCTGCGCAGCAGACGCACCCCACAGTTGATGTCGTAGCCGACCCCGCCGGGGGAAACCACGCCATGCTCGGCATCGAAGGCGGCGACCCCGCCGATCGGGAAGCCGTAGCCCCAGTGGATATCGGGCATCGCCAGCGACGGGCCGACGATCCCCGGCAGGGTGGCGACGTTGGCCACCTGCTCAAGGGCCTTTTCTCGCTGCAGGCGTTCGATCATCCCGGCATTGGCGAAGATCAACCCTTCGCTGCGCATCGCCCCTTCCCGGGGGATCCGCCAGCGGCACGTATCGATCTGTTGCACCTTGACGCTCATGTGCCGTGCTCCTCAAAGATCGAGATAAATGGTGGCCCGCCAGGTGTCGAGGGAGTGTTCGACCTGCAACAGATGGTAGGTGGCCGCCTTGACCTGTCGCTCGATCGGCCAGCGGGCCGGATCGTAGCGCGCGCCGCTGAGTCGTGCCCTCAGCCGCTGCTCCTCAAGCTGTACAAAGGTGATCTCGCCGGGGAGGAACCCCTCGATCTCGAAACGGACCAGCAGCTCGTTGAGCCAGGTGACCAGCAGTTCCTCAACGCAGGACGCCTGCAGTTCCAAGCATAACCGCTCATTGCCTGCGGCACAGACCGGGCCGACCATCACCTCGATCAGCGCCCCGGTCGCCTCGCGGAACAGCTCGTCAGGGGTCGGCCCCCAGCAACGGATGCCGATGTCGGCCGTATGCTCCACCAACTCGTGCCCTCTCGGCGCCTCTGTTTCACCGGCTCGGTTCCTTTCAGTTGGCCGGATCACGCTCGTGGGTCCTTTTATAGGTTTCTTTGCCACTGGATCCGGCCGACGGCCGGGCTTCCTGCCCAGCTGAAATGCAGCTCCCCACGATGGGCCTTGTGAATCGCCCGACCGAGATGCTCGGCGAGTTTGACATCGGTTGTCTCGATGATCAGGCGATCCCCCTCGCGCTGCAGACGCAAGATCCTCTCCAGAGGGTTGTTTTGTAACGCCCGCTGTTCTTCGTTGCGGATCAGGTTGCGGATCTGCTCTTCGTGCTCCCACAGGTAGGCGCCGTTCAGGGTCACCACCCCTTCTGCGTAATGCTGATCGGTCTTCAGACAGGCCGGGCAGGTGGTCGGATGGTGTTCCTGCTGTACCGCCTGTTCATAGGTCTGCTCATTGAGTGTCCAGCTGCGGTTACGATAGACGGCGTGGCATCTTCGGCAGATCTGGACGCCCGGCAGGGCCTCTTCCGGCGTGAAGGGGTCGGAACTGGTAGGAACCCGTCCCCGTTTGCCGGCAACGTTAAATTTGTCGTTTTGCAGTTGCATCGCCACCTCCATCCCCTCACCTGATCTGATTTCAGTATAGCACCCGGGCAGGTGCGGGGAGGAGTCCCGGAGGCATGTTGCCCGGCTACTTGCGGATGGCAAAATATGCCTTAATATTAAACACAACTAACCGTACGAGGTATACGTTATGCCTCGTCCATATCCGGGATAACGTATGCGCTATCGGGTGAAAATCCCCTTGACAGGGTCATTTTGATAGCGATATGACAGTGTTATATTTTTCATAAACCAATCTGAGAATGCTCATGCAATTACATAAAATAATCATTAATTATCAAACGGTTGTAGTCTTGCTGTGATCTGTTAATAGTGTTCTAAAATGAACGTAATCACCCTGCGAAAGGAGGACTCTGTCAATGACGACTGAACAGACCCCTGAAACGGTTTCCATCCCCGAGGAAACCTTGCAGAAATGGGAAGCGCGTGGGGTGAACCGGCGCGATTTCATGAAGTTCTGCACGGCAACCACTGCCGCTATGGCCCTGCCGATGACCTTTGTCCCCAAGGTGGCCCAGGCCCTTGAAGACAAACGGGTCCCGGTGATCTGGGTCGAGTATCAAAGCTGCAGCGGCGATTCCGAGGCCTTCCTGCGCGCCAACCAACCGACCGCCGGAGACATTATTCTCGATGTCATCTCCCTCGAATACGCCGAGGTGGTCATGGCGGCAGCCGGACACCTGGCCGAAGAGGCCAAGCAGCAGGCGATGAAGAAATACCAGGGGCAGTATGTGCTGATCGTCGAAGGTTCGATCCCGACCAAGGATGGCGGCGTCTACTGCACCGTTGGCGGGGTCAGCGCCGAGGAGAGCTGTCGTGAACTGGTCAAAAATGCCGCGGCGACGATTACCGTCGGCACCTGCGCCTCATACGGTGGCATCCCGGCCGCGGCACCGAACCCGACCGGTGCCGTATCGGTCAAGGACCTGGTTCCCGGCGCGCCGGTAGTCAATCTGCCGGGCTGTCCGGTCAATGCCGAGAATCTGACCGCCACTATCGTCCATTTCCTGACTTTCGGCCAATTGCCGGCGACCGACCGGCTCGGCCGGCCGCTGTTCGCCTATGGCAAGCGAATTCATGACAACTGTGAACGGCGCGCGCATTTCGACGCCGGTCAGTACGCCGAGGCCTTCAGTGACGAGGGTCATCGGCAGGGGCACTGCCTCTACAAGCTCGGCTGCAAAGGACCGGAGACCTTCCACAACTGCCCGACGGTCCGTTACAACGAGGGGACCAGCTGGCCGGTCATGTCCGGACATGGTTGCATCGGCTGTTCGGAGCCGCAGTTCTGGGACACCATGAGCCCCTTCTACCGCCGGCTGCCGCAGGTCCCCGGCTTCGGCATCGAGGCGACCGCTGACAAAATCGGTCTTGGCCTGGCGGCGGCGACTGCGGTGGCCTTCGGCGCCCACGGTGTGATGAGTGCCTTCCGCAAGGACGCTGACATGGGAAAAGACAAGCAGATTGAGGAGGAATAAGAACATGGCCAAAAAAATCGCAGTCGATCCGATTACCCGCATTGAAGGACATCTGCGGATTGAGGCCCAGCTCGAAGGTGGCAAGATCAGTAACGCCTGGAGCTCCTCGACCGCTTTTCGTGGCATCGAGACGATCCTGAAAGGGCGTGATCCCCGCGATGCCCATCATTTCACTCAGCGCTTCTGCGGAGTCTGCACCACGGTCCATTCGATGGCCAGCATCCGCGCCGTCGAGGACGCCCTGAAGATCCAGGTTCCGGACAATGCCCGGCTGATCCGCAACCTGATCATGGGGATGCAGAATGTCCAGGACCACGTGATCCATTTCTACCACCTGCATGCCCTCGACTGGGTCGATATCACCAGTGCCCTGCAAGCCGACCCGGCTGCCACCGCCAAGCTCGCCCAGTCGATTTCCGACTGGCCGAACTCGAGTGTGACCCACTTCAAGGCGGTCAAGGAGCGGATCGCCGCCTTCGTCAGCACCGGCCGTCTCGGACCGTTCCAAAACGCCTACTGGGGGCACAGTGCCTACAAGCTGCCGCCGGAAGCCAACCTGATGGCGGTTGCCCACTATCTCGAAGCCCTCGAGTGGCAGAAAGACGTCATCAAGATCCACGCCATCCTTGGCTCGAAAAATCCGCATCCGCAGACCTTCCTGGTCGGCGGCATGGCGATCCCGGTCGATCCGAACAGCCAGAATGCCATTAACGCCGACAAGATCGCCTTAATCGGCAAGCTGCTGAAAAAGGCCCGGGTGTTCGTGGAGCAGGTCTATATCCCCGACCTGCTGGCGGTCGCCTCCTTCTACAAGGAGTGGGCCGCGATCGGCGGCGGGGTTGGAAATTTCCTCTCCTACGGTGATTTCCCGACCGACACCAGCGGCAGCGTTGAGAGCCTTTACCTGCCGCGCGGCATCGTCATGGGCAAGGATATCTCCCAGCTGGTGCCGATGGACGAGAAGAAGATCACCGAGTACGTTACCCACTCCTGGTACAACTACAGCTCGGGCGATGATAAAGGCCTGCATCCCTACGACGGCGAGACCAGCCACAATTATACCGGTCCGATGCCGCCCTACGATTTCCTCGATACCGATGCTAAATACTCCTGGGTCAAGTCGCCGCGTTATGATGACAAGCCGATGGAGGTCGGTCCTCTGGCCCGGGTGCTGGTCGCCTACGTCGGCGGCAACCAGGATGTCCAGGGGGCGGTTAATTTCGTCCTCGGCAAGCTCGGGGTCGGCCCTGAAGCACTCTTCTCGACCCTCGGCCGCACTGCGGCGCGCGGAGTCGATTGTCTGGTCCTGGCGCAGAAGAACGAGGCCTGGCTGCAGCAACTCGCCGACAACATGGGGCGCGGCATCCTCGAGACCCATACCAAGGAGAAATGGGACCCGTCCAGTTGGCCGAAAGAGGCCCAGGGCTTCGGTTTCCACGAAGCGCCGCGCGGGGCCCTCGGCCATTGGGTGCGGATCGAAAACGGGACCATCAAGAACTACCAGGCCGTGGTGCCTTCGACCTGGAATGCCGGCCCGCGCGATGCCCTGGGACAGATGGGCCCCTACGAAGCGGCGCTGATCGGGACCCCGATTGCCGATGAGCAGAAGCCGGTGGAAATTCTGCGGACTATCCACTCCTTCGATCCGTGCCTGGCCTGCGCCGTGCACCTGCTTGACGGCACCGGCAGCGAGATCCTTCGGGTCAAGGCCCTCTAGCGCTGGGAGGTGAGGCAATGCAAGGCAGACATATTCATTACATCTGGCAGTGGCCGGTTCGCTTGAGCCACTGGATCATCGTCCTGTCCCTCGTCGTATTGTCGGTGACCGGATTCTATATCGGCCACCCCTTTATCACCGCGACCGACACCGCCGCTTTTGTGATGGGCTGGACCCGATTCGTGCACCTGGTGTTCGCTTATGCGTTCGCCCTGACGGTCATCTCCCGGCTGATCTGGGCGGTTATTGGCAATCACCATTGCGGCTGGCCGGTCTTCTTTCCCTGGCTGACCCGAGCCGGGCGACGCAATATGTTGAAAATGTTCAAGTACTACACCTTTCTCAGCAGAGAGCTGCCTCATGAATACCTGGGACACAACTCCCTGGCGGCGGTCGCTTATTCCGGGGTGATGATTCTGTATTTGACTCAGATTGCCACCGGTTTCGCTCTCTACAGCCAGTTCGCTCCCGGCGGCAGTGTCAACAGCCTGTTCGGTCCGCTGCTGATCTGGCTCGGCCCCCAGTGGTTGCGGCTCATTCATCACCTGGTGATGTGGCTGTTGATCGGCTTTGCCATCCATCACGTCTACAGTGCCTGGCTGATGGATGTGAAGGAGCGCAACGGTACGGTCAGCTCGATCTTCGGCGGCTACAAGTTCGCCGACCCCGAGGACCTTTGATGTCGATTCTGGTGCTCGGGATCGGCAATGCGCTGATGAACGATGACGGCTTCGGGGTCCGGGTGATCGAACGGCTGCAGGAAGATTACCGGTTTCCGGCCGAGGTGACCGTTCTCGATGGCGGGACCCTTGGTCTGGATCTGCTGCCACGGCTGGAAGAAGCCGACAAGCTGCTGGTCATCGACGCCGTTGAGATGGGCGCCGCCACCGGCACGGTGTTCCGCCTCGTTGGCGAGGAAGTGCCGAGAGCGTTCGCCAACAAGCTCTCGGTGCACCAGATGGGGGTTCAGGATCTGTTGGCGGTTGCCGAACTGCAGGGCTACTGCCCCGCAGAGCTGGTTTTCTGGGGGGTGCAACCGGGATCGATCGAGATGGCGCTGACCCTTTCGGCACCGGTGGCCGCTGCCATCGACCAGGTCTTGCGGGGTGTCATTGAAGAACTGCGGAGCTGGGGCGTCACGCCGCGGAGGGCGGCCTGACCAGCAGCATATGAAGTCAAAACGGGGTCGGACAGCCGACCCCGTTTGACGTTTTACGGAGCGACATGCGACTGATAATCTGGCTGCTGATGCTGTTGAGTCTGGCTGGTTGTGACAACCAGGTCGTTGACTATCCTCGCCAAGTGCCTCCTGCCGGTTATCAATCGAGCGAGTCGGTCGAATACGGCGAAGGCTTATTCTTGCGCGTGTGTGCCTCCTGTCATGGCGACACCGGTGAAGGGCGCAGCCCGCGCGCCGATTTTTTCTCACCACCGGCCCCCGATTTCAAGTCACGGCATTATGCCGTCGTCGATCCGGCCTACCTTTACTGGCGGATTGCCAAGGGCAAGACCGTCGAACCGTTTCTCTCCCAGGGCTCGGTAATGCCGCACTGGGAAGCCTATTTCAACCCGGACCAGATCTGGTCGCTGGTTGCCTACCTGCAATCCCGCAGTCGATAATCCTTGCTGAAATTTGCTTCAACAAGATAAGAGTTTGGATTAACCAAAAAAGTGCAGATTTTATTGAGACTTTTTTTCTTTTTTATTGTCAGTAAATTTGTTACAGTCCAAAATCCTTAGATAGGTCAAGGACTTCGGTCCCATTTGGGTGAATTATCGGGACATATGGTAATTCAACAAAAAATGTTCTCGAAGATTGCTTTTTTTGTGAGTCCTGCATATAATCCGCCCATTTTTTCGCAGCTTTTCGTCAGGCCTGCCGGTCTTTGCTATTGACCCGTAGCGAACGATGTGCGAGGGATCGGGCCCGTTGTTTTTTAACCCTAGCGGTTTGCCGGCGGGCAAACCAAATCCATATTTAAAAGGGGGCTTTTATGCAACCAGCAACTGTCGTTGAAGGTGTCGGAGCAGCAGAACTTGGCTTGAAGAGCGTTGGCAAGGTCTATCGTAACCCCAGTTACGATGAGCTGTTTGCCGCCGAAACTGAGAACCAGGAAGGACAGGTGTCCGCTAACGGGACCATGATGGTCGATACTGGCAAGTTCACCGGCCGCTCCCCCAAGGACAAGTATTTCGTCAAACAGGCTCCTTCGCAGGACAACATCGCCTGGGGCAACATCAACAAGCCGGTCTCCAGCGAGATCTTTGATGAGCTTTACGCCGAAGTCATCGATTACCTCTCCGGCAAGGACATCTATGTCACCGACGGCTACTGCGGTGCCAACCCGGAGACCCGCAAACAGGTCCGCTTCATTACCGAGATCGCTTGGCAGTCCCACTTCGTCAAGAACATGTTCATCCGTCCGAACGAGAGCGACCTGCCCGATTTCGCCCCCAACTTCAGGGTTTACAATGCCGCCGGACTGACTAACAAGAGCTGGGAGAAGCACGGGCTCAACTCTGAAGTCTTCGTTATTTTCAACATCGAGAAGAATGTTGCCATCATCGGCGGCACCTGGTACGGCGGTGAGATGAAAAAAGGCATCTTCACCATGATGAACTACTGGCTGCCGCTGAGCGGGATCCTTTCCATGCACTGCAGCGCCAACGTCGGCAAGGCTGGCGATGTCGCCCTGTTCTTCGGTCTTTCCGGCACCGGCAAGACCACCCTGTCGACCGATGCCGCGCGGAAGTTGATCGGTGATGACGAGCATGGCTGGGACGATGCCGGGGTGTTCAATTTCGAAGGGGGGTGCTACGCCAAGTGCATTGATCTCTCTCCGGAAAGCGAACCGGAAATCTTCAACGCCATCAAACGCAACGCCCTGCTGGAAAACGTTGTTTACGACGAGGATACCGGGGAGATCGATTACGCTGACGATTCTAAAACCGAGAATACCCGGGTCTCCTACCCGATCGATCATATCGATAACCATGAGCCGAGTCTCAAGGCCGGTCATCCGCAGAACATTATCTTTCTGACCTGCGATGCGTTCGGGGTTTTGCCGCCGGTCTCCAGGCTAACCAAAGAGCAGGCGATGTATTATTTCCTCTCCGGCTACACCGCCAAGGTCGCCGGGACCGAGCGCGGCGTCACCGAGCCGCAGGCGACCTTTTCCTCCTGCTTCGGCGAAGCCTTTTTGCCGCTGCATCCGACCGCTTATGCCAAGCTGCTCGGTGAGAAGATGGAAAAACACGGCGTCAATGCCTACCTGGTCAACACCGGTTGGGCCGGCGGCGGCTACGGCGTTGGTTCGCGGATGAGCATCAAGGCGACCCGCGCCTGCATCAACGCCATCCTCGATGGCAGCATAAAGGATGCTGAGTTTGACCAGACCAACTGGTTCCGGCTGAGCATCCCCAAGGCCCTGCCGGGGGTCGATAGTGCCATCCTCAACCCGCGCAACGCCTGGAGCGACAAGGAAGCTTTTGATGTGACGGCCAACAAACTGGCCGGCATGTTCATCGATAACTTCAAAAAGTACGTCATCGAAGGGGATGTCGATTTCACCCAGTACGGGCCGGTCCTCGACTGACCCGCGACATAGATGTGTGATCAGAAGCGGCCCCGGAAACGGGGCCGTTTTTTTTTGTCGGCGGAGCTTTTCTCGGCAATAACGGCAGATTCGATTGTTCTTCGGGCCGGTTTCTGCCAAACTGGCTATGCGCTTGGTTGAAACGGAGAAATCGTCCAATGTGTCTGATTTTACTGGCGGTCGGCGTCAGTGCCAGCTATCCCCTGGTGATTGCCGCCAACCGGGATGAATTTTTTAAACGTCCGACCCAAGCCGCCGGATTCTGGCCCGGCACCGACCTGCTCGCCGGACGCGACCAGCGCCAGGGCGGCAGCTGGTTTGGGGTGACCCGCCAGGGGCGGTTGGCAATGGTGACCAATGTCCGTTCCGCCCGGGAAGAAACCTCGACCCGGTCGCGTGGTCACCTGGTGCGTGACTTTCTGCTCTCTGATGAGAAGCCAAAGGATTTTCTGGCCGGGGCTGTCGAACCGGCCGATAAGTACCCTGGCTTCAACCTGATTGCCGGTAACATCGATTCGCTCTGGTTCGGCAGTAACCGCAGCGCCAGCCCTCGTGCCATCGGACATGGTTTCCATGGCCTGAGCAACGCCAGTCTCGATTCGCCCTGGCCCAAGGTTGTACAGGGTAAGGCCGAGTTGGAACAGCTGTTCGCCTCTGACCGGACAGATCTGGTTGGCGGTCTGTTCTCCCT
>DATFMT010000159.1:0-5053 GCA_035266745.1 Geothermobacteraceae bacterium | reverse complement strand
CGCAAGTCACGCCTGTTTCATACCGATCGGGTCGAGCAGGTGGTCCGTGAAGCGATCGGGCATGTGCTAGGGGAACCGAGGGTCGATTCCAGCCAGGCGGATGTGATGCTGGTGGTCCAGGTTGTCGATGACCACTGCCTGGTCTCGGTGGACAGCAGTGGAGAACACCTGCATCGGCGCGGTTACCGAAAACAAGCTGTCCCTGCGCCCATACGTGAGAACCTGGCCGCCGGATTGTTGTTGCATGCCGGGTGGAGTGGACATCTGCCCCTGCTTGACCCCATGTGTGGTTCGGGGAGTTTCGTCATCGAAGCGGCGCTGCTGGCGGCAAATCTCCCGCCCGGCAGCAATCGGCATTTTGCCTTCATGGATTGGCCCGGCTACCGTGCCGGTCTGTGGCAGACCCTGCTGAGCGAAGCCGGTCGCCAGCAAACTCAGCCAAGGATCAGGATCGAAGGGCGGGATCTCTCCGAGGAAGCCCTGGGTGCGGCGCAACAAAACGCGGCAGCAGCCGGGGTGGCGGAATGGATTGATTGGCAGGTCGGCGATGTCCTGCAGTTGCCGCCCCCCGAACATCCCGGTCTGGTCATCTGTAACCCACCCTATGGAGGCCGTCTCGGTGAAGCGACGGAACTCCCGGGCTGGTATCGTCGACTCGGACTGCTGTTCGAACAGTATTACCCGGAATGGAAACTGGCCCTGATCGTTCCTGATCCCGGTTTGCTGTCAGGATGGCAACGCGATCTGCGGAATCGATTCTCCTTCAAAAATGGTGGTATCGGGGTCAGTTTTGTTTGTAGTGACTAAGAAAAGGCTTGATTTAGGCGGCCTGGTTCATCTATAGTGCGTTTTTGCCTCTGGACCCAGGTCCAGCAGACGAGATTCGTCAAGAAAGCGGGGTGAGTGTTTAGTGGAAATCCATGTTGTCGACAATAACGTCGAGAAAGCCATCCGGGTGCTTAAGCGGAAGCTGCAGCAGGAAGGGCTGTTTCGTGAAATGAAGCAGCGCAAGTTTTACGAGAAGCCGAGCGTCAAGCGTAAGCGCAAGGAGAAGGAAGCCCAGCGCCGTCTGCGCAAGAAAATGCGGATGATGCGCAAAGACTGACCCCCGTTCAGTCGGATTGTCGAAAAGCCCGGTCAATAGACCGGGCTTTTTTTGTTTTCACTCGTTGCATGCCGGGGCTGCATCCCCGGACGCTGCCCAATTTTTTGCCCGCCCAAAAGATTGGAGCAAAAGGCGCCCACGCTATCGCGCCTGCTCCGCAGGTTCCCGGTGCCGAAAAGATGAACGCCGGCCGGACAAAATCTCGCTGGAGCTCAGTCACTTTGCTCGTCTATGTCGGCGTCAATCCGTTCGACCCCGGCGCTGTCGCTTGACGGGGGTGATGCAAAATCAAAATGTACAATCTTTGCAACCGTTTGTATCATCTGCCTCTCGGGAGCCCCATGTGGAACCGCCGAGCAAATGGTCGACAGCCGGGGTCGTCGGAGCGCAACAACGATTTGCTCGCCGCCGGCTGTCAACCGTGCCGCGAGGGTATCCGGTCATCGGGCGGTGGAGCTGGGGTGTCCTCTTTTGTTTACTTTTCTGTGACAAGACAACAAAGTAAAATGCCGCCGGGCATCCTCGGCATGATTACTGTTGGAGTAATAAAAAAGGCCCGGTCGCATGACCGGGCCTTTTTCCCTTGAAATGGATATATTTACGCCGGCAGATGCGGCAGGTTCAACCCGGCGATGTGGTCGATCATCCGCACCACCTGGCAGCTGTAGCCATATTCGTTGTCATACCAGGCATACAGCACGCAGCGATCACCTTCGACGATCGTCGCCAGCGAGTCGATGACACAGGCATGGGTCGAGCCAACCAGGTCTGTCGAGACGACCTCCGGTGAATTGGTGTAGTCGATCTGGTTTTGCAGCGGACTGTCCAGCGACACGTCACGCAGGTAACTGTTCAACTCCTCAGCGCTGGTTTTTTTCGCCAGGTTAAGATTCAGAATCGCCAGTGAAACATTTGGCGTCGGTACCCGGATTGCGTTGCCGGTCAGTTTGCCGCCCAGCTCGGGCAGGGCCTTGGCGACGGCCTTGGCCGCGCCGGTCTCGGTAATGACCATGTTGAGTGGGGCCCCACGGCCGCGCCGCGATTTTTTGTGGTAATTGTCGATCAGGTTCTGGTCGTTGGTATACGAGTGGCAGGTTTCGACATGCCCGCTGACGATACCGTATTTGTCACTGATCGCCTTGAGCGCCGGAACGATGGCGTTCGTCGTGCAACTGGCTGCCGAAAAAATCGTTTCGTCACTGGTTAGCAGCTCGTTGTTGACGCCGTAGACGACATTGGGCACATCACCTTTGCCAGGGGCGGTCAGGATCACCTGGCTGATCCCCTTGGCCTGGAGGTGCAGGCCGAGGCCGGCGCGGTCGCGCCACTTGCCGGTGTTGTCGACCAGAATCGCGTCGTGGATGCCGTACTCTGTGTAGTCGATACTTTCGGGGGCATCGGAATAGATGATTTTGATCATGTTGCCATTGGCGATAATGGCATTTTCTTTTTCATCGACAATGATGGTGCCTTCGAAGGGACCATGCACCGAATCGCGGCGCAGCAGGCTGGCCCGCTTGGTCAAGTCGTCGTCGGCACCCTTGCGGACCACCGCCGCGCGCAAACGCAGCTTGTCGCCACCACCGGTCTGGTCGATGAGGATGCGCGTCAGCAGACGGCCGATGCGGCCAAAACCATAAAGTACGACGTCGCGCGGTTCTGAGAGCAGCGAGCCGTGACCGGTATTGATTTCTTTGAGCTCCTGGCGGACAAAGTCTTCAAGCTCGAGGCTGCCGGCCTGGGCCTGGTACCTGACCGTAAGCTTGCCGATATCAATTTTCGCCGGGGCCAGGTCGAGCTTGATGATCGCCTGCAGGATCGGCATGGTCTCCCGGACCGAGAGCTCATTTTCGAGGATCTGCCGGGCAAAACGATGCGCTTTGAGAATGTCGATGGTCGATTTGTGGACCAGTGTCCGGCCGTAGATGTTGGTAACAACGCCGTAGTTCCGATAGAGTTGACCGACCAGGGGAATCATTGCTTCGGCAATTTCCTCACGGTTTTTCCAGTCGCTGAAGTATTGTTCCTGTTTATCCACCCCCATAATTCATTCCTTCCTTGTCCGATAATAGGTACTGCCCTCAGAGGGCGCCCTATCCTAAACAAAAGCCGCATCGAATGCAACCACTTGCAGCGAAGTTTTGCCGGGAAATGCTGCTGGACTTGATCAGGGTGAACTGATATTAATATGCGAGTCATAGGTTGGACAGGGACGGTATCTTACTACAGCGGACCAAGGAGGCAATTCGATATGGGTGACAAGGTCAGTTACAAGGCTCTCGGACTGGTCAATACCAGAGAGATGTTTGCCAAGGCAGTTGATGGCGGCTATGCGATCCCCGCCTATAACTTCAATAACCTCGAGCAGTTGCAGGCGATTATCACCGCTTGCGCCGAAACCAACTCGCCGGTCATCATCCAGGTCAGCAAAGGTGCGCGCGATTATGCCGACCAGACCATGCTGCGCTACATGGCGATGGGTGCTGTCAAGATGGCCCGCGAGAAGGGCTCGAATATCCCGATCGCACTGCACCTCGACCACGGTGATTCGTTCGAGCTCTGCGTCAGCTGCATCGAATCCGGCTTCTCTTCGGTGATGATCGATGGTTCCCATCTTCCTTATGACGAAAATGTCGCCCTGACCAAAAAGGTCGTCGAATACGCCCATGCCCACGACGTCACCGTCGAGGGGGAGCTGGGCGTGCTGGCCGGGATCGAGGACGAGGTGGTTGCCGAGCATTCGACCTACACCAAGCCGGAACAGGTCGAGGACTTCGTCAAGAAAACCGGTTGCGATTCGCTCGCCATCTCGATCGGAACCAGCCACGGCGCCTACAAGTTCAAGCTCAAGGAAGGGGAGAGCGTGCCACCGCTGCGCTTCGACATCCTAGCGGAATGCGAAAAGCGCATCCCCGGCTTCCCCATCGTGCTGCACGGGGCTTCAAGCGTGGTCCAAAGCTACGTGCAACTGATCAACCAGTACGGCGGTAAGATGGATGGTGCCGTCGGGGTCCCCGAAGAACAGCTGCGCAAGGCGGCGGCCTCGGCGGTCTGCAAGATCAACATTGATTCGGATGGGCGCCTCGCGGTCACCGCCAAGGTGCGCGAATTCATGGCCAACAACCCGGGCGAGTTCGATCCGCGCAAGTATCTCGGCGCCGCCCGCAAGGAGTTGGTCGAGTTGATCAAGCACAAGAATCAAGCGGTGCTTGGGAGCGCCGGCAAGGGGTAGATCTCGAAGCTGGTTCGGTCAAATGGTGATAAAGGGCCGCGGCAGATTTTGCCGCGGCCCTTTTTCCTGGTGCGCAACTGCAGGTCGTCGGGTCGGGCAATGCGCTGATGGTGTTAATATTCCACCAGCTTGACCCCCATCCGGCCCGGTTCGAGCGTCTTCTCCAGCCGCTCGCTGTCGCGGTAGATGACAAGCCGGATCTGCTCTTTTCCCGCCGCCTGTGCAGCCTGGATCGCGGCCCGCAGGCCGTCGATAGACAGCGGGCGTGAGTGATCGTAATACGCCAGGTAATCGCCGGCCAGAAGTCCCGACTTGGCCGCATTGCTGTCGGCTTCAACACCGATGACCCGAAGGGTTGGCGCCGGAGTCAGCTGCTTCGGTGAGCGGTAGAGGATCAGGTAGGCGCGGACAAGTTGGCGGGCCCGGTTGATCTCGGCATCCGTCGGCTGCCGGTTTTCCGGTACGCCGGAGAAGTCGTAGGGCTCAGGTTCGTAGCGCAGCTCGGCCGCCTGCCCGGGTACGAGGTGCGGGGTGAGGTCGATCCACCACGGCCTCACGACATCGCCCGGCGCCCAGCCGGCGCGAGAGAATTCCCAGGTCCCGAACTGCGGTCGGTTAGGATTCAGGTAGCAGTCGGACTTCCAAAGAACATTATCGTAGCGTACCTCCGAGGCGGGCTCGCCGTTTTTATCGGGCACGAAGACCAGGGTTCTGCG
>DATFMT010000158.1:0-3469 GCA_035266745.1 Geothermobacteraceae bacterium | reverse complement strand
GAACACCTAATGGCAGTAAAAATCAGGCTGGCTCGTGGCGGCTCAAAGAAAAGACCTTTTTACCAAGTCGTCGTTGCCGATGAGCGTTTCCCGCGTGATGGCCGGTTTATTGAAAATCTCGGGCAGTATGATCCGAAACTTGATCCACCCCTGGTCACGCTGAAAGAGGACAAGACTCTTGAGTGGCTGAACAAAGGTGCCCTGCCGACCGATACGGTCAAGACCCTGCTGAAGGACAAGGGTCTCTGGGCCAAGTTCAAGCAACCGCAAGGGGCTTAATCCTCCAAGGTAACTGAGGCCAGGTACCCCAGTCACCAAAGGACGGACCCATGAAAGAGCTGATCGAGTTCATTGCCAAATCCCTGGTGGAAGATCCGGACGCGATTGTCCTGACCGAGGAGGAGGCTGAGGATGGCACCATCCTGGTCAAGCTGGCTGCCGCCCAGTCAGACATGGGGCGGATTATCGGCAAGCAGGGGCGCACCGCCAAGGCGATGCGGACGCTGCTCAACGCAAAGGCGACCCGGGAAAACCGGCGGGCTAATTTGCAGATTATGGAATGAGTACGCTGGATCCGGATGAGCTGAATTCGCTCGGCAAGATTATCGACACGCATGGGTTACGCGGCGAACTCAAGGTCCGCACTCATCCGGAAGACCGTGATGCTCTGCTGCAGGTCAGCAAGGTTTACCTGAAACCCTCCGGCGAAGCCGCCCAGGTTTGGGAGCTGGTCAAGGCCAGGCCTAATAAGGGCTATATGGTCGTTCAGCTCAAGGGACTCGATCACATCAGCCAGGCCGCAGGTTTAGTTGGTCAGGAACTGTTGATCCGTCCGGCCGATATCAGGCGCGACAGCGAGAGGCTGTTCTGGTTTGAACTCGTCGGGCTGCAGGTCGTCGATCAGCAGCGTGGCGAAATAGGGATTCTGGAAGATATGTTTGTCACCGCCGCTCACGGAATTTACGTGATCGAGGGGGCGTTCGGTGAAGTGCTGATCCCGGCCATTGAGCCGTTTGTTCTCGGCCTGGATCGTGAGCATGGTATTCTGCGGGTCGATGTGCCGGACGGGCTGTTCCCGGAGAATCAATGAGATTTGATGTCCTGACGCTGTTCCCCGGCATGATTGCTTCGCCGTTTGCCGAGAGCATTCTGGGGAAGGCGGCCGACAAGGCTTTGATTGACATCCGGGCCCATAACCTGAGGGATTGGGCCGAAGGTAAGCACCTGACCACCGACGACACTCCCTATGGCGGTGGCGACGGTATGGTGATGAAGGTCGATCCGATCGCCCGGGCCTTGCAAGCCTTGCGTTGGGAGACCCCCGGCTCAAAGGTCCTGCTGATGACGCCGCAGGGTCGCCGGTTTGACCAGTCGGCTGCTGCCGAGTTGTCAACTCTGCCGGGACTGATTTTCGTTTGCGGTCGCTACGAAGGGATCGACGAGCGGGTCAGGGGGCTGGTCGATGCGGAGTATTCGCTGGGTGATTTTGTCCTGACCGGCGGCGAGCTGCCGGCGATGATGATCATCGACGCCGTGGCCAGACTGCTCCCCGGGGTGCTTGGCTCGAGCGGCAGCGCCGTGCACGATTCGTTTGCCGATGGTTTGCTGGAATATCCCCAGTACACCCGGCCGGTTGAGTTCCAGGGTGAGCGGGTTCCCGAAATACTGCTCTCCGGCAACCATGTCGCCATTGCACGCTGGCGCCGTCGCGAGCAACTGAGAAGAACTCTGGAGCGTCGCCCCGAGCTGCTCGAGACGCTTGAGCTGTCAGAGGTCGACCGGCAACTGCTCGACGAACTGCAAAACGTATGAGTCAGCTCGATTGGGCGGTTGCCCTGGTGCACCACCCGGTGATCGACCGGCGCGGTGATTTGGTCAGCACGGCGGTGACCAACCTTGATATCCACGATATAGCGCGTGCGGCGCGGACTTACGGTGCCGGTGCCTATTACTTGGTGACCCCGCTGGAAGAACAGCAACGGCTGGTTGCCAGGTTGCTTGACCACTGGCTGGTGGGGTTCGGTGCCAGCTATAACCCGGATCGGGGCGAGGCCCTGAAACTGATTAAGGTCGTGACAACTTTAACGGCAGCGCTGGATGACTTTTCGGCCTGCTGTGACCGGCCGGCGACGGCGTTGCTGACCGGGGCGAAGCGTTCGGACGGTTTGACGTTCGAGCAGGGGCGCGAGTTATGCGAAGCTCAGCCGGTGGTCCTGACCCTGGGAACCGGTTGGGGTCTGGCGCCGCAACTGTTCGAGGCCGGCTGGCCGGTTCTCGAGCCGATTCGCAGTACGACGGAGTACAACCATTTATCGGTACGGGCGGCAGCCGCGATCATGTTTGATCGGCTGTTCGGTCCGCAACAGTGACAACGCAAAGTATCTGACCAAAACTGACCAGACACGTATCTCGTTTGAGGAGGATAGCAATGAATCTCGTAGATCGTTTATCGATGGAGCACATCAAGAAGAATGTTCCGGTTTTCAAGGCCGGTGACACCCTGCGCGTTCACGTCAAGATTTCGGAAGGCGACAAGGAGCGGATCCAGGTCTTTCAGGGCGTCTGCATCAAGCGGGTCAACCGCGGGGTCGGTTCGACCTTTACCGTTCGCAAGATTTCCGGCGGCATCGGCGTGGAGAGAATCTTCTCCCTGCATTCACCGGCGGTCGACAAGATCGAGGTGATGACTATCGGCCGGGTCCGGCGGGCCAAGCTTTACTACCTGCGCAACCTGTCGGGTAAGGCGGCACGTATCCGCGAACAGCGCCGTGTCTAACGACCAGTAAAAAGCCCCGAGGATATCCTCGGGGCTTTTTAGTTTGTTGGTTCGGTTTCAGTTGTCTCCCGGTTACGAGCGAACAACGAGGCGCATTCAGCAGAGGATCAGTGGTGCATGGTGCCACCGGTATGAATGTGCGCCTTGACCATGACGTAGGCAACGGCGATCAGACAGTAGATTCCGAGGGCAACCCAACCGCCCTGGGTGAACGCACTGCGAAACACCTTCCAGTCAACCAGAAAAAACAGATACAACGCCAGCAACAACCCGCAAAGTACAATCAGCATCAGACCTCTCTCCTTTCGGAATGGTATTCTCAAGTTTTTTCGCATATTATTACAGGATGCTTAAAAATCCAACGGTATTTTTAACTCCATGAGCGATTCAACCCTTGCATTGTTCCCGCCGCAAGAGCTTTCACTGTGGCATTTCGAAGGTCGGGCGGAGGCCCGTGGCAGGCGTGCCATCGCCGGGGTCGATGAAGCCGGCCGTGGCCCGTTGGCCGGGCCGGTCGTCGCCGCGGCGGTGATCCTGCCGGATAATTACGACCTGCCGGGTCTGAACGATTCGAAGCAGCTCAGTGAGAAAAAACGCACCCAGCTGTTTCCGCTGATCAGGCAGCAGGCATTGGCGGTCGGGCTCGGGGTGGTCGCGGCGGAACTTGTCGATGAGATCAACATCCTCCAGGCG
>DATFMT010000157.1:0-5987 GCA_035266745.1 Geothermobacteraceae bacterium | reverse complement strand
TCTGGTCGGTGCTCTCCTTTTTCATGGTCGGAGTGCTGCTCGGGCTGTTGATCCGACTGGAATTGATCGCTCCGGGTTTTAACATGATGTCGCCGCAGATGTACAACAGCCTGTTCACCCTGCACGGGGTGGTGATGATCTTCCTGTTCATCATTCCCGGCATCCCGGCGGCGTTCGGCAACCTGGTGATGCCGATCCAGATCGGTGCTGAGGATGTCGCCTTCCCGCGGCTCAACCTGCTTTCCTGGTATCTTTACATCACTGGAGCCGCTTTGGCGGTGTTCTCACTGTTTACCGGCGGCGGGCCGCCGGACACCGGCTGGACCTTTTACGTCCCCTTTTCCGCCCGGACCACGACCAACGTTTCACTGGCAGTATTCGGCGTTTTTGTCCTCGGCTTTTCCGGCATTCTGACCGGCCTCAATTTCCTCACCACCATCCACCGGATGCGGGCCAAGGGGATGACCTGGACCCGGATGCCGTTGTTCACCTGGTCGTTGTATGCGACCGCCTGGGTGCAGGTCCTGGCAACGCCGATTCTGGCCATCACCCTGGTGCTGATCATGGCCGAGCGGATTCTCTCGGCGGGGATGTTCGATCCGGCCCAGGGGGGCGACCCGGTCATGTACCAGCACCTGTTCTGGATCTACTCTCACCCGGCGGTTTACATCATGATTCTGCCGGGGATGGGGGTGGTTTCCGATATCATCCCGGTGTTTGCCCGCAAGCCGGTCTTCGGCTACAAGGCGATCGCCATCTCCAGCGTCGCCATTGCGGCCGCCGGTTCGCTGGTCTGGGCGCATCACATGTTTGTCAGCGGCATGTCGGATCTGGCGGTCCTGATCTTTTCGGCATTGACTTTCCTGGTCGCCATCCCGTCGGCGATCAAGGTGTTCAACTGGGTCACGACCTTGCATAGGGGCTCGATCACCCTCGATCCGCCGCTCAGTTTCGCGCTGTGTTTCATTTTCCTGTTTTCCATCGGCGGCCTGGGCGGACTGTTCCTCGGAGCAGCCGCGACCGATGTCCACGTCACCGACACCCACTTTGTCGTCGGGCACTTCCATTACGTCATGTTCGGCGGCACCGGCTTTGCTTTTTTTGCCGCCATGCATTACTGGCTGCCGAAGTATTTCGGCCGGATGTACAACAAGAACATTGCCAACCTCTCCTGCGTGATCATGTTTATTGGTTTCAATCTGGTGTATCTGTCGATGCAGATCGTCGGCTACGAGGGGATGCCGCGTCGTTACTACGACTATCTCCCCCAGTTCGCTACTTTGAATCTAATCTCGACGGTCGGTTCGTGGATTCTGGCGACCGGGTTGATAGTCATGTTTGTCAACCTCTTCCGTGGCTTGCGGCATGGTGAGCCGGTCGGCAGAAACCCCTGGGGGGGCGCCAGCCTCGAGTGGATGGTTGCGACCCCGCCGCCTCTGGAGAATTTTGACGGCGAGGTCGAGGTGACCCATGGTCCCTACGACTTCAAAAAAGCGGGGGTGTTATGAGCGAGGCGGGTCATCACAAGGATTATGAAGGTGCCAAGCTCGGCATGTGGCTGTTTTTGTTTACCGAACTGCTGCTGTTCGGAGGCCTGTTTATCCTCTACGGTGTTTACCTCAACCGCTATCCAGAGGCCTTTAAGGCCGGTGGCGATAAGCTGAACGTTTTCTTCGGTGGCGGCAATACCGTTGTCCTGCTGACCAGTTCACTGAGCGTGGCAGTCGGCATCAGTGCCCTGCAGAAGGGCAATAAAAAACTCTGCCTCGGCATGCTTTGGGTGACCATCGGTTCGGCGCTGCTGTTTCTGGTCAACAAATTCTTCGAATGGAGTGCCAAGATCAGCCACGGGATCTACCCGGGCTCCGCCCATCTGAAGGAGATGATCCCGGGCGAAAGCGTCTTCTTCGGGCTCTACTACATCACCACCGGGTTGCACGGTATCCACGTGTTGCTGGGGGCCGGCATTCTGACCTGGGTAGCCACCTTGGTGCGTAGCGACAAGGTTCATCAGGGTGATTTCGTCACCCTGGAGAACGCCGGTCTCTATTGGCATCTGGTCGATTTGGTGTGGATATTTATCTTCCCGCTCTACTACCTGATTCTTTGAAGGGTGGCGCGATGCGCGGAGGACTCAAACGCTGTGGGGAATTGATATGAGTGAACATGGACAGGGACACATTATAAACTATTCAACCCTGGTCACGGTCTGGTTGGCGCTATTGGTCCTGACTGCGACCACCGTAGCGGTCTCGCGTCTCGATCTGGGGGCGTTGAACATCTGGGCCGCGCTCGGTATCGCCTGTTGCAAGATGTCGCTGGTGGTTGCCTTTTTCATGCACATGAAATATGAGAACCGGTTGTTTCAATGGTTTCTGTTCATTGCCCTGGTGACCCTGACGATATTTATTGGCCTGACCTTCTTCGATGTCCTTTACCGGTGAGGAATAACACGTGAAACCTGCTGACATGCTGAATACGCAACAGGGGGTCGATTCGGCCTTTATGTTCATTTTCTGGGTATCCTTGCTGTTTCTGGCCGGGATTACCGTGGCAATGATCTATTTTGTCATCCGCTACCATCACTCGCGGGAGCCTCGGCCGACTTCGGACAAGGACAACAACCTGTTGCTGGAAATAACCTGGACGGTCATCCCAACGATCTTGGTCGGGGCGATGTTCTGGTATGGCTGGGCCGGGTACCTGGCGCTGCGCAATGTTCCCGAAGGGGCCATGGAGGTCGCGGCCACGGCGCGCATGTGGTCGTGGAATTTCGCATATCCCAACGGCAAGACCAGCCCCAAGCTGATCGTCCCGGCCGGCAAGCCGGTCAAGGTCTCGCTGACCTCGCTTGATGTGCTGCATAGCTTCTATGTGCCGGCCTTCCGGATCAAGCGCGATGCGGTTCCCGGCATGGACAACTATGTCTGGTTCAATGCCGAACGCACCGGCAGTTATGACATCTTCTGCGCCGAATACTGCGGAGTCGGCCATGCCGACATGCTCTCCACCGTGGAAGCACTGCCCGACCATGAATTCGAGGAATGGTACCAGGGCAAAACGGCAACGTCCCAGCAGGATCGGGCCAAAGAATTGCTCGGCAAGTACGGTTGTCTCGGCTGTCACTCCCTCGACGGCAGCAAGATGGTCGGACCGAGCCTGCAGGGTGTCTGGCAGCGCGAGGTCGTGGTGTTGACGGAAGGGGCTGAACGGAAAATCACCAGTGATGAGGCCTACCTGCGTCGGTCGATCCTCCAGCCGGGGGCCGAAATCGTCAAGGGCTACCCGCCGGTCATGCCGTCCTTCGAGGGGCAGATCAGTGAAGATGAATTGCACGAGCTGATGGAGTACTTCCAGTCCCAGGCTGAGCCGAAGAGCGGTCAGCTGCCCGGGGCCGCCCTGGCGGCCAGCCAGGGCTGTCTGGGCTGTCACTCCGAGGACGGTACCCCGCGGGTTGGCCCGTCGTTCAAGGGGTTGTACGGCAGTCGGCAGGTGGTCCTGAAAAATGGACAAAAACTGACCCTGACGGCGGATCGGGAATTCCTCACCCGGGCGATCCGGGAGCCGGCGAGTGAGGTTGCCGAAGGGTTCCAGCCGCTGATGCCCCCGTACCCCGCTTTGACCAATGAGCAACTTGAGCAGCTGCTCGATTACCTGGAGTCGTTACGCTAACCCATGATTGAATTGTGTAAGCTAACGGGTCGGGACTGGCGACAATTGCTCCGTTTGCGCCTGACCCTGATGGTCACGGCCTCGACAGCGGTCGGGTTCCTGCTGGTTCCGAGGACGCCGGACGCATCACGTGGGTTGCTGGCCATTTTCGCTGTGTCATGTCTATGCTGCGGGTGCACGGTGCTCAACCAGATTCAGGAACGGGATCTCGATGCCCGCATGGAGCGGACTGCCGATCGTCCGCTTGCCTGCGGCAAGCTGTCGGTTGCCTGGGCGCTGTCAGTGTCAGCCGCGCTGCTTCTGCTGGGCCTGGGTTGCCTGCTGCTGCTTGAGACGAAGCTCGTCTGGTTCGGGCTCTTTTCGCTTCTTTGGTACAATGGTATCTACACACCCTTGAAGCGCTTTTCCTCGCTGGCCGTGCTGCCCGGGGCCTTGTGCGGGGCGGTCCCGCCACTGATCGGCTGGCAGGCCGCCGGCGGCGAACTCGGTCATCCGGCGATTATCCTGGTTTGCAGCCTGCTGGTCCTCTGGCAGATTCCGCATTTCCTGCTGCTCGTCGCCCGGTATCGTGATGATTACGAGCGGGCCGGGTTGCCGATTTTTGTTGCCGCGGTCGGCGTCGATGCGTTGCGTCGGGTCCTTTCGCTCTGGCTGGCAGCGGTTTCAATTTCGTTCCTCTTGCTGCCGGCTTTCGGTGTGCTGCATGGGGCCGCTTTTCAGGGGTTGGTGCTGCTGCTCGCCCTGGCCCTTGGTGCGGCGACCTGGTACCTGGGTCGCGAGGAGCAATGGGGCCGCCTGTTCATGCAGTTGAACCTGCACATGGGAATGGTGCTGCTCTTGCTGGTTTGCGATCGATTTTTCTCGCCGGTCTTTTAATCCTCCCCGAAGCTGATTGTAGATGACTTTAGATAAGCAGAAAAGCCGCTTGCGGTTCTACCTGATCTTGTTGGCGGTGATCCTCTGTCTCGGGACCTTCGGTTTCATTTTGGTCGAAGGGCGGTCACTGACGGATGCGCTTTATTTCACGGTGGTGACCATTGCCACGGTCGGCTACGGCGATATCGCTCCGGCGACGGCATCCGGCAAGGCTCTGGCCATGCTGTTGATCGTGCTCGGTGTCGGCACCTTTCTCGGGGTTGTGGCCAATTCGACCGAGGTCTTCTTGAGTCGGCGTGAAGAAAAGTCGCGCCGGCAGAAAATGCACATGCTGATGGGCTTGTTTTACAGTGAAATCGGCAATGAACTGTTGCGGGTGTTTGCCCGTAGCGATCAGCAGATTCAACAGCTGTCCGACGTTTTTATGGCGGGCGATGACTGGAGCGAACGCGAATTCCGCGACCTCGAGCAGCGCTTCCGGGTGTATCCGTTCAAGGTCGATGGCGAGCGTCTCGACCTGGTAGGTCTGAACGCATATCTGGGGCAGCACGGTGAAATATTGATCCGGTTGCTGGAAAACCCCTATAGCCTGGAACACGAATCAGCGACCGACATGCTGTTGGCCGTGCTGCATCTTAAGGAAGAGTTGCAACAGCGCAACAGCCTGATCGGACTGCCAATAACTGACCTGCAACATCTTGGCGGCGACATGAGCCGGGTTTACGGATTGATGGCCCGGCAATGGGTCGACTATCTTCGGCATCTCAAAGAGCATTACCCGTTTTTATTTTCTCTGGCCCGGCGAACCAACCCCTTCGACCGGAACGCTTCCCCGACTGTCTATTGATTTTCGTTTGGTGTCGAACAGAAGGCGTTCGATCAACTGCTCAAGTTTTCTCACTGCGTAACTGATTAGTGCCCATTAAGGGATATGGCTTGGTCGAATTGCGCTTTTTGCCCGACTCGCAGTGACTGGCCGACTCCATAAAAGGTGTCATTCAAGCTGTGTTGTCGGCTTGGATTAAGTAATTTCAGTATGTTTGCAGCTGGCATTCGATGACCGGGCACCTTCTTCAAGCTCCGTCGGTCCGGTTGGCGTAATTTCTGCAAATTCGACCCTTTGAATTGCCCATTCTGGAGGGGTCATGGACCGGAAAAACCCGTTAGGCGAATATTTGCAAGGTGCGTTGGCTGGTAAAATGATCGAAAACCCGGCCAAGGTTCGAGAATGCCCTCGTGGCGACGATGTCTTTCCCAACGACACCCTGGTCCAGGTTGTTGTTCCCCCGGCGGTGTCGATTGGCAGCACCCACGAAATAACGGTTCGGGTCCGGAATTATAAGTCCGGGCAAACCCGAGGGGAGGTTACCCTGAATGGGGAGGACCTTGATCGCGGCACCGCCTACGATTTCCAGGCCCCATTCCGGGTTGAGCCCGAT
>DATFMT010000156.1:0-12586 GCA_035266745.1 Geothermobacteraceae bacterium | reverse complement strand
GGCGATCTTCGACGGGGTTCCTGATGACTCGATCTCCATCAACATGGGGTCGAGCCTGACCTACTACTACAATATCAAGGACCCGGGGACCTACATGTATCACTGCCACGTCGAGGCCGCCGAGCATATGCAGATGGGGATGCTGGCCAACCTCTACGTCGAACCAGCCCAGGATAGCACCGACTACGAATATCCGGTCGCTTCGGGACGACACTTCACGCAGTTCGCCTACAATGACGGCGACGGTTCGACCGGCTACGATGTCGCCTATCCGATCCAGGTCTCGTCGTTCGATCCGAATTTCCACGACATGCATATTGCCGTGCAGCCGCTCCCCTTCGCCTTCATGACCGATCAGTACCCGATGATCAACGGCCGCGGCTATCCCGACACGATTAATAACTCGGATCCGGACGGTCTGGCCAACTCCTTCGACGGAAACAAGTCGCAGAAGGTGGACAGCCTGATCACCGCAACCGTGGGGCAGCGGATTTTGCTGCGCATCTCCAGTCTCATTACCACCAACTTCGTGACTCTGACGACCCAGGGGATCCCGATGCAGGTAGTCGGCAACGGCGCGCGCAAGCTCGGACCGATGAACAACACCAGCCAGTACTACATGACCAACTCGATTTCCCTCGGCGGCGGCGAGGCCATGGAGGTTATCCTCGATACCTACGGTCCTGACGGAGTTCTCGGCGGCGGTGACGACATCGCCCCTGGAACCTATTTCCTTTACGCCACCAACGTCGATCACCTTGCGAACAACGAAGAGGACTACGGCGGCATGATGACCGAAATCGTGATCAGCACCCCGTAAACTTATTAGCGATAACGAACCGGAGGATACATGATGAATACATTTACGAGGTACATTCGAGGACAGATCACGGTCCTGGTCGCCCTCCTGCTTCTGGTGCCGGCCAGCGGGGCTTGGGCACAGATCGACGGTCTGACCGGACAAACCACCTTTAACTTGACGGTCAAGACCGGGCATATCGTTACCCCGGATGCCGCCAGCATGATGATCTGGGGCTATGCCGACGACAGTACCGGGCAGGTCCAGATCCCCGGACCGACCCTGATCGTCAACCAGGGCGACCATATCACTGTCAACCTGCACAACACCCTGCCGGAGGCGGTCTCGATCGTCTTTCCCGGCCATCAGGTTACTGCCAGCGGCGGCGTTGCCGGCGTGCTGACCAATGAAGTGCCAGGCAACGACGCTGTCACCCAGGTCACCTACGAGTTCGACGCTACCGAACCCGGCACCTACACCTATTACAGCGGGTCCCATTCCGACCTGCAGGTGGAAATGGGGCTCTACGGGGCGATCATCGTCCGCCCGGCCGGATTCGATCCCGCCGCCCCGACGGCCTATGGAGACGCCAGGTCGGCTTACGACTACGAATTCCTGATTCTGCAATCGGAAATGGATTATGCAATCCATCATCAGGTGGAGTTGAGCCTGCTGGCCGATCCGTTGGTGCCGCCGGTGATCGATACCGCCGCCTACCATCCGACCATCTGGTTCCTCAACGGCCGTCCCGGTCCCGACGACCTTGCTCCGGCAGGAGCAGCCTGGCTGCCGGTCCAGCCCTACAACTGCCTGCCGCGGGGGAACCCCGGGAAACGGGTGCTGGCGCGGATGATCGGCGCCGGGCGTGACAGCCATCCCTTCCATACTCACGGCAACAACTTCGACCTGATCGCCCGCAACGGCCGGTTGCTCGAGAGCGCCCCCGGTATGTCCAAGGCGGCCACTGAACTCGGCCCGGTGCCGGATTTGGCGGTCTCCGACTACACTCAGACCACCTCCCCGGGCGGGACCTACGATACCATCTACACCTGGACCGGCGAGGATTTGGGTTGGGACATCTACGGTACCACCAACGGTCATACCTGCAGCAGTTCGACCTGTACCGATGTTAGCCCCGCAGATGGCTACGACGACGGCACCGGTGACGCTTGCTGGGATGATACTACCTACGAGTTCTGCCCGGATCACGGCAAACCGCTGCCGGTCGTCCTGCCCGACATCAAGGATCTGACCTTCGGCATGTTCTGGAGCGGCAGCCCGCTGCTCGGCAACGAGGGTGCCCTGCCTCCGGGCGAGGGCGGTTTCAATGTGAACTTCGGCTATTTCCATATCTGGCATTCCCACAACGAGCGGGAGCTGACCAACAACGATATCTTCCCGGGCGGCATGATGACTTTCTTCATCGTTGAACCGCCGGGCATCGCTATCCAGTAAGAAGGGGAGGCACACATGACCATCTTTAAGAAGTTCCTGAGCATTCCCGGCGTGACCTTGCTGGCGCTCCTGCTGGCGGTGCCGGCGTTTGCCGCGAACGTACCTGTCAGCCTTGTTGCCGAGGCGGTTACTGCCACCATGCCCGACGGCGCCTCGGTGCCGATGTGGGGCCTGCGCGATTCAGTCGCCAATCCTACGGCCAACACGGCCAGCATTCCGGGCCCGACTATTCGCGCAGTGGCCGGGGACAGCCTGATCATCACTTTGACCAGCACCCTGCCCGAGCCAACTTCGCTGGTGATCAACGGGCAAACGGCAGTCGAAACCGATGCGATGGTCCCGACCTGGACCGACGGTTCAACCGGGCCGCGTCCTGGGGGAAACTACACCATGCGGGTGCGCTCCTTCACCCACGAGACGACCGCGGCTGATACTGGCGGCATCGTCTACCAGTGGGACAACCTCCGACCGGGAACCTATCTGATCGAAAGCGGCAGCCACCAAGCCGTGCAGATTCCGATGGGATTGTATGCGGTCCTCGTGGTTGATGAAGTCGCCAACGCCCAGGCCTATCCTGACGCCTCGACGGCTTATACCAATGATGCCGTGCTGGTCTTCAGCGAAGTCGACCCGGTGCTGAATGCGGCTGTGGACGCTGGAACCTACGGTACCCCGGCATATACCACCTCGATGGGGGAAGGTTATCTGCCCCGTTATTTCCTGATCAACGGCAGCTCCTATGCTACGGGAAGTGCTGTACCTGTCGATCTCGGTGTTTCTTCCGGCAGTAAACTGCTGCGTTTTGTTAACGCCGGCTCGCGAACCCGCAATCCGGTATTGCAGGGACCCTACATGACCCTGATCGCTGAGGATGGATTCCCGTCTCCCTATCCTTTGCAGCAATATGCGATATATTTGCCTGCCGGCAAGACCATTGATGCGCAGTTTACGCCGGCCGCTGAAGGAACATTGGCACTGTATGATCGTAGTTTAGGTTTGACCAATGATATGACTTCACCTGGAGGGATGGTAGCCAGCCTGCAGGTGGGTCCTGTTGTTCCGGCAGCCATGGTTTCCCCTGCGGACACCTCGACGCTAGCCGGAGCAAGCCAGACTTTTACCTGGACTGATGTTAGTGCCAGCAATTATGTTCTTCACTTTGGGACAACGCCAGGTGGCAGTGACATTATTGTTATATATCCCACTCCATCGACCGCGACGAGTACGACGGTGGGTGGTCTGCCAGTTGACGGGAGTACGGTCTACGTCCGTCTCTGGTCAGAGATTGGCGGGGTTTGGTATTCTAACGATTACACTTACACGGCGTTTGGCCCTTAACCATGAATTGCAGAGGGATAGATATTCCTTCGCAATTTAGGTGAAATGCAAAAAGCCCCCGGTGACATTGGGGCTTTTTTACAATCAGTCGGAATCAAGAGGGACATTCTATCTTGCCCGCGTCAAGAAAAAATAATTCCCTGCAATATTAATGGGTTAATCCCACTACCTGTTTCTGCGCACACCTGTCCCGCTGGTTCTTTTTTGGCGTTCGTCTCACTGTTCGGCGAATCTTGAGCCTTATCGTTACTTGTATCCGGCATGCCCTGGCCATTGTGGCGCAGGGAAGCCTCAGCATTCCTTATCCAAGCTTCAAGATTCCAGTGAGAGGCCCGTGTTTGTCCCACCCGAGGTCATTGCCTCTACGTTGTTGATCGAGCTCTTCTCGCCACGGATCACCTCAGCCGGTTACGACGTGAAGTGGTCCGGATCGTAGTCTTCGTTGTGTTTCATCAGGGTCCAGGCCACCACCAGCAGCTTGGCTGCCAGCTTGACCCGCATCTTCATCTTGATGCCCCGTTCCTGCTCGCGCCCTTCCAGCAATCGCGTGAAGTGGTTGCGGACGGTCTCGTCTTTGTAGCTGGCAATCGTAGCCGCCTGAAACAGGGCGTAACGCAGACCGGCTTTGCCCTGCTTGGAGATCACCGGGATGGCACTGTCGCTTTTGGTCCCGCTACGACTGGCGCTCAGGTCGAGACCGGCCAGGCGCAGCACCTGTTTGCGATTGGTGAACCGATGGGCATCGCCGATTGCCGCTAAAACCATGGTGGTAACGATTGGACCGAAACCGGGCAGGGTCAGTAAATGCGAATAGGCCGGAAAGTGTTGTCCGGTGGTCTTGAGCCGGTCCTCTAACTCCTTCTTGATCTTCCGGGTCTGCTCGAGTTGTGCGACCAACATCTGTCCTTCCCAGGCAGCGGCTGCAGGCAAGGTGCAACCGACCGATTCCTTGCTGAGCTCATAGATCGTGCGCAAGCGCCGTTCCTGGCTGATATGGCGTTGCTGAACTCGGTGCTGGACACGAAAGGTTTCAAAAGGTGTCTCTGCAATCCGGGCCGGAGCAAAGTTCCGACGGATGAGATCAAGAATCAGGGCATCCTGCCCACCCTGCGGAATCAGCTGGTCCAGCTCGGGGAAATATTGCGCCACCAGTTGATTGCGCAGACGCATCCGCAGAGCATGCTCCAGCTTTTTGAGTTTGGTGCGATAAGCGATGAGGCTGCGTAGTTCCAAGACATCGCCGTCAGCCAAATCGTAAAACTGGCAGCGTCCCCGGCTGACCAGATCGGCGACATTGGCGGCATCCTTGGTGTCATTTTTATCCCAGCGACCGTCCCGGGTCTTGCGGTTGTTCTTGACCGCTACATTGGAGACGTAGACCACCTGCTGGCCCTGTCGAATCAGATACTCCGCCAGGGGCTTGTGGAAAGTGGCTGTCGGTTCGACACCGTAGACACAGTCCTGCAACCCATGCTGAGCCATCAAGTTGTCGGACATGGCCCGAAGACTTTTGAAACCATGGATGGAATTGTCAAAGAGCAACTTCTTCCACAGGGTCTTACCGGTTGGGGTGCCGAAGAAGGCATGGTGCTTATTCTTGGCAACATCCACCCCGACAACCAGCATGGAATCGGAGCTGCGAACCGTCTTTCGCAACTCGTGGAAGGATTGGAGCCTGTCGTGATGCGTCATCATGATCGCCTCTCTTTCTGCAAGGATAGGGTTCCATTGTTAGCAGAAAAGACGGCAAGAAACAGGCTACAATCTAAATCATATTTTCTTTAAATTCCGGGGAGTTAAACTCCACTTGAGGACAGATATAACGTTCTTGCTTTATTGCATTAAGCCGGTCATATGTTAATAATTCCTTATGCCAAGACAACCCCGTATCGATGCTCCCGGCTTGCTGCAACACGTCATTGTTCGTGGGATCGAACGTTCTGAAATTTTCCTCAATGATGGAGACCGGCAACACTTCGTCGACCGTTTCAGCCAGTTGCTTGTTGAGACCGGAACCGACTGCTTTGCCTGGGCGCTCATTCCGAATCATTTTCATCTGCTTCTGCGCTGCGACCGAATCACATTATCAGGTTTCATGCGCCGTCTGCTGACGGGTTACGCAGTCTACTTCAATCGTCGCCACAGCCGCTCCGGCCACCTCTTCCAGAACCGCTACAAATCGATCGTCTGTGAAGAAGAACCTTATTTCCTGGAACTGGTTCGCTACATTCACCTCAATCCCCTTCGCGCCGGTCTGTTGGCCGAGATCGAGGAACTCGACGGCTATCCATGGTGCGGACATGCGATTGTGATGGGACAGCAGAATTTGCCGGGCCAGTCCGTTGAGGCCGTCCTGGAGCGGTTCGGTAAAACGATGAATGCCTCACGGCGGCGCTACCGGCAATTCATTGCAGACGGCCTGGCACCGGGGAAGTTGGGAGTCACTCCGGCCTGTAGACTTAGTGCGAATCAGCCCTCTGAGGCATCCGGGGAAAAGTCAATTACCTCTGATGACCGCATTCTTGGGGGCAGTGAATTCGTCGAGAAGTTACTCGAGACAGATGCTTATGAGGGGTCATTGTCTCCACGGATGTCTATGGCCAATCTGCAGGAAAGCGTTGCCGATTATTTCGATGTAAATCCCGGTTCCTTCAGCACGAGAGGTCGCCAGAATGAACCCTCTTTTGCTCGCTCTATTTTCAGCTATTTAGCCGTGAAAGAGCTACGGTGCTCAGGCGTTGAAGTAGCACAGATGCTCGATGTTGGGGCTTCATCCGTGAGCCGGGCTGTCCGTAGAGGCGAGAAGTTGTTTCTGTCGAGTGAAGAGTTGCAGGAATGGTGGGGAAACACCTTAAAGCAATAAAGCAAGAACGTCCCCACCCCCGGAAAAAGAGATTCCTAGTGGTCAATATTTCGTGGGCAGGGAGTCGAGGAGACGGGTGCGGTGTAATCTAGTAAAACGAAGCGTGACCCTTTCTGAGCCCAGGGAGGATTAACCCTGGTGGTGGGATTTCCGCAGGATGTGCCGGGGATGCGGGAAGTCAGATAGGTTTCATAATTGAAAAAATCGTTACGGAACCAGGTGCTGATTTCGGTGCCCAAGCTGGTGCAGGGTTGCTTGGTGTGTGGGCACTCGCAATGAATGTCACTTTCATAGCCGACAGTGATGTCAAGACGCTTGCAGTTGTTCGAAAATATAATCTTGGTGATTCCCCAAGGTTTTGTTAGCCCCAGTGTCGCTGAAATAATCCCTGGAAGTTGCATGCTCTTGCCTCGAAGCCCCCTCCTGAGTTAACTTCTTTACAACATGATAGAATCGTGTTCGAGTCCCTGGTAGGGTTGCGTAAAGGACTAATGAGTATTGATTGCTATCAAGTTGTGTGCCATAACCTTCAGTTGAAGGGCCAAAGCGCCTGTAGAGGGCCTATGTCTTTAAATGGCTCTTGCTTCGCTTGAATTAGCTATTGTCCAAAGCTGCACTGAGAACAGTCTAAAACTTTAAAAAATATAGACATTTCAGCATGTTTTGCTTGTGTATAATAATGTGACAGTTGTTTGATTAGTTGCACCCCTGGCGATGGGCGCACAATTCTGCATGCTGGGGGCTGGAGATCCGTGAGTTCATGCCCGTAATAGCCAAGAAAAATAGCTGGATGGTCGCCTCCATCGGCACCTATGGATTTTTACTGGCAACACTCTTTGTGACTGAGCTTGCCGTGATGGAGATGGGTTCGCCTTACCTGTCGCGGTTGTCACCAATCTATGCGGCACTGGCTGATGCCACCATCCTCGTCGTATTCTTCTCCTTCCCGCTCCTGGTATTTTGCCTGCGTCTCAGGTCCGAGGAAGTCGGATCCCGTCGCTCGATTTTGGGCATGTATTTCCGGGTTCTCCTGGCGATTCTGGTCGTTGAATTTTTCGTGATGCTTTTGCTGAGAGGGCTTGATTTACCCGGTAAAACGAATGTGGCGGGAGTGGTCGATGCCCTGTTGACCATGCTGTTGAGTGCGCCGCCTCTGTGGTGGATGTTTCGGCGGCTCGAAAAACGCTACCATTGGGTTTCGCTAACCGATTATCTGAACAACCCACCCATATTGTATGCATTATTGCTCTTTATGGTTTTTCTTGCCAATCTACAGCAGGAATTACTAATTCCAATAATTTTCACAGATCAGGGCGGATTCACACATAAAGGCTTCGATTCACTCCTAACCATTATATTTATCTCTCCGATACTCTGGTTGCTAGTCACTCGGCCCCTCAAACGGGCTGCCATTTCTGAGAAAGCCCGGACCCGGGCTGTCTACGCTCAGGTCATCGATGCCGTGATTACCTTTGATGCGCAGGGAAATATCGAATGCTTCAATCCGGCCGCCCAGCGAATCTTCGGTTGTCCGGCTGATGTGATGATCGGCCAGCATGCCGCTCAATTGTTTGACGACGGAAAACAGGTTTTAGAGCAACTGATCCGGTCTGCAGTCAGCAGTGATTCTGATCCTGAAAAGCGGCTCAGTTACGAACTTCTCGGTCGCCGGTGTGATAATACGCTGGTCACCATGGACGTTTCCATCAGCAAGGTGCAGCTGCAGGGGAAACCCGAGTTTTTGCTACTCATGCGTGATGTCACCGAGCGCAAACAGGCCGCCGAGGCTCTGCAGGCGAGCGAGAGCCGTTTCCGGCAGATCTTTGAACAGACCGATGATGCTATTGTCTATTTACATCCTCATTTTCACTCTATTCTTGACACCAATGCGGTCATGACCGAAATGTTCGGCTATGACCGCGAGGAGTTGAAGAAGAGGCCGCTTGACAGTCTGTTTAGCCCGGAGGGTTTTCAAAGGGTCGAATCGCTGCTTGGCAATGTGGTGCCCGGAGATACCAACCAACTCGACAACCTAATCGGCTTGCACCGGGAGCGGGGCGAAATCATCGTCTCCTTGCGGATCAAGATCATGCAGCTACAAGGAGTTGAAGTGCTCTTCTGCACTTTCCGCGATATTACCGACCGTGTTCGCATGGAAGCAGAGGCGCGGGAGATCCAGTCGAAATTGATCCAGGCCAACAAAATGACAGCGCTTGGTCTGATGGTTTCCGGGGTTGCCCACGAAATCAATAATCCCAACAATTTCATCTTGTCCAATGCCCAATTGCTGGAACGCTGCTGGCAGGACGCCTGCAAAGTCCTCAAGGAATATTGCCGGGAAAATGGTGAAGTGGTGCTTGGCGGCATGCCGTTCTCCCGTCTTGAAAAGAACTCAAACCAGCTTTTCGAGGGGATTATCGATGGTTCGCGGCGCATCAAGGAGATCGTCGACGGCCTCAAGAGTTTCGCGCGGCAGGAATCGGTATCGCTCGATGGCGAGGTCGATCTCAATCAGGTGGCAATGGCGGCGATCTCGATCCTGCGCCACGAAATAGTCCGTTTCACCGCGAATTTTCATTTCGAACCGGATAATCAGTTGCCGCTGGTCAGGGGGAATCGTCAGCAACTCGGCCAGGTGGTTATCAATCTGCTGATGAACGCCTGCCAGGCTCTGCCTGACAAATCCCGGGCGTTGCGGATGTCGACCAATCTGGATCATGCAACCGATCAGGTGGTGGTCGTCGTTCAGGATGAAGGGTGCGGTATCCCGCTTGAAATTGCCGATTCGATCATGGATCCCTTTTTTACCACCAAGCTCGATTCCGGAGGCACCGGTTTGGGGCTGTCGATCTGCCGCACGATTATCAAGGACCATCACGGTAAACTGGAGTTCAGTTCCGTCCCCGGCCAGGGTACGATTTTTAACATCAGACTTCCGCGGCTGGTAGCCGAGCAAAGGACACAACGTTATGAAACAGACGGGGACTCAGGGCCCTATGGTGCTGTTGGTGGATGACGAACCGCATATTCTTGCCTCCGGCATGTTTTCCCTGCAGTCCGCCGGAATCGAGAATGTTGTTACCGAAAACCATAGTGACCAGGTACTGAGGCTGCTGGCGGAACGGCAGGTCGCGGCGATCGTTCTCGATCTGCACATGCCTTCCCCCTCCGGCATGGAGCTGTTGCCGCAGATCGTCAGGGACTATCCCGAGGTCCCGGTGGTTCTGGCGACCGCGGATGACGATGTCCAGGTGGTTGTCGAGTGTATGCGGCATGGAGCGTTTGATTACCTGGTCAAACCGATCGAACCCAGCCGGTTGGTCGCCACAGTGCGCAAGGCGTTGGAGATGCGTGAGCTGTCGAGTGAAATCTCTTTGCTCAAACAGCGGCTGTTGACCGACGAACTGGAAAATCCGTCTGTATTTGCCGGTTTCGTGACCGGCAACAAGGCGATACGTGCCTTGTTTCATTATACCGAGGTGGTTGCGAAAACCCGCCAGCCGATCATGGTCAGCGGCGAAACCGGAGTCGGCAAGGAGCTGATCGCCCGGGCCATCCACGAACTTAGCGGTTGCCGGGGCGAGTTTGTCTCGGTCAATGTCGCCGGGCTTGACGACAATCTGTTCACCGATACCCTGTTCGGCCACAAAAAGGGCGCCTTCACCGGTGCTGACCAGGCGCGCGAAGGGCTGATCGCCAAGGCGTCCGGCGGCACTCTGTTCCTTGACGAGATCGGCGATCTTAACGAGATGTCGCAGATCAAGTTGCTACGGTTGCTGCAGGAACGCGAATACTATCCCGTCGGGTCTGACCTGGTGTGTAAAAGTGACGCCCGAATCGTTATGGCCAGCAACCGGGATCTGTTGAAATCGATTGCTGAGGGGCACTTCCGCAATGACCTCTATTACCGACTTTGTGCCCACCGGATCCAGATTCCACCGTTGCGCGAGCGGTCCGAGGACATTCCCCTGCTGCTCGATCATTTTCTCGATCAGGCTGCGGTAACCCTGAACAAAAAGAGACCGACCCCGCCCCGCGAACTTGCGGTATTGTTGGCGCTCTACTCTTTTCCCGGCAATGTCCGGGAACTCGAGGCAATGGTCTTCGACGCTGTCGCCCGTCACACCGGAGGCGTTCTCTCCATGGAATCGTTTCGCCATGTGATCGGTGATCAGTCCCCCGGAAGCGATACCGTCACTTCGGGGGCTCGTTCGAATGTGGAGCTGGACCCGCTCATCGAACTGTTCGGTCATTTCCCGACCATCGCCGAAGTCGAAGCCTATCTCATCGAGCAGGCTATGGCCCGCGCCAAGGGGAATCAGGGGATGGCCGCCAAATTGCTGGGTATGGGGCGACAGACGCTGAACAAGCGGCTCAACAAGAAAAAGTGAATTAAGCGTAACTGGTGACTGGTCACTGGTCACTGGTCACGGCCCCCTTGCTTTTGCAGGCGGGGCTGATTTATCCTGCTTAAACTGTTTTAACTTGTCTCTCCCGGGGGGAATCCATGTCTTTGCGCGAAAAATGCTTGATCCTCTGCGGTGGTTTGCTCCTGCTTGCCATGCTCAACGGCTGTAGTTCGGATACACCGACCCGCTCCTTCACGGCGGGAGGCGCACCTCCCGCGACCTTCAGTATCAGCGGCACCATCACCGCCGCTGCCGGGAGTGCCGTCGATCTCGATACCAATGACCCGCTGGCGCCGTTTGTCGCCAACGATGCCCCTGCCGACGCCCAACAATTGTCCAACCCTGTGGCCCTTGGCGGTTATGCCTCGGCGGTGGCCACCGGAGTTGCCGGCGATCGATTTGCCAGTGTTCCCGATCTTCAGGACTGGTATCGAATCTTCCTGACCGCCGGGCAGACCGTCACTCTGACCATCGCCGATCATGACGGTGATGAAACCAATGCCGCCAATCCCGACCTCGACCTGTTCCTGCTCGATCCAACCACCTTACTCGATGTCCAGACCTCGCAAGGGTTGGGCCGTCAGGAATCCATCACTGTGCTGACCAGCGGCGATTATTACCTGCAGGTCTACGCATTCGTTTCCGGCTCCAACTATGTGCTCACGATTGGTCAGACAGCTGCGGCCGTTCCCTCTGCAGCCCTACGTATCGAGGATGACTTCGTCCCCGGCGAGGTTATTGTCCGTTTTCGGGAGCCCGTTGTGACCGCCGGCACGATCACCCCGCAGGCCCTTTCCGAGCGTAATGCCAGTCTCGGGCTGGTCCCCAAGGCCGGACAACCTGGCGAGCCGATGCTGTTTCGTCTGGCACCAAGCATGTCCGTTAAGACACTGAGCATGCCGGAAATCGGCCGGCGCAGCAAGGGGGCAGAGAGTGCGATACGGCAAGCCAAACGTGAAACTCTTGACCGGGTCAAGACCCTGCGCCGCCGTGCCGATGTTGTCAGCGCCGACCTCAACTACATCCGCAGCCCGCAGCTGGTGCCAAACGATCCGCTCTTCTCTGCTCAATGGAACCTGGCACAGATCAATTTGCCGCAGGCCTGGGAACTTACGACCGGCGATCCCGCTGTCGTGGTGGCCGTCCTGGATACCGGTGTACTGATGAACCATCCCGATCTGACGGGGAGGCTCTGCACACCGGCTGATAACTGTCCCGGCTATGATTTCGTAGCCGATCCGATTGTCGGCGCCGACGGTGACGGTATCGATCCTGACCCCACTGATCCGGGCGGTCGGGATCTGCCCGACGGTTCCAGTTCCTTCCACGGGACCCATACGACCGGTATTGTCGGTGCGGCGGGGAACAATACGCTCGGCATGGCCGGGGTCGATTGGGCTGCGCTGCTCATGCCGGTGCGGGTGCTCGGCGCCGGAGCGGGAACCAGCTACGATGTCATGCAGGGGGTTCGCTACGCCGCCGGCTTGAGCAATGACGCGGGAACCGTGCCGGGTCGGCCGGCCGAAATCATCAACCTCAGCCTGGGGGGCGGAGGCTACTCGCAGGCCGAGCAGGATCTGTTTAGCCAACTGCACGCTTCGGGTGTCTTCGTCATTGCTGCGGCCGGCAATGCCAGCAGTAGCCTGCCGGTTTACCCGGCCGCTTATTCAGGTGTGGTCTCGGTCAGCGGGGTCGATATCGACAAGAACCTCGCTCCCTATG
>DATFMT010000155.1:0-3059 GCA_035266745.1 Geothermobacteraceae bacterium | reverse complement strand
CGTGATCATCGCCTTCAGTCTGCGCTGGGGGGGGGTCTGGTATCTGCACACCGCAGTACCCTGGCTGCGTTCGCTGGTCCTGCTGCAGCCGGAGGTCCAGCACCTCGCGGTGCTGCCGACGGTGGTCAAGCTGCATGCCTTCAACGCCTTTTTGCTGATCGCGGTCTTCCCCTTCTCGCGGCTGGTTCATGTGATCAGCGTGCCGCTCGGTTACCTGACCCGTCCTCACCAGGTCGTGGTCTGGTATCGCCAGCGCAGCCAAGGCTAAAGGATGTTCAACGAGACCGGTACGCAAATTTTTATCGGCCGGATTGCAAGCGGAAAAGGGCGCTCTCTATGATGGAACAAAAAGCCACGGCTGCATCCCACAAGGTCCTGTTTCTCAACACCCTGGCCTTTACGGTCTGTTTTGCCGCCTGGATGTTCAACGGTGTCCTGGTCACCTTTCTGGCCGACAACCAGGTCTTTAAATGGGGGCCGATCGAAATCGGCTGGTTGATGGGGATCCCGGTCCTGACTGGCTCGGTCTTCCGCTTGCCGGCCGGCATGTTGACCGACAAGTTCGGCGGTAAACCGGTTTATGGCACTCTGTTGTTTCTCTGTGCCATTCCGATGTTTCTGTTGTCGAAGGCGGACAGCTTCTATAGCTTTGCCCTGTGCAGCTTCGGTTTCGGATTGGCCGGGGTCAGTTTTTCCATCGGTATTGCTTTTTCCTCGGTCTGGTACCCGCGTGAACGTCAGGGGACCGCGCTGGGAATCTTCGGTGCCGGCAACGCTGGTGCAGCGCTGACCACCCTGTTGGCTCCGACTCTGCTCAATCGCCTGACCAACAACGGCTCGAACCTCGAAGCCTGGCGGGAGTTGCCGGTCTACTACGCCATCATGCTGGCGGCGATGGGGGTGATCTTCTTCATCTTTTCCGAGAACAAAAAACCCGCCTCCTCGACCAAATCTTTCATTGAGATGCTGACGCCGCTGAAGAATGTCCGGGTTTGGCGCTTCGGACTCTACTACTTTCTGGTCTTCGGTTGCTTTGTCGCCTTCTCCCAGTGGCTGGTCCCCTACTTCGTCAACGTCTATTACCTGCCTCTGGTGACCGCCGGCCTGTTCGCCTCGATGTTCAGCCTCCCCTCCGGTGTGATCCGGGCCCTGGGTGGCTGGCTCTCCGACAAGTTCGGCGGGCGGACCATCATGTTCTGGGTGCTCGGCGCTTCGGTGGTCATCAGTTTTTTGGTGACCATTCCGAAGATGGATATCTACTCGCCGGGACGGGGCGTGATGGCGAAAAAAGGGGGTGTCGTTACCGCGGTCAGCGGCGACTCGATCAGCGTCGGCAGCCAGAGCTATGCCGTCAAGCTCAAACCGGAAATCCTCGAGTCCTTCGATTCCGGCATGCTGATTCTGCCGACCAAGCAGGCTTGGCAGGAGCCGGTGGTCGAGGTCGGGCAGACGGTCAAGAAGAAGGAGCTGCTGGCCAAGGGGGTGACGCGGATCTTCTTTCAAGCCAACGTCTGGATTTTTGCCATCCTGATCATCATGCTCGGCAGCATCTGGGGGATCGGCAAGGCAGCCGTTTACAAGCTGATCCCCGACTACTTCCCCGACGAGGTCGGGGTGGTCGGCGGCATGGTTGGCGTCCTGGGCGGACTGGGTGGGTTTTTCTGTCCGATCATCTTTGGCTACCTGCTTGAATGGACCGGACTCTGGACCAGTTGCTGGATCTTCATGTGTGGCCTGTCGCTGGTCTGCCTGCTCTGGATGCAACTCACGGTCAGCAAACTGATGAAAGAAAAACACCCGAAAGATATGCAGAAAATTGAGCAGGATAAATTCACTGTTATTGCAGATGCCCTCAAGGAGTAAACACCATGTCAATCAATCTGGATAAGTGGGATGTCGAGGACGAGCAGTTCTGGAATTCCGAAGGGAAGAAAATTGCTACCCGTAACCTGTGGATTTCGATTCCCAGCCTGCTCTGCGGCTTCGCCGTCTGGCTTTACTGGGGGATCATCACCGTTCAGATGATCAACCTCGGCTATCCGTTCAGCCAGTCCCAGCTCTTTACCCTGTCGGCGATTGCCGGCCTGACCGGGGCGACGCTGCGGATACCGAGTTCGTTTCTGATCCGCATCGCCGGTGGGCGCAACACCATCTTTCTGACCACCGCGCTGCTGATGATCCCGGCGGTCGGTACTGGCATCGCCCTGCAGAACCGCGCTACGCCGATCGAGATCTACTACCTGTTGGCGCTCTTCTCCGGGATCGGCGGCGGCAACTTCGCCTCGTCGATGTCGAACATCAGCTTCTTCTTTCCCAAGCGGGTCCAGGGAACCTCGCTGGGGCTAAATGCCGGGCTCGGAAACTTCGGCGTCACCACCATGCAGATCCTGATTCCGCTATCGATGACCTTCGGTCTGTTCGGCGGCACCTCGCAGACCCTGGTCAACACCAGCGGCACTTTGATCGGCAAGATTCCCGCCGGGACCGAGACCTTCATCCATAACGCCGGCTATATCTGGCTGATCCTGCTGATTCCGCTGGCTTTCGCCGGCTTTTTCGGCATGAACAACATCACCACCGACACCGTCACTCCCAAACTCGCCTCGACCCCCAAGTCGTTCGCGATGATCATCGGCCTGCTGCTGATCGCCTTCGTGACCTCCATCGCCGGACTTTACCTGATGCTGCCGCCGCCGGTCGGACTCGGCCTGTTGAGCAAATGGATCGTCCTACCGCTGGTGATCGCCGCTACCGTCTATGGCATGAAGCACCTGACCAGTGGCGGTCTGCGCGAAAATCTGAACCGCCAGTACAAAATTTTCAACAACAAACATACCTGGGCGATGACTGTCATTTACACCATGACCTTCGGTTCCTTCATCGGCTACTCGGCGGCGTTCGCCCTGTCGATCAAGGTCATCTTCGGCTTTTCGCATATCATGGTCGACGGTGTGCTGACCCACAACACTCTGAATCTCAACGGTCCGAGTGCTCTGATGTTCGCCTGGATGGGCCCCTTCATCGGCGCCCTGATCCGTCCGGTCGGCGGCAAGATCGCC
>DATFMT010000154.1:0-9261 GCA_035266745.1 Geothermobacteraceae bacterium | reverse complement strand
CCGGATGGTTTGCACCGCCCGGCGGGTCTCTTCCTGCACCCGGCTGATCAGTTCATCGATTTCCAGGGTTGAGGCATTGGTCCGTTCGGCCAGGGTACGGATCTCGTTGGCAACCACGGCAAAGCCCTTGCCATGTTCGCCCGATTGAGCGGCGATAATCGAAGCATTGAGTGACAGCAGGCGGGTCTCCTCGGTCACCGAAGTAATCACCGACAGCACCAATCCGATATCGTCGACGCTTTGGGAGAGCTGGCCAATAGAATCAGCGGCAGCCTGGGAGGCCTGGCGGATTTCCTGAATGCCCTGGATCGTTGCCTGGACCGATTTCCGGCCGGTTTCGGCATCCTCGTGCACCGCCTCGGAGATCTGTGCCGTCTCCTGAGCCCGCTTCTCCACCTCCTGGATACTCGCGTCCATTTCGGCTATGGAAGAAGCGGTCGTCATGGAAGCGGCCTTGAGATCATCCGCGTTTTGTTCGATCTGCCGGATGGTCGCATCCATTTCGGAGATGGCGGAACTGACCTGAGCAACCGAACCGGCCAGTGAGCCGGTATTCTTGGCCACCCCCTGGACACTTTTGGTCATATTGTGAATGGAAGCGGAGGTATCATCCGCCGAGCGCGACAAGGTCTCTACAGCAGTACTGATTCCCTGCTGGGACTCGTTGATGCTAAGAATAGCCGCCGAAGTCTCATCGATCCCCTTCTGCTGGACCTCGGCGGTGACGATCACCTCCCGTGAGGCGGACTGAATGCGGCCACCGATACTGCCAAGATCGGCGCTCGACCGCTTGACCTTGGCCAGCATGGCCGAAAGCTTCTCCAACATATGGTTGAAATCGTCACCGAGTCGTCCCAATTCATCTGCGGAGTCGACCCGGACCTTAGCGGTCAGATCCCCTTCGGCCCCCTGTTTGAGCGAGCGAACCAGCAGGTTGATCCGGGTCAGAATTGACCGCGTGGCCAGCAGGCCGAGGACAATGGCCAGCAAAATCGCCCCGAAGATCACCGCGGTAAAGGTGACATTGGACCGGTGCTGGACCTCTGCAACGGCGATGTCATGCTGCGAGGCAAGGCTGCCGACTTCGACGAGCAGATCATCCACGGTCACCGAGACGGCATCCACCACCTGTGGCAGCTCTTCGCGCAGCAGCTGGTTGAGCCTCCCGTCATCCGCCGCCCCGGCCAGCTGCCCTTCCCTGGTTGCGAGCACCTGCATAGCGACCTGGTCGTAGGATTGAAAGGCCTCGCGGACCTTGACAATCCGTTTGGCCAAAAGGCTGCCGGTAACCGCCGGCAGGATGTGCAGGCGGGGGTGTCCCTTGAGCAGGATCGAACAATAACTGTCAAAACTGTCACGCTTGAGCTCATAGTCGATCTTGCTGTTTTCGAACTCATCGGTACCAGGTTGGGCCATCGACGCCTCGAGCAGATTGACGCGCGCCCCTTGCAGGGTGACCTTCATCAGGACGGCAAGTTTTTCCTGGGCGGCCAGACTTTTCTGTTGTTCGAGCAGGGCCTTGCTCTGGGACTGCCCCCAGAGCCCGAAAAAACCGGTGATAGCCACGATGACCGCCATCACGAGAAACAGCAGTGTCAGTTTGAATTTCAGTTGCAGATGGCGAAACATTGTAACCCCTCTGATCTCAAGTCGTTCAACCCAGCCGGAAACGCATGACCCCGACCGCCCGATTATAGCCTGGAAACGACGCCGGAGCTGACATAAAACTGCACATCAACCCAGCCATTCTGCGTAATCTCCGTGCAAAAACCGAATCGTTCGCCTCCCGCGCCGAGGAGAGCGGCGTAAGTAACCTAAATTGCTAGCGCTCACCAGCTCACGGGAGTTTGGCCCAATAGCTGCAAATAGAAGGCCAAATTTTTCATGCTTGGCTGGGGTCAGGGCATATCGGGCCGGTGATCCTCTCAAGCCATTGCTCAGTTCATTTTCTTTTCAGGAGGTTCCATGCGTTTTCGTTCTTTTCTGGTTACTCTTTGTGTTTCTCTGCTCTTGACCGGGCTGCTGGCTAACTCGGCCCTGGCAATTCCGGCTTTCTCCCGGCTGTATAAAACCGAATGTTCCACTTGCCATGTTATTTTCCCTGAACGTAACGAGTTCGGCGACGCCTTTGAGAAAAACAGTTTTGTCTGGCCGGGCAAACTCCCCGCCCAGTCCCAGGTCAAACCCGACATGACCCCGGAGCAGAAAAAACAGGCCGAGGCCATGTACCTGAGCGGCCTGCCCGAGGTTCTGCCGGTTGCGCTGATGGGCCAGATTGAGTCGGTCTACAATAGTGATAGTGATCCGAAACTTGACCTCGTCGCTGAAACCGAGCTGGAGATGTTTGCCGCCGGCAACTTCCGGCAACTGGCCGGCTTCTGGGGCGAATACAAGCTCTCCTCGTCTTCGATCGGCGATGTGTCGGTCCAGTTCCGCCATGTCGCCAATACCCCGCTCAACATCAAGGTCGGCAAATTCAAGCCCAAACTGAGCCTGTGGAAATCGAATGACCGTTCCTCGCTGAAGGGCTTCGGTCACAACTCAATGGTCATTGGCAGCAACCCGTTCCGAATTTCACGCCGTCAGGGGGCCGTAGAGATCAACTCTGTCGTCACCCCGCGGCTGTTTCTCGCTGCCGGCGTTGCCGACGGAACCGACGGCGGCAATGACGATGCTCAAGACACCAAAGAGTACTATGGCCACCTGTCGTTCCGCATCGGCGGCATTGATTTTCTTGGCAAGGAACCGGAAGTTGATCTCGACAAGGATAGCATCTGGGACTTCCTCGCCCTGACCTTCGGCGGCTTCGGCTATAGCGGCTCTGATGCAGCCGGCAACAACGACTTTTATCGCGCCGGACTCGAAAGCGAGATTCTCTACAAGCGTTTCAAAATGCGGCTCAGCGGCACCTTTGGCCATGACGATGACACCGACGGACTCGGCAATGAAGCCGAAGCCCGTTTCTACCTGGCCCAGGCCCAGTACCTGGTCGGCTCCAACCTGATCCCGGCATTCCGTTTCGAGTATCAGGATGTCGACACCGACGGCATCACCAGACGTTACATCCCGTCCGTGACCTATGCCGTGCTGCAGAACCTGCGTCTGGCCCTGGAATACGTCCACACTGAGGCTCCGAGCGCGACCGAAAAAGAGGCTGCCTTCAATATCGCGTTCTCGTTCTGAGCGTCGCACATAACGGCTGATCAACCCGGCATTGGGTTTGATCGCCATGACCGAAAGACCTGCTCAAGAAAGGTTCTGATATGAAAAAGATGGCCCTGCTCGTTGCAGCCCTAATGCTGCTGGCCGCCAGTGCCGAGGCCAAGTTCGTCGTCATTGGCCAGGGCGACGCGACCAAGTTTGACGTGACGAGCTACCCGCAAAAGATGCAGGACGCGTACAAACTCATGGCGGTGAAATGTGTCAAGTGTCACTCACTGGAACGCGCCGCTATCGCAATCCAGACCGGGATCGCCCCGATTACCGGCGGGATCTTCGACCGTGGCGCGACCCGGGCTTACGGCATCAAAATGCTGCGTAAACCCGATTCCGACATGACCAAGGCGGACGTCAAGGTCGTCGTCGAGCTGCTCAACTACATGCTTGACGAAGCAGCCCGCTAACCGCCGTTTTCCAACCAAGCCATAACAAACCCCTGTCGCTCGCGACAGGGGTTTGTTATCGATACTGCCAAACTCTGCTCCTATCAACAAACGCTGGCACCGGGCCCTGCCGGGGCGATGAGACAGCCGGAAACCTCCCCCCACCGTAGCAAGAGCAGGGGCGCTTTTTACTCCTAGTTTTCCACCTTGACCTTATCCGTTTCCAGCCTGGCGAAGCTCTGCCGAAAAACGACCATGGACGCAAGCGGTCCGAGCGCGGCGCCAGCGAAAACCGTCGCAAAGGCGCGCACCGGCGCCGCACCCAGCAGACTGATCAGGCCGCCGGCCAGGGCGGTTCCAACTGCTCCGGAAAGGAAATAGGTCAGGTTGTAGATCCCCATGCAGATGCCGACCTGCTCGGCCGGCAGGACCAGCGACACCGTCTTGCCGAGGGCCGGTTGCAACAGGGCGAAGCCGGCATAACTGAAAACCAGGATCAGGGTGACCAGCAGCGGAGAACGGTTCCCCAGGGCGCCAAGCAGCAGCAGGCTGACGGCCAGACACCCCTGCCCGGCCAGGGCAATCGGGTAGACGCCAAGGCGGTCAACCAGCCGTCCACCGATCAGGCCGGCCAGCGCAGCGAACAGGGCCCCGGGAAAGATCACCAGACCGATGGAGATGGTCTCGAGGGCAAACAACTGGCGCAGCAGCAACGGCACGGCAAACAGCAGGCCGAACATGGCGCCAAGCGACAGGCAGGTGACCAGCAGGGCGCGGCGAAACAGCGCCTCGCCCAGCAGCCGCTGCGGTAAAAATGGGGTCGGGCTGCGCGACAGGTGAGCTTTCAACCAAGAACCGAGCAGCGGCACTGGCAGCAAGAGCCACGCCGAGTGTCCGGTCAGGACCAGCAGGAACAGGGTCATGCCAGCGGCCAGCAGCAGGGCTCCGGCCAGGTCGAACTCCCCGGGGCGGGACGACTCCGTGGGCAGCGTCCGGCGTAGCGGCAGAATCACCAGCAAGGTGGCGAATGAGAGCAGAAACAGCCAGCGCCAGTGGAAAAAACCGGCCAGCAGGCCACCGACCAGGGGGCCAAGCCCCATACCGACCGCGACGGTCGCACCGACCGCGCCGAGAACCTGGCCGCGCTGCTCGACCCGGGCGTAACGGGTGGCGCTGATCATCACCAGGGCCGGAATCGCCCCACCCCCGGCGGCCTGAACCAACCGGCCGGCAACCAGCAGCGGATACCAGGGCGCTACCAGGCTGAGCAGGGCGCCGAAGTTGAAAAGCAGCAGGCCGATCGTCATCAGACGGCGGACCGGGTAATGATCGGCCAGCTTGCCGTAGGTGGTCGCAGCAAGGGCAAAGACCGCAATGTAGCCGGTCACCACCCAGCTCACTGCGGCCGCCGTCAGCCGGAATTCGCCGGCGATATCCGGCACGGCGACGTTGAACATGGTGCCGTTGAGCACCGACCAGAAGACCGTAAAGCAGAGCAGCAGCAGCAGTTCGCGCGGCTGTTCCGGTTGCTGATATTCGCATGGCTGTTGTCGTGGAAAAACTGCGGTCAAAAGCAGAATCCTTTGGACACGGATCGTGTCTGACTTCACGGATCAGGCACAACCAGACCCTGCCGGGGAGCGTGCCGATCATCCGAATCCATCCTTGACAACCCGTGCCCCCATGTCAATGACTTTTCAAGGCTCATTGTTTCGCCTTCGACGGCAGTTGTCGCAGGCTGTCTAACCCGCCATGAACAGGTCGGCCACCCGCTGGTGGATCGGCAGCGGTCGCCCGGTCTTGCGACTGACATAGACCCAGAGGGTCTCGGCACGGGCCAGCTCCAACCCATCCGCCTCGCGGACAAAGCGGTATTTGCGCGTTGAGCGGCTGCGAGCAAAATCGGCGATCCAGGTCTCGATGAGCAAACCATCACCGGCAAACGCCGGCCGCAGGTATTCGATGAAGTGGGAACGCGCCACCCAGGTCGCGCCGAGCTCTGCGTAGAGTTCGTCGGTCAACCCCCGCGCCGCAGAGTGGGCAAGCGCCGCTTCCTGCATCCAGCGCACATATTCGATGTTGTTGACGTGGCCGTTGCTGTCGATCGACTCCGGGCCGATCGACAGCCGATGCTGAAACAAGTTTCCGACGCACTCCCGGTTCAAGATTCCGCTCCTCTCATGGTTCCGCTTCAATCACTCACGACCAGCTCGTCCGCATGATCTCCATGGCTCTCACGCAGCCCGAACAGGCGCCGGACGTCTTCCAGGATCAGGTAGAGCGCCGGGATCAGCAGCAGGGTGATACCGGTCGCGAACATGATGCCGAAGCCGAGCGAGATTGCCATCGGGATCAGGAACTGGGCCTGGACGCTGGTCTCGAGGATCATCGGCATCAGGCCGCCGAAGGTGGTCAGCGAGGTCAGCAGGATCGGCCGGAAGCGTCGCTGCCCGGCCTGCAGCAGGGTCGGCATCAGTTCCTCGCCGCCGCGGCGGATGAAGTTGGCGTAGTCGATCAGCAACAGCGAATCGTTGACCACCACCCCGGCCAGGGCGACGATACCGAACATGCTGAGGATCGAGAGGTTGTAGCCCATGATCAGGTGGCCGAGCAGGGCGCCGACGATGCCGAAGGGAATCGCCGCCATAATCAGCAGCGGCTGGCTGTAGCTGCGCAGCGGTATCGCCAGCAGGGCAAAGATCGCAAACAGGGCGAGCAGAAAGCCACGCTTCATGGTATCGAGCGACTCGGCCTGTTCCTTCTGCTCTCCTTCCATATTGAAGGTCAGTCCCGGGTAGTCATGGGTCAGGTCCTGCAACAGGCCGGCCTTCAGCTGGGCGAGGATCTCCTGGGTGTTGGCGCGCTTGGAGTCGACGCTGGCAGTGACGTTGATGACCCGCTTGCGATCGCTGCGGTTGATCTGCGAGTAGCCGCGGCCCGGTTCGATGGTCGCCGCCTGCAGCAGTGGCAGCTCGCCGCCGCCCGGGGTACGGATGCGCATGGTCTCCAGGCTCCACTGGTGCTGCCGGTCTGCCTCAGGATAACGGACCAGCACCTTCAGTTCGTTACGCCCGCGTTGCAGGCGCAACGCCTCGCTGCCGTAAAACGCCGCGCGCAGCTGACGGCCAAGTTCCTGCTCGCTGATCCCCAGGGTCCGCGCCGCCGGGGTCAGGCGGAGCTTGAGCTCCTGCTTGCCAAGGCTGTAGTTGTCAGTGACGTCGCCGACCCCCGGATAACCGGCCAGCGCCTGCTTGATCCGCTGCGAGACCTGGTCGAGGACGGCGAAATCCTCGTGGGCGAGCTGGATGTCGATATTGGCGCCGAGCCGCACCAGGTTGGAGGAGAAGGTCAAAGTTTCAACCCCCGGCACCTCGCCGACCAGCTCCCGCCAGCGGTTGCTGATCTGGGCCGCCGGTACACCGCGCTTCTCGCTCTGGGTCAGCATCATCAGCAGATTGGCCACATTCGAAGCACTCGAGCCGCTGCCGCCGACCGGGCCGGCCTCCATCATGGTGCCGCCGACCAGGGCATAGACGTGGCGCAGCACCGAATCTCCCTCTGGGCGCTTGGCATCGAATTCGGCGATCGCCTGGTCGCCGGCGGCAAGGATTTGCCGCACCACCTGGTCGGTCTGCTCGACCGGCGTCCCCGGTGGCAACTCCAGGTTGACCGTCACCAGGTCGCCGTCGACCTCGGGCATAAAGGTGAACTTGAGGATGCCGCCGCCGACCAGTCCAACACCCATCAGCAGCAGGGCGAAACCGCCGGCGATGGTGGCATAACGATAACGCAGGCAAAGATCGAGAAACCGCGCGTAGGGCCCGGCGATGAAACGATCCAGCTGGGCGCCGAACCAGCGCCGGGTCCGGTCGATGCGTCCGAGCAGCCCCTTGTCGAGCTTGCGCCGCTTGCCGAGGGAGAGATGGGCCGGCAGCACAAACAGCGATTCGACCAGCGAGACCAGCAGGATACTGATGACGATCTTCGGGATCACCGAGATGAACTTGCCGAGCATGCCGCCGGTGAACAGCAGCGGGGCGAAAGCCGCCACGGTGGTCAGAACCGAGAAGACCACCGGCCGGCCGACCTCGATACTGCCATCCTCGGCCGCTTGCGGATAGATCTTGTTCAGCTGACGGTGCTCATAGACGTTCTCGCCGACGACGATGGCGTCGTCGACGACGATCCCCAGTGCCATGATGAAGGCGAACATCGAGATCATGTTAATCGAGACGTCGGTCGCCGGCATGAACAGCAGGGCGCCGCAAAAAGAGATCGGGATGCCGAGCATGACCCACAACGCCAGGCGGATCTCAAGAAACAGGCCGAGGATGATGAAGACCACCGCCAGGCCGTACTTGGCGTTCTTGAACAGCAGGTCGCGGCGGCTTTTGAACAGCTCGGTGGTATCGTTCCAGCTGGCGATCTGCACGCTTTCCGGCAGCTGAGCCCGGCGCTGTTCGACATAGTTCAGCACCAGCTGCGAGATCTCGTTCGGCTTCTGCTTGCCGACCCGGAAGACCTTAACCATTGCCGCCGGCAGCCCATCGAAGCGGGCCGCGGTGTCGGTCTCGGCAAAGCCGTCCCGGACCTTGGCGATCTCACCGAGCAGCAGCATGGTCCCGTCCGGCTTGGCGGCGATGGCGATCGTCTCGTAGCCGGGACCGTCGTAGCGCCGCTCCTTGGTCCGGATCAGGATATCGCCGCCGGTGGTCTTGATCGTCCCGCCCGGCAGGTCGAGCGAGGCGGCCCGAATCCGGCTGGCGACCTGGTCGAGGGTCAGACCGTAGCGGCGCAGGTTCTCCTCGGGAATCTCGACGGCGATCTCGTAGTCGCGGACCCCGGAGAGGTCGACCTGGGTGATCTGCGGCAGGTTGAGCAGGTCGTCGCGCACCCGTTCCGCCTGCTCGCGCAGACTCCGCTCGGGCAGGTCGCCGTAGAGCACCACCGAAATCACCTCGCGGCGGTTGAGCAGCTTGGTGATGACCGGTTCCTCGGCGTCCAGAGGGAAGGTCGTGATCCGGTCGACCTCGGTCTTGATGTCGGCCAGCGCCTGGTTGGCATCGAAATCGGGGTAGATCTCGGCGGTGACGGTGCCCATCCCTTCGGCGGCCTGGGCCTTGAGCTGCTTGATGCCGTCGACCCCGGTCAGGTTCTCCTCGATCTTCAGGATCACCCCTTCCTCGACCTCTTCCGGACCGGCGCCCGGGTAGGCGACCGTGACCATGATCTTGTCGAGGGTCACCTCGGGAAAAACCTCCTGCTTGACCGAGAAACCGAGGATGATGCCACCGACGATAAAGACCAGCATCAGCAGGTTGGCGGCGACATGATTACGGGCCATCCAGCGAATCGCTGCGTTCATATCAATTGTCTCCGGGACAATGTAACGTTCATTTGCTATTCCTTTTCAAGACCATCGCCAGATAAAACCGGCACACCACAGTCACAAAGAGTACCGGGAAACACCAACCCCAAAACCTGACCTAACCTTCTTGATCCACTGATTGCGCAGATTTCCATAGATTTAAACCATTTGATCTGGGCCTTAAAATCTGCTTAATCTGCGGATTGTTTCCTGGTCTTGTTCTTTTACGTAAAAAATTCTGGGTTTACCAAAGAAGGCACAGAGACCGAATTACGAAAATTTTATTCTGCG
>DATFMT010000153.1:0-5795 GCA_035266745.1 Geothermobacteraceae bacterium | reverse complement strand
CAGCTGCAGGCGATGTTGCCTATGCTGGGGCGCTGCTTGCGCTGCCAGAGGAGCGCCTCAATCAGCTCGCGGTAGGAAATCGCCCCGCGGTAATAGAGATAGAGACCGATCTGCATCGGTCGAGCAGGAACGCCGCCACGGAAATAGCCGGTCCGGTCAGCGCGCTTGTGGCTCTCCCGATGTGGCGGCTGTTGGCTTTGGGGAGCGCTCTTTGCTGCGGCAGGTGAGCAGTGGGGAGTCACAGCTCGCGACTCGAGAAACCCGGTGACCAGATCGAAGGCCTCGGCCAGTTGCCTGAACAACCGTGAATGCTCCTTGCGCACTTGCTCATTCGCGCCGGCGACCAGGTCGGGATGAACTTCCTTGGCGCGCTGCCGGTAGGCCGAGCGGGCACCGCTGGCCTGCAGGTAGGTAAGAAATTCATGTGAAAGCTGGATGTCGGGGCCGAACAGCACCCTGCAGGCAGCAAAAATCTCGTTTCCCCTGAGCATGACCGTCACGAAAAGACTCCCAAGTGACTTGTTACCAATGACACATGAACCAGCTGAACCGCACACGAACCATCTGGCGGCAGCAGGGTTAAATAGTAGCGGAAATTTGCCGGCTGGGAAAGAGCGAGTTTCTGCAAAGGCTGTATTTCCTGCTGCACGAAAGTATCGCAGGCAGGGAGGGACGGTCAGGCGCGCCGCAGGCGCGAAGCCCGTAGCGAATTTCTGTCAAACACAACTCCTTCGCGTTGTGAGCAAGCTGCTCACCGCTCTGCAGACTGCATCTCCCCTTCCTTCTGCTGCAGGTAGATCGTCCGGCTCGGAAAAGCGATCTCCAGCCCCATCCCCTCCAGCAAGTCCATGATCTGTAGATTGAGATCCTGCCTGGCATCGAGGTATTCCTCCCAGACCGTGGTGCGGGTAAAGCAGTAGACCATGATGTCGAGCGACGAGGCACCGAAATCGGTGAAGTTGACCAGCCAGAACTCCTGGTCGATGGCCGGATGGGTGCGCAGCAACTCACGAATTCTTTCCACCGCAGTGCGTATCTGCTCTGGCGTGGTGGCGTAGGTGACGCCGATGGTCAGCTTGATGCGCCGCTTCGGCATGCGGGAGAAATTGTCGAGTGGCAGGTTGGCGATGACGTTGTTGGGGACGCAGATCAGGGTTTTGGCAAAGGTGCGGATCTTGGTTGAGCGGAACCCGATCTCCTCTACGGTCCCCTCCATGTCGCCGGCCTTGATCCAGTCGCCAACGCTAAAGGGGCGGTCGAGCAGGATCATCACCGAGCCGAAGATATTCGACAGCGCGTCCTTGGCGGCCAGGGCCACCGCCAGCCCGCCGATGCCGAGCGAGGCGAGTAGCCCGGAAATCGAGTAGCCGAGGTTCTGGATCGCCATGACGATCGCCATGACCACCACGAAGGCACGCAGGCTCTTGCGGATGAACGGCAGCAGCTGGTCGTCGAGAGTGGTCTCGGTGCTGCCGGTCCAGCGCGAGAGCCACAGTTCCAGTACCCCGACCAGGTTGAACAAAGCCCAGCCGACGCAAAAGGTGATCAGCATCTTGAGCAGGGCGTGAGCGAACAGCTTGAGGTTGATCGGCTCGCTCGGCAGCTGCAGCACCTGCACGGCGACGAACAGCCCGGCAATCACCACCAGCAACTCGGCCGGTTTGCGCAGCGCCTCGAGCATGCGGTCGTCGTACTCGGATCGAGTCCGGGCGGCGATCGGTTGCAGAACGCGGACGAATAACTGGCCGGCGAGTTTTTTGCCGAGCAGGGCGAGCAACAGCAGACCGAGGGCGGCGGCGACCCGGCCAAGGCTGATATTCATGAAGGTTTGATCGAAGAGCTGTTTGATGGTTTCCATAATATTGATCCCCTGTCGGTTCGCTCACTTTGATAGCAGAGATACTGCGTCATGGCAAGTCACGAGCGATTCTCCATGGTTCTGGTAGAATGGATGGGAGAAAAAAATCCAGCAAAGGAGTCCATCATGAGTTCAGCTACAACGCCCCTCATCAAAGCCCGCCGGACCCTGCAGGTCGGGACCGACAGCTATAGATACTATGCCATCGACGCGGTTCGCGAAGCCGGCCTTGGCAGCGTCGACCGCTTGCCGTTCACCCTCAAGGTGCTGCTGGAAAACCTGCTGCGCAACCAGGCCGGTGAGCATGTCAGCCCTGCTGATATCGTGGCGATGGTCGACTGGCAGAAGGAACGGCGCTCCAGCCATGAGATTGCCTTCGCGCCGGCCCGGGTGCTGATGCAGGATTTTACCGGGGTGCCGGCGGTCGTCGACCTGGCCGCCATGCGCGACGCGGTCAAGCGGGCCGGCGGTGACCCGAAACAGATCAATCCGCAGATCCCGGTCGATCTCATCATCGACCATTCGGTCATGGTTGATCAGTACGCCATGCCCGAGGCCTTCCAGTTCAATGTCGACAAGGAGATGGAGCGCAACCGCGAGCGCTATGCCTTTTTGCGTTGGGGGCAGCTCGCCTTCGACAATTTCCGTGTCGTGCCGCCGGGAACCGGCATCTGCCATCAGGTCAACCTCGAATACCTCGCCAGGACGGTCTGGAGTCATGAGCGGGATGGCGAAAAAGTCGCCTACCCCGACACCCTGGTCGGCACCGACAGCCACACCACCATGATCAATGGCCTGGCCGTGCTCGGCTGGGGGGTCGGCGGGATCGAGGCCGAAGCGGCGATGCTCGGCCAGCCGATCTCGATGGTCATCCCCGAGGTGGTCGGCTTCCGCTTCCTCGGCAAGCTGCGCGAAGGAGTGACGGCGACCGACCTGGTGCTGACGGTCACCGAAAAACTGCGCAAATTCGGTGTGGTCGGCAAGTTCGTCGAATTCTTCGGCCCGGGTCTCTCTCAGCTCTCCCTGGCCGACCGGGCGACTATTGCCAACATGTCCCCCGAATATGGCGCAACCTGCGGTTTTTTCCCGATCGACCGGGAGACCCTCAACTACCTGCAGCTCTCAGGTCGCGAACCCGCGACCCTCGCTCTGGTCGAGGCCTATGCCAAGGCCCAGGGTTTGTGGCGGACCGATGAGATGACCGATCCGCAGTTTACCGACCTGCTCGAACTCGATCTCGATCAGGTCAAGCCGAGTCTGGCCGGGCCGAAACGGCCCCAGGACCGGGTCGATCTCGAGCAGCTCAAGGAGGCCACAATCAAGGGAATCCCGGAGGACGAGGCCGACAAGACCATCGCGGTGAAAGGGCAGCACTATTCTCTCTCCCAAGGGGACGTGGTGATCGCCGCGATCACCTCCTGCACCAATACCTCGAATCCGGCCGTCATGATGGGCGCCGGGCTGGTGGCCAAAAAAGCCGTCGAGCTCGGGTTGGTGCAAAAGCCCTGGGTCAAGACCTCCCTGGCGCCGGGCTCCAAGGTGGTCACCGATTACCTGGATAAGGCTGGGTTGACCCCCTACCTGGATCAGCTCGGGTTCAACGTCGTCGGCTACGGCTGCACCACCTGTATCGGCAACTCGGGGCCACTCACCGGTCCGGTTGCCGACGCGATCGACGCGGGGGGGATGACGGTCAGTTCGGTGCTCTCCGGCAACCGCAACTTCGAAGGGCGCATCCACCCGCAATCAAAACTCAACTGGCTCGCTTCACCGCCGCTGGTCGTGGCTTATGCCCTGGCCGGAACCACCCGGATTGATCTCAACAGTGAACCGATCGGGCTGGGCAAGGATGATCGGCTCGTTTATCTGAAAGACATCTGGCCGAGCAACGCCGAAATCGCCGGACTGGTCAATACCGTCTCGGCGTCGATGTTCAAAGCCAAGTACGCCGATGTGTTTCACGGCGAGCCGAGTTGGCGCGAGCTGCCGGTTCCGGAAGGGGAGACCTACGCCTGGGTTGCCGAATCAACCTATGTCAAGGAGCCCTCCTTTTTCGAGCTGCGCGATCCCGCCGGACCGGGCCTGGACGGTTTCGAGGGCGCCCGGGTGCTGGCGTTACTGGGCGACTCGATCACCACCGACCACATCTCGCCGGCCGGATCGATCCTTGCCAGCAGCCCGGCCGGCGTCTACCTGCGCGAGCGCGGTGTGCAGCCGGCCGACTTCAACTCCTATGGCTCGCGTCGCGGCAATCACGAGGTGATGATGCGCGGCACCTTTGCCAATATCCGCCTGCGCAACCGCATGGTCCCCGGCACCGAGGGGGGCTTTACCAGGTTGATGCCGCAGGGGCAGGAACTGCCCCTGTTCGATGCCGCCATGACTTATCAGCAGGCCGGGACGCCGCTGGTGATTGTCGCCGGCAAGGAGTACGGCACCGGCTCGAGCCGCGACTGGGCGGCCAAGGGAACCCTGTTGCTCGGAGTCAAGGCGGTCGTCGCCGAGAGCTACGAGCGGATCCATCGCTCCAACCTGGTCGGCATGGGGGTGCTGCCGCTGCAGTTCAAACCGGGCGAGAACCAGGAGAGCCTCAAGCTCGATGGTTCGGAAACCTTCGACCTGCAGGGGCAGAGTCAACTGATCGAGCCGGGACAGGACCTGACCTTGACGGTCAAGCGTGCCACTGGCGAAAGCTTCGTGCTGGTGGTGACCTGCCGGATCGATACGGCGAACGAGGTGGCCTATTATCGCAATGGTGGAATCTTGAATTATGTTTTACAAGGTCTGATGGCCTGACCTGGCTCTGGCAAGCAAGGAGCAGCCGACTTGGTGGCTAACCTCGTTTTAGAGGTCTTGCTTTCCTTTGGGCGGCCGAGGTCAAGATCAAGGGCAACCTGGAGGAATGGCTCGTCCTAGCATTCAGCTTGGGGCACCTTCGCGCTTGGATATACTGCGTTGCAGGCGTAGCTACTTGGATTGCCAGTTCGGACTTGTGTTGTCAGGTCGTTGGGGAAAATTTGTCGACCCGTTAAACTATTCATGCTTTGGAATGTTCAGGTTGGGAAAATGTTCCTTGACGCATTCTTCACAGATACCGTGGGTAAACTCGGTACCCGTGTGCTGGTGAATATAAGCCTCCAGTTGATTCCAATATCCTTTGTCATCCCTGATTTTTTTACAGTAGGAACAGATCGGTAAGATTTGCCGCAGGGTCCTGATTTCTTTGTTGGCCTTTTCGAGTTTTTCTATCAGGGACTTTTTTTCTTCAATAGTGTTGTGGAGGTCCGTAATGTTGAATGCAACCCACACAACCATCCGTGGTTTTCCAACGACCGATTTTATCGGCGGGATATTTGCTCTAAATCGCTGCTCTCCCTCGGGACCAGGGAGTGTTTCAGAACCTCGTATGTCGTTTGCGGCTAGCTTGTAGTAAAAGGTAAGGACCTTTTGGGCTTCGATCGCTTCATTTATTTTGCTTACGAATGTATTTGCCAATTCAGCTGACATAACATCTTTTATTCTTTTTCCTATGAGATGCTGTCCGTCATGGTATTTTCTTCTGTCAATGCCACCAATGACATCAACATAGTAACCGTGCTCATCGAAAATAAAAAATGGGTCAGGAATAGCAGAGGAAATTGCTTCGGTGATATCCAAACCAGAGCTACCCATTAATGACATAGCAACTTTTCTCCTTGTGCTTTTTCTAGGACAGCACGTTTTTTTGTAAAAATTGGCTTGTAGTTCGCCTCCGCTGCAGTCGGCATTTCAACCAGATTGATTGGATTAAGTTAATTTATCTTGGGAAGTCCTGTAAGTAAAGGTACTCAGTGTCATAAGGTTTGCCCTGATGAAGCTGTCCCATTGATGATGGCCTCTCCATTGGAATTTATGCAGTTTCCAAGTTGAATGCGTCTCAACCCTGACAAGCTATGGT
>DATFMT010000152.1:0-3579 GCA_035266745.1 Geothermobacteraceae bacterium | reverse complement strand
GATTCAGGGCCAGGTGCCGAGCCCAGGGAATTTACCGTCCGGTTGCAGCTACATAGAGCGCTGCCCGGACAAACTCGGCACCTGCAGCAACAAGGCCCCCCCCCTGACTGAAGTCAGTCCCGGCCACCAGGTCCGCTGCTGGAGGTACGCATGAGACAGCCGTTGCTGCAGGTTGAGAATCTCTCCAAGGCCTTTACCAGCCGCTCCGGACCGCTCGGACGGCAGAATGCGACCCTGCAGGCCGTCAATGATCTCAGCTTCACCCTTGACCAGGGCGAGACCCTCGGGCTGGTCGGCGAATCCGGGTGCGGCAAGTCGACGACCGGCAGACTGCTGCTGCGACTGCTGGAAGCCGATCAGGGACGGGTCCTGTTTCAGGGTAAGGATGTCCTGAAACTGGCCAAAGAACCACTGCGGGCCCTGCGCCGGGAAATGCAGATGATCTTTCAGGACCCAGTCGCCTCCTTGAACCCCCGGCACCGAGTCGGCGAAATCATCGGCGAGCCGCTGCTGATCCATGGCCTAGCCAGGGGCGTTGAGCTACACCGCGAAGTGGAACAACTGCTGGAAAAGGTCGGCTTGAGCAAAGACCACTTCGACCGCTACCCCCACCAGTTCTCCGGTGGACAGCGTCAGCGGATCGGCATTGCCCGAGCCCTGGCGGTAAAGCCGAAGCTGATCATCTGCGATGAACCGGTCTCGGCCCTCGACCTGTCGATTCAGGCCCAGGTGGTCAATCTGCTGCAGGATCTGCAGGAAGAATTCAACCTGACCTACCTGTTCATCGCCCATGACCTTTCGGTGGTCAAGCATGTCAGCGACCGGGTTGCAGTCATGTACCTGGGTCGCATCGTCGAACTCGCAACGGCCGAAGAACTCTACCAGTCACCTCGTCACCCGTATACCGAAGCATTGCTCAACGCGATCCCCGCACTCAATCCGCGCGGCAACCACTCCCGCCTGATCCTTGAAGGCGAAGTCCCCTCGGCCATCGATCCGCCGTCCGGCTGCCCGTTCCACCCCCGCTGCCCCTACGCCGAGCCCCTCTGCAAAAAACAGCGGCCGGAGCTGACGAAGCAGGGCCCAGACCACCTGGCGGCCTGTCACTTCAGCGGCCGCGTCGGTCGTTTCAAAACCTGCTGACCCAACCTCCGACTGAGATTTTTCCGATTGACCAAGATGTGCCGCAAATGGCACAATCGCCGCGCTACGCAACTGGTCAAACCACCACTGCAGACTGCCGGAGTCATCATGGGACCCATCAAAACCATCAAGGAACGCTGTCGCAAGTGTTACGCCTGTGTGCGCAACTGCCCGGTCAAAGCGATCAAGGTCCGCGAGGACAGCACCGAAGTCCTGCACGATCGCTGTATCGGCTGTGGCAAATGCCTGCGCTGCTGTTCGCAACAAGCCAAAATTATCACCGACTGCATTGGCGAAACCGAGCGAATGCTGGCTGCCAGCGATCCGGTGATCGCAATCCTCGGCTGCTCGTATCCGGCTTTTTTCAATGACGTCCGGCCGGGGCAACTGGTCAGCGGCCTGAAGAAACTTGGCTTTTCCGAAGCCCATGAAGGAACCTTCGGCGTTGAACTGATCAGCGATCGCTATCAGCAACTGGCCAATGACCCGCCGGTTGCGCCGATGATAGCCACCCACTGCCCGACCATCGTCGACCTGATCGAACGCCACTACCCTCAGTTGCTGAAAAATCTCATGCCACTGGTTTCGCCGATGGTGGCGATGGGGCGTTTCATCAAATCACGCAACCATGCCGCGACTAAGGTCATCTACATCAGCTCCTGCATCGCCGGCAAGTTCGAGATCGCCTCCGAGCAGGTCGCAGGTGCGATCGATACCGTCCTGACCTACCAGGAGCTGAGCCAGATGTTTCAGACCCGCGGTATCGACCTGACCCGTTTGCCCGATGACGCTTTTCACGGCCAATCCCCGCAGGAAGGGCGCCTGTTTCCGATTTCCGAAGGCCCATTTCACTCCTTCGGCATCAAGTCGGAGCGCTGCAAACCGGACTATATCTCGACCGAAGGGGAGGAAAACGCTCTCGAAATTATTCGTGACCTGGCCGCCCACCGCATTTCGCCGCGCGTCGTCGATGCCCGATTCTGTAATGGCGGCTGCATCGGCGGGCCCGGCAAAAACAACCGCCTGACCACCTTCTCCAAGCGCAACCTGATCTTCAACCATCACCAGAACCGGGGCATCCGCTATCAATCGGCCGCCCCCTACCTCGACCCGGAGCCGGCGCCGGCACTGAGTCGCACCTTCACCAACAAGAACCGCCGGCTCTCCACTCCGAGCGGCGAGAGCATTCGGCAGATTCTCCAGGCCGTCAACAAGCACACCGAAAGCGACGAACTCGATTGTGGCGCCTGCGGCTACCAGACCTGCCGGGAGCAGGCGGTCGCAGTCTACCAGGGATTGGCCGAAGGGGGGATGTGTCTCCCCTTTTCGCTCAAGGCCCTCGAAGAGGATCGTTTCAACCTGTCGCAGAAATACGAGCTGGCCCGCCGAGCCCTCGATCAGGAACTTGGCGACACTGAAATTGTCGGCGAAGACCAGCGCACCCTAGAAGTTCTCAACCTGATCCGTCAGGTCGGTCCGACACCGACCACCGTACTGATCCGCGGCGAAAGCGGCACCGGCAAGGAGTTGACTGCTCGCGCCATCCATCAGCAAAGCAAGCGCGCCGACAAACCGCTGGTGACCGTCAATTGCACAACCCTGACCGACAGCCTACTGGAGAGCGAGTTGTTCGGCCACAAGAAAGGCTCTTTCACCGGTGCCGTCGCCGACAAGCGGGGACTGTTCGAGGCTGCCAACGGCGGCACCATCTTTCTCGATGAGATCGGTGATATAACCCCTAAACTGCAGGCTGAGCTGCTAAGGGTCCTCGACTCCGGGGAAATCCGTCGGGTTGGAGAAAGCCGCTCGGTGACGGTTGATGTACGGCTGATCGCCGCGACCAACAAGAACCTGGAATCCGGCATCAGCGATGGCTGGTTTCGCGAAGACCTGTTTTACCGGCTCAACGTCTTCACGATAACCGTCCCCCCTTTGCGCAACCGGAATGAATCTCTCCCGGCCCTGGTTCACCATTTTCTTGATCGGGCCAGCAAACGGCTTAACAAGCCGCTACTCGGCATTGATGACCGGGCAGTCGATGCCATGCTGCGCTATCCTTGGCCCGGCAATATCAGGGAACTGCAAAACGTCATCGAGCGTTCGGCTGTGCTGACCAACGATCACATCATCCGCCTGGAAAACCTGCCGGTCGTCTTTGCCGAACTGATGAACTTTTCTCAAGCCGGAGAATCCGGGAGCAACTTTCTCCGACAACGTGAGCAACAGGTCGGGCAGATCGAAGTCGGCCTGATCAAACGCTTTCTCAGGGAGGCCAATGGCAACGTCACGGCAGCAGCGCGCCGGGCCGAGATCCCCCGACGGACTTTTTACCGCCTTTTGCAGCGGCACGGGTTGCGCGGCCGTGATTATCGGGCGATCAGCTAGAAACCGTGTCACATCTGGCACACCCCGGTTCTTTTTGTGCCAGACATGACA
>DATFMT010000151.1:0-2927 GCA_035266745.1 Geothermobacteraceae bacterium | reverse complement strand
TGATCGCGCAGGGTTGCGCTCTCACGGGTCGACATGACCAGACCGGCATCATGGACCAACAGTCGCATGGTACAGATCAGCTGCACCAGGTGCCGGTCCGAGACTGGGTTGGGTGGCGGGAAAGCGCCTTCCGCCGGGCGCATGCGCGGAAAGCTGATCGAGATCAGGCTGCGCCAGAAATGTTTCGACAGGTAAAGAGCGTGCAGCCCGGTGAAAAAGGCTTCGGAGCGGAAGTTGCCGAGCCCTTGCAAAAAGCCGATGCCGATGCGGCGCAGGCCGGCCGCTCCGCCCCGCTCCGGGGTCAACAGGCGGAAATCGTAGTCGCGTTTCCTGCCAAACGGGTGGAGCTGCTCATACAGGGTCCGGTCGTAGGTTTCCTGGTAGATCGTCAGGCCGTCGACCCCGGCGGCAACCATGCGCCGGTAACCGGCTTCGCTCATCGGATAGACCTCGATCGCCACCGACGAAAAGAGCGGTTTGATCCGCTGCACGGCGGCTTCGAGCTGATCATCGCCGAATTTTCCCGGCGCCTCGCCGGTCACCAGCAAAATGTGCCGGAAACCCTGCTCGTGCAGCACCCTGGCCTCACGTTCAATCTCGTCGAGGTTCAGGGTCTTGCGTGCAGTCTTGTTGGTGGCGTTGAAACCGCAGTAGAGGCAGCCGTTGCTGCACTCGTTGGAGAGATAGATCGGCGCGTAGAGCAGAACCGTTTTGCCAAAGCGCTGCCGGGTGATGCGATGTGCCTGCTGCGCCAGCTGTTCCAGGCGTTGTTCCGCTGCCGGCGACAACAGCGCCATCAGATCGTCCGGCTGCAGACGTTCCTGGGCCAGGGCCCGGTCGACATCGGTCAGGGTCTTGGCTTCGATCTGTCGTAGAACCTCGGCCGGTTTACAACTGTTGATAATCTCGAGAAAACTCATAAATACTGAGACCTTTTCTTTGGCTTACAGTTGTCAATCCCGCAAAAAACCGGTCAGCGGGCTGCTCGCTTCGGCCTGCTGGCGCTGCTCGCCAAGACCAGCGAGATAGGCTTCGCGACCGGCTTCGACCCCCTTGCGGAAGGCGGCACCCATCGCCCCGGGATCACGCGCCACGGCCAGCGCGGTATTGACCAGCACGGCGTCAGCGCCCATCTCCATCGCCTCGGCGGCATGCGAAGGCGCCCCCAGCCCGGCATCGACCACGACCGGCACGATCGCCTGCTCGATGATGATCGCGATCTGCTCGCGGGTCCGCACCCCCTTGTTGGTACCGATCGGCGCCCCGAGCGGCATCACTGTCGCGGTACCGGCTTCCTGCAGATGCTTGGCCAGCACCGGGTCGGCGTTGATATAGGGGAGTACGGTAAAACCTTCCTTGACCAGGATCTCGGCGGCCTTGAGGGTTTCGATCGGATCGGGCAACAGGTAATAGGGATCCGGGGTCACTTCGAGCTTGACCCAGGGTTCGCAGCCCGCCGCCCGTGACAGGCGTGCCAGGCGGACCGCCTCTTCGGCATCCCGGGCGCCGCTGGTGTTCGGCAGCAGCAGGTAGCGATTCCGGTCGATATGTGCGAGCATGCTGTCGGCGGGGTTATCAATATCGACCCGCCGCAGCGCAACAGTGACGATCTCACACCCGGACGCCTCCATCGACGCCACCATGGCTTGGTTGGAAGAAAACTTGCCGGTCCCGACCATCAGGCGGGAGTTGAAACTGCGTCCGGAAATTATCAGCTGATCCATCTATCTATCCTTGTCCAAGAGGAAATCGAAATGGGGAAATGGCACGGATCAAGCGCTTGGAACCTGCCCCTGCGCCTTGAAGTAGTTGTTTAGCCGCCACCGACAAACTGGATTACCTCCAGCCGATCATTCTCATTGAGGGCTGTTGTGGCAAACTGACTGCTCTCAACGATCGCCTGGTTCAATTCGACGGCGACATGGCTGGTATCGAGCTGCAGCTCGACGAGCAGCTCTGCCAGACTTTCCGCACTTACCTCGCGGGACTGGCCATTGATCACAAGTTGCATCTTCACTCTCCCAGGGGGTCCTCACCCAGCAGCAGCCGCAGAACACAATTGGCCTGGTGGTGGGCGGCGATCCCGACCCGAGGCGCCATCAACCCGGATCCGGGGGCGGCGGCACTGACTTCGTCACCGACCAGGTAAAGGTTGTTGCCGGCACGGCGAGTTTGAATCGTATTGGCTGGACCGAAGCCGGCCATACCGGACGCGGCAACCAACGGCCGATCTGGCACATTGGAGAGAAAACTCTCCACCAGCAGCGCCTTCTGCGCCGCGGCATCAAAGGCCTCGACCATCACATCCACTTCGGCGAACAGCGTGGGGATATTCTCCCGGGTCAGACGCACGACATGGGAGATCACGGAAACGTATGGATTGATGCGGCGCAGATTCTCCGCCAGAGCAACGACCTTCGGCATGCCGAGTTGATCGACAAAGTACTGTTGGCGATTGAGATTGCTCGGTTCAACCACGTCAAAATCAGCAACGATCAACTCGCCAACCCCGAGGCGGGTCAGGGCAACGGCAATTGCTGAACCGAGCCCGCCGACTCCGGCGATTCCGACCCGCGCCTGCTTGACCCGGGCGTGAACTCCCGGGGTATGTCGAGCCACCAGCAAGGTCTCAAGTTCCGTTTCGGTCGGAACTTCACCGCGGCTGATCAGCACCACCCGGTCGCCCGCGGCCAGCCGATGCGAGTCTGCAACCGGGTAACCGTTGACGATCAGCAGGTCGGCAGTCGGCTTGTAGAGGGCCCTGAGATCCGTAAGGGAACTGTCGTTGCCGACCTCGACCAGGTTTTCATTGACATAAAGCTGCATAAGAAAAGGCCGCGCAGGGCGGCCAGAAACAGAAAACGGAAGGTTTGCTGTTGCCGCTTCCCTACGCCGGTATCATCCGGATCAGGTTCAAAGGGTCACTT
>DATFMT010000150.1:0-2609 GCA_035266745.1 Geothermobacteraceae bacterium | reverse complement strand
CATGTCTGGAGGGGTAAAGTGGAACAGATCCAGCGCCTTGAAGAGAAGATCGACACCTTGATTCGGCAATATCAGCAGTTGCAGACGGAGTGCCGGTCGTTACGGCAGGATGCCGAGCGTCTGCAAGGTGAGCGGGAGCGTTTCAAGGCTGAACTGGATACGATTCTTGCCAAGCTCGAGAGACTGGAACGGGCTGATACGTGAAACAGGCACTTGAAGTCACCATTCTGGGCCGGCAATTTACGGTCCGGAGTTCATCCTCTCCCGAGGAAGTAACCCGGGTCGCCGATTTTGTCAATGAACAACTGGCCCAGACCGCCAAGGCCGCACCGACTGCTGATACTCTGAATATCACGGTGATGACCCTTTTGAATATCGCCGGGTCTTACTTGCAGTCGCAGCTGGATCAACAGTCTTTGAGTACGCAGGATCAAAAGCAGCTCGAGTTGCTGCTCGACCGGATTGATTCGGTCATCGTCGGGGGTTAATTCTCTCCATGTGGGGATTCTAGATAGATTGGGTGTTGGTTTACGCGCTGTTCGCAGCGTTTATTCTGGATAGGATAAAAAATAGAGATGGCCAGGGATTTGGCAGGGTGTCTTGAACGACATGAATTGGCGGCAGAATATCGGGGCTTCCCGGCTGTAGCCATGCCGCTTGTTCCAGCCATTGCGAGTTTGTCGGGAGCAGGTTTGAACTGTTGATCAGCGGCGGTCTCACCAACTCGACCATATCCACGTAAACGACCTCCAGGTCTTAATAGCCCACCCCTCATGGAGTTGACCCGGGAAACCAGGGAGCTCCAGTGCCTAAGCGTTCCTTACGCAACAGCATGTTGCAACGACGACGACAATTGCCTGAAGCTGAGGTGATGCGTCGCAGCTATGCCGTTCAACGCCGCCTGCTCTGCCTGGATGTCTACCGTCAGGCGCGGATGATTGCCCTGTACAGCCCGGTTCACAACGAAGTTTTGACCCTCCACCTGATGCGCGATGCGTTGGCGGAGCGTCGTTCGGTGGTTCTGCCGCGGGTGGTGGGTACCGACCTGGAATTTCGCCGGGTTGTTTCGCTGGACGATCTGGCACCGGGTAGTTTTGGTATTTTGGAGCCGCGCCCGGAGACCGCGCTGGTCGAACTGAGTGAGCTTGAGTTGATCATTCTGCCGGGCGTGGCGTTCGATCGTCGCGGTCACCGGCTTGGCTATGGCAAGGGTTTCTATGACCGAGCCCTGCTGGTTGCCGGGCGCGCCTGTCGGCGGGTTGGGGTTGGTTACGACTTTCAACTGGTCGACAAGCTGCCGACCTTTGACCATGATATGCAGCTCGACCTGTTGGTGACGGAAACAGAGGTCCTGGCTTTTGACCCGGACCATTCAACATAAATAGTAGCAATTTCTTCGAGGAGGCAACGTTTTGAAAATAGAAATGATGACATGGCTGATCGGTGGCGGAGCCCTGGTTGTCGGGTTCGTTGTCGGGCTTGCGGTGCTGCAGAAAATCTCCAGTTCCCGGGTCAGCGGTGCCCGCAAGGACGCCGACAAGGTCCTTGAAGATGGCAAGCGCGAAGCCGAAGCGATCCGCAAGGAGGCGGTCTTGCAGGCCAAGGATACGGTGTTGCGCGCCAAGGACGAATGGGAGCGTGAAGCCAAGGAACTGCGCCGCGAGCTCCAATCCCAGGAAAAGCGTCTGGTTCAGAAGGAAGAGAATCTAGACCGGAAAATGTCTCAGGCCGAAGAGCGCCTGGAAGATTTGAACAAGCAGGAAAAAGCCTTGTGGCAGGATCAGGACAAGTTGAAGGTCAAGGAGCAGGAGCTGACCGAGAAGATCCTGCAACAAAACGTCAAGCTGGAAAAGATCGCTTCGATGACCGCAGAAGAAGCCAAGCAGTCGCTGATGCAGGCGATGGAGAGCGAAGCCAAGCATGACGCCGCGAAGATGATCAAGCAGATCGAGGACGAGGCCAAGGAAAATGCCGACAAGAGCGCCAAGAAGATTCTCTCGCTGGCCATCCAGCGCTACGCCGGTGATTTTGTCGCCGAGCGAACCGTTTCGGTGGTGCCATTGCCGACTGACGAGATGAAAGGTCGGATCATCGGTCGCGAAGGCCGGAATATCCGCGCCATTGAAGCGGCGACCGGGATCGACCTGATAATCGACGATACCCCCGAGGCGGTGATTATTTCCGGCTTCAACCCGGTCCGGCGGGAGGTTGCCCGACTGTCGCTGGAGCGGCTGATCGCCGATGGCCGGATTCATCCGTCGCGTATCGAGGAGATTGTCCAGAAGGCCGAAGAGGAGGTCGATCAGGCCATCCGCGAGGCAGGCGAGCAGGCGACCTTCGACGTCGGCGTACATGGAATTCATCCGGAAATCATCAAGCTGCTCGGGCGGCTCAAGTACCGCACCTCCTACGGTCAGAATGTGTTGCAGCACTCGATCGAAGTCGCCTTCTTGTGTGGCATCATGGCCGCCGAGCTCGGCCTCAACGTCAAGCAGGCCAAGCGGGCCGGACTGCTGCACGATATCGGCAAAGCGGTCGATCACGAGATCGAGGGCTCACACGCGGTGATCGGTGCCGACCTGGCCCGTAAATACGGCGAGTCGCCGAAG
>DATFMT010000149.1:0-2040 GCA_035266745.1 Geothermobacteraceae bacterium | reverse complement strand
CGTGGCAATGAACCATTTCATTGGCGCCTCGCGCAGTACATCAAGCATCGCCTCCACCGCGGCCGGGGTTTCCACCTCCGACAAATCGCACAGCGGCAGCGGCTGCTCGGAGAGATCGGGATTGACATAGTGCAAAGGTGCATCCCTGCGCGGATCGACGGTACGGGGACGGCGAAACAATAAAAACGGCACCAGCGTCTCCAGTATCTTGTCACGCCTTGCATTGACGGCGGCAATCCGAGCCTCCTCCTCAGCCCTCAAGGCCCGGGCCACGGAGACATCATGGCGCGATTCGGCGAGTTCGGTTCCAATCGTTTTCAGCCGCATATCCGCTTTTCCCAGGTCGCTCTGCAAGGCGACAATTGTGCTCCTGCAACGCTCCACCGCCAGGCGATAGGCGTGGATACGACCTTCAATGAGGCGCAGGAGGCCGACGACGTTTTCCAGCGCCCGGACCCCGGCGTTGAAATGGCCGGCCTCATCGTCGCTGCCTACCTGATCATAGTCGCCGTTACGCAGTTTCTGTAAGGCCTCCTCGTTACCGCGAAGTTCCGAGAACTTGAGAGATCTCTCTACATCGTTTTGCACCTCGGTTACGCCGGGTACGCTCAAGTCATCGATATTGAAGAACACTTCCCCATCGAGATCGTCGGTCCCCAGCAAGCTGGTAATCAATTCGCCTTTTGCCGCCAAGCCGGCCTGGTAGGCGATATTGGCACTCGACTCTTCCAGCCGTTCACCAACGGTTGCGTTGTTGAAATTCTGCACCATGCCGACCACCGGATTCTGCTGCCCCACATCCTTTGTTGAGGCGGCGGCAAGAAACAGCTCGGAACTGCTCCGTTCGAACTGTGCTAAATTAATCGCACGACTGTCGGTTACAAATTCGCCGGTAACCGGCTTGCTGATTTGTTTATCGGAATCAGTTTTATCGATGCCACTGATGCCGCCGACCATTTCGCCGGAAAAGAATACCTCCGTGGCGGACCTGGTGGTGGTTTTAGGCTTGGCGGTTACCCCGACCGGGGGCGAGCCGTCACCGCCGGTATCGGGGGCAGCTACCGTGCCGCCTGATTTCGGTGTCTGTTTGAGACGGGCATAGAAACTGGACAGCTCATCCTTGGTGGCAACAGCCGAGTCTCCCTTGGCGATCTCCGCCAGGGCCGGAGAGGTGGCAAGTTTGGTGCCGGCCTCGTTGCCCAGCATCATCTGCCGTACCCGGTAGATATCGGTACGCAGGCGCAGAAAACCGAACTCGACCCGGTCGTCGGCCCTGTCGATCTTGCGCTCTAGAAAATCAACGTACTCCTCAATACCGATCTCGTCGAGCCTGGCAACTTCGGCAGCAGATAAGGGGGTGGAGTTGTCAAGGTAGCTGCTCAACTCGACAAGCGCGGATACCTCATAGCTCTCTTTGCCAAAAGGTATCGAAAACTTGTCAGACCGCAATCTTGCCGTCTCCACGGTTCCGAAATCGTCCTCGGTGTCGACCAGTTCGATGCTGATGCTGAACTGCTCTGCGTCAAGTGAGCTGTTGTGGCCGGAAATGGCCAGTACATTTTCTCCCTCCACGAGCCGCCCGGTCAGCTCGCCCAGCTGATAACGGCGCGGCTCCAGGCTTTGCGACTCTCTTGCCGGACTGGTAAAATTCGGACGGCTGACATTGGCGGAAGTAAGAATCCGGCCGTTGAGCCAGGCGTAAAAACCGCCGTTGGTAGTAACCACGATAGTATAGCGATGTGCCTCGGCGACAGAGTCGAGAGAGAAGCGGTGCCGCAGGAACAGGGTGACATACTGACCCTTCATGTCAGCCAGGCTGGTGCCGAGATCGCCATTGCCATAGCCGATGGCGGTGGGACCGGTCTGCCATTTGCTGTCATCGAAACTGTTTTGCATCCAGCTGAGCGGCGGTGCTGCTGTTCCCTTGAGGTAACTGCAGCTGTCGCCCGCTTTGACCAGCTCTTGCTCAAACTCAATCGGTTGTTCCAGGGAATCGACACTATCGGCGTCGTCCGCCGGATAGAGCAGTGGTTTTCCTTT
>DATFMT010000148.1:0-18153 GCA_035266745.1 Geothermobacteraceae bacterium | reverse complement strand
CAAACCGAGCACAAACGGTTCGATGGCCGGAATCAGGATTTCACCGTGCGCCCCCCGGATCACGTAGACCCCGTGGGCGGCGGTGACAAACATCTCTTCCAAAACTCCGATGTCCCCACGCTGCCGATCGACCACCTGCAGGCCGGAAAGTTCATACCAGAACAGGCGGTCGGTATCGCGGCGGATATCGGTCGGGTTGATCAACAGCTCCTGCCCGACCAGGCCTGCTGCCTGGCTGACATGATCGAGCCCCTTGAGCTGAATGACCGCATATCCTTTGTTCGGCCTGGCCTTGACCAGCTCCCGGGCAAGTGCTGCTTCGCCTGGGGGTCTCAAGTAGACCTTGCCGACCAGCAGCAGGACATCTCGATCTTCCGGATGCGTGCGAACCTTGAGCTCGCCTCGCAATCCATGGGTGTCGATGACCTTGCCGAGCAGGCTCAGCGCATCGTCCTCAACAGTGCTCATTCCATAATCTGCAGGTTGGCCCGCCGATTTTCCCGGGTTGCCTTGGCATTCAGCAGGGTCCGCATCGCCTTGGCCGTTCGGCCCTGCTTGCCAATGATCCGCCCCATGTCCGACTGGGCCGTGGCCAGCTTCACCAGTATGGTGCCGTCCTCTGCCTCCTCTTCGGTCAGAACAATCTCGTCCGGATTCTCTACCAGAGATTTGGCAATGAACTCGATCAGCTCTTTCATGGGTCCGTCCTTTGGCGACTGGGGAACCTGGCCTCAGTTACCTTGGAGGATTAAGCCCCTTGCGGTTGCTTGAACTTGGCCCAGAGACCCTTGTCCTTCAGCAAGGTCTTGACCGTATCGGTCGGCAGGGCGCCTTTGTTCAGCCACTCAAGAGTCTTGTCCTCTTTCAGCGTGACCAGGGGTGGATCAAGTTTCGGATCATACTGCCCAAGATTTTCAATAAACCGGCCATCACGCGGGAAACGCTCATCGGCAACGACGACTTGGTAAAAAGGTCTTTTCTTTGAGCCGCCACGAGCCAGCCTGATTTTTACTGCCATTAGGTGTTCCTCCTGGTTGTTCTTATCGAGTTGCTTCGTCTTTGTTTAGAAAGGCAGTCCACCACCGCGGCCCATCAAACTCTTCAGGCCCTTCGGTCCTAGCTTCTGCATTTTCTTCATCATCTTCTGGGCTTCGGTAAAACGCTTCACCAACTGGTTGACATCCTGCACCGAGGTGCCGCTGCCGCGGGCAATACGTAGCCGCCGGGAACCGTTGAGGATCCGGTGATCAGTCCGCTCGCGCCGGGTCATCGAGTTGATGATGGCTTCTATTTTCTTCAGTTCCTGATCGGGGATCTGCATCCCCTTGGCCTGCTTCATCGCCTTCCCGGCACCCGGGATCAGCTTGAGCAGGTTATCCATGGAACCCATTTTCTTAATCGTCTGCAGTTGGTCGCGAAAGGTTTCAAAGGTGAAGCCCTCTTTGCGCAGCTTGCTTTCCAGCGCAACGGCATCGTCTTCGTTGACCGCGGCCTGGGCCTTTTCAATCAACGTCAGCACGTCGCCCATGCCGAGAATTCGCTGAGCCATCCGATCGGGATGGAACGGCTCCAGGGCATCAAGTTTCTCACCCAGCCCGACCAGCTTAATCGGCTTTCCGCAGACCGCGCGGATCGACAGGGCGGCGCCGCCGCGGGCATCGCCATCGAGTTTGGTCAGGATGACGCCGGTCACCTCCAACCGCTCGTTAAAGCTCTGGGCGATATTGACCGCATCCTGGCCGGTCATGGCATCAGCGACAAACAGGATCTCGCGCGGCTCGACGACCTGCTTGATCCGTTCGAGTTCCTGCATCAGGGTATCGTCGATGTGCAGGCGACCTGCAGTATCGAGGATCACCGTATCAAAACCGTTCAACTCGGCGTAACGCAACGCCTGGCTGCAGATAGCGACCGGGTCCTGATCGGCTGAGCTGTCGAACACCGCGACATCGAGCTGTTGACCGAGGGTCTTGAGTTGTTCGATCGCGGCCGGACGATAAACGTCAGCCGGGACCAGCAGCGGGTTACGCTTTTCACGCCGCAGCTTCAGCGCTAACTTGCCACAGGTGGTGGTTTTACCCGCCCCCTGCAAACCACAGAGCATTAACGGCACTGGCGGACGAGCAGCCAGATCGAGGTTGTTGTCTTCCCCCTCGCCCATTAGCCGGGCGAGTTCCTCGCGCACCACCTTGATGACCTGTTGCGCCGGGGTCAGGCTCTTGAGGACTTCCTGGCCAACAGCCCGCTCACGAACCGCAGCGACAAAATCCTTGACCACGCGGAAATTGACATCGGCCTCAAGCAGTACCAGCCGGACTTCACGCAGCGCCTCCTGGATATTCTCCTCGGAGAGGCGGCCGTGGCCACGCAGCTTCTTAAAAACCGAATCAAATTTTTCTGTCAGGCTATCAAACATCCAGGCACACTTGTGGCATCAAGAGCTGTCGCAAATGAAGAACTATAGGGAAGCACCCACCCTTTGTCAAGCAAAATTCCGCTTGCCGGGTCGGTGCTTAGGAGGGTTCCAGAGGGGTATATTGACCGTCATGGTGCTGGTACAATTCCACCGGCAGCAGCGACTCCCGCTTCAGCAGTTCCCAGACTTCGGTACGCACTTCCGGGGCCAGACGAATCGCCAGTCCACAGTCGGAAGTCAGCTGACGCGGCACCGGGATCAACAGGATCTCGGCCTTGTTCTGCTTGAGGATTTTTTCCGCTTTCATCACCCGGTGGATCGAATGAAATATGGCCACCAGGTCGCCATCCTTGACCATCTCTCGCCTCGCACTTGCATCTATTGTGTGACGTCTGGTCGCATCCATTGACAGTCGTCCGTGAACAAAGTTAACATGTTTCTATTTTTAAAAACTACCCTGAAGAAGGAACCCAAGCCCTTGACATCCGAACAAAGTTTCAACCTGGCCCTGCTGCTGCTGATTGCCTTCATGGCCAACGTCCCGCTCGGCTATCTGCGCGAAGCCTCGGTCAAATTCTCGATTCGCTGGTTTATTTACGTCCACCTGTCGATCCCGGTCATCATCTTGCTGCGCCTTCATTATGGTTTTGGCTGGATTTTCATCCCCTTCACCCTCGGCTGTGCCGTCATCGGCCAACTGGTCGGTGGTCGCCTGCAGCGCAAGGCAACGCGTTGAAAAGTCCGACCCGCCCGCGTATGCCGCGTGCCAGTCGCGCCGGCAGCATCCTCCAACAACTCCTGAACGCTCAAGGGATGGAGCAGAAGTTCCGCGAATATCGGGCCTGGGAAGTCTGGGAGAAGGTCGTCGGGCCACAGATTGCCGGTCATGCCCGACCGCTGCGCCTGCGCGAAGGGGTCCTCGAGGTCCGGGTCGATCAACCGATCTGGATGCAGCAACTGCGCTTGATGGCTCCGGAGATTCTGCAAAAACTCAACCGAGCCCTCGGCGAAGAGTTGATCCGTGAACTTTACTGGCGCCGCGGCACCCTGACCAAGCAGGAACCGCTCGCATCCCCAGCACAACCACCCAAGCCACTGCCGCAGCTCGATTCCGAGGAGGCCGAGCGGATCGCCGCGACCACGGCCAACCTTCCCGATGCAGAGTTGCAAGCCTCGCTGAAAAGCCTGCTGACCCTGCAGGCCCGGCTCAACAAGCAGCGCGATGAAAGTTAAGCACCCCCACCCTGGTAGCAAGCCAGTACCTCTGGCGTGTAATCTTCTCCCGCATAGATGAAAAGTGGGGGGTCGACCTTCATTCCTGGCTTGCCAGCCCGGCGCCCCTCGACCAGGACCAATTTGGCCGGTTCACCGTTCCGGGAGTGGACCAGCCGCAATCGCTTCGGTTCAAGGTGTTTTTGACGCATGGCGACAAGCAGGTCGGCCAGTCGCTCGGCCAGGTAGATCACGAAGAAGCGTCCGCCGTTCTTCAGCAGGTAGGCAGCCGCCGCAACAAAATCTTCCAGTCCGCCGGCCAGCTCATGGCGAGCTGCTGCGCGCCCGGGATCTGGTGAGAAATAGCCGGTTCCGGCGATCCGGTAAGGTGGGTTGGAAACAACCAGGTCAACCTCCTGCGGGGATGCCCATTCGGCGGCCTTGCGAATATCTTTGTTGAGGATGACAAGCTTCGCTTCCAGGTTATTCAAGGCTACATTTTGCCTGGCCAGGTCAGCCAAAGACTCCTGAAGTTCAACACCTGTCACGGTAATATCCGCATACCGAAGTGCCAGTTGCAGCGCAATGATTCCCGAACCCGTCCCGAGATCGGCCGCCCTCCGGTCTGAAGGTTTGACCTGGACAAAAGATGCCAGTAAAAAAGGGTCAAGCGAGTGCCGGTAGCCTACGACGGGCGACGGCAGCAATCTCAGCAGTCTGTTTCCTGCTCTGTTTTCAAGCTTATTTTTCAAGTCGGACCCCTGATACGAAAGACCCCAGGGGCAGGCCATGAGGTCTTTAGGTTGGACATCCCGACATCAGCCTAAAAATCATTTTCGACGTTGACACACCGGCACCGGTCATTCTGATACTGGAGTCTGACCTTTGAACAGCTGCCATCACGAATACCATAACAAAGTCCAAGGTCCCCGCGAGTTTTTTAAAATTAAGCCCCGCAACCAGGAAAAGGAGTATTCATTATCTCATTCCGAATCGAAAGCAAGGTCCAGGACACTTCCGCCCGGCAGGGTCCGACCGGTCGGATACCAGTTGCCGTCAACTGTCAATGTCGTAACAGCCAGATCCCCATTCAGTCCCTAAAACGGCTCCCAGTCGAACGGCGCATGAAGAACGCTCAATTTGCGAACCGTTTCGTTGACTTAAATTATTCTATTTGCCGACTTGCCGGCTATTTAACGTTGGCTGGCAGTAGCTATAACATTCTGCCAGCATCAGCAGAAGTTTCCCACTCCCCGGCCTGGAACCTAGAGGAATGAGACCGTGACAGAAGATAAACTCAGCGACTGATGAATTCGAACCCGATAAATTTCTTGCTACCGGTGGATTTATTCCGGTCGCGACATGGTCGCTTTACACGCTTCGGTAACAACCGGGCCGTGAACGTAGCGCGCTTTACCGATCAGCAAATGGCATTCGCTGGTCATAAATCCCGCAAAAGCATCAGATCCGATCCAGAGCAGATCAAACTGAGCAAAATCAGCCTAGCAAAGAACAGGTTCGGTCCATGCGCAAAACCTTCCCGTCAACACACTCTCAAATTCACACCAATTGGCGTGACAAAATCCAGGCAATTAGTCTGGCAACCGTAACCCGGCGCAGCAACTAATAAAGGGCGTTTCGGCCCCGTCGTCTGAACGGCGGAACGCAAAACACCCTTATGTTTACGGAAATCTTCAGACCACGACCAGTATTGTGTGGTTACCCACCGCCATAAGAATGCAGCCCGGAAAGGACCAGGTTGACACCGAGGTAGCAGAAGATCGTTGCGGCAAAGCCGATGATCGACAGCCAGGCGGCTTTCTTGCCGACCCAGCCGCGAGTGAAGCGGGCATGCAGAAATGCCGCGTAGATGAACCAGACGATCAGGCTCCAGGTCTCTTTCGGGTCCCAGCTCCAGTAGGTCCCCCAGGCGTAGTTGGCCCAGGCCGCCCCGGTGATGATTCCCAGCGTCAGCAGAGGGAAACCGACCATGATCGCCTTGTAGTTAATGTCATCGAGAACCCGGACGCTCGGGAAGACCGCCAGCAGGCCACCGGCCGGCGAGCCGTCGGCGTTGTTCTCTTCCTTGCCGTGCTTGATCAGGTACATGATCGACACCCCGCAAGCCACAGCGAAGGCAGCATAGCCGAGGAAGCAAGTGATGACGTGGTAAGTCAGCCAGTTGCTCTGCAGCGCCGGAACCAACGGTTCGATGGCGTCGTTGAGTTGCAACTGGGCCCAGACCATCCCCAGAAAAGCGAACGGAATAACAAAGGCGCCGACCGCGCGCTGCTTGTACTTGAGATCGAGAATGATGTAGATCAGCACGATCGTGGCGGAGAAAAAGACCACCGATTCGTAGAGATTGGAGAGCGGGATGTGTCCTTCGCCACCGGGAATCTGGTACGACTCGTACCAGCGCATGCCGATCGCGGCAAGGTGCAGCGCAAGGCCGCCCCAGGCGCAGAGGTTGGCAACCAGGGCCACGGTCTTGCCGCGGGTCGCCAAATATACAACAAACAGCACCATGCTGGTGAAGTAGGCGATCGTGGTGAAATTGAACAGTTGCGTGCTGGTCATGTCTAGACTCCTCAAGGTTCGGTTGGGATAAGGCGTTAAACCCTCAACGTCTCAGAGCTATGATTACTTGTCAAGTTCGGCCTTGAGCTTGGCCTTGAACTCGTCGAAAAAGATTTCGAAGCCGGGCTGGTTGCGGTGGGCGCTGCCTCCGACCTTGAGTCCGGTCTGGCCGTCGACCTCCTGCAGGGTCAACCAGACCCGCCGGTGGGAGAGAAAGAAGGCGGCCATACAACCGAACACCAGCAAAAAGCAGCCGGTCCAAACTACCCAGACCCCGGGGTCCTTGGCGACCTGAAGCCCGGTGTAGTAGCGCTGCTGAAGGTCGAGCAGGGAGAAGGTGTACTCACCGCCACGCCGGGCGTCGAATTCGGGGAAGGCCTTGAGCACGACGAACGAGGGGTGGTTCTCACCGGGTTGATGCTGGTGGGTCATACCTGGCAGCACTTCGAGCCGGGCAGCAGCACCTAGGTTCTGGAAGGATTCGGTAAAGTCGGCAACCCGGAAGGCCTTGCCGCCGGGCAGGCTCATCAGCTGCCCCTGGCGACCGGTGAGGGTCACGGTTTCGCCGCTGGAACGCTGGGTGACCTTGAAGGTGAACTGGGGATCGCCCATCGCTCCATAGCTCGACTGGTAAAAGGTGATTCCTTTATAGGTCAGCGGGTCGTTGACCTCAATGGTCTTTTTCATGACTTCCTTACCATTGTCGACCACCCGCAAATCGCTGACATAGTCCTTGGGCCGCTGAGAGCCCTGGTAAAACTCCACGTCAAAGCGGTCACAAAAGACTTCGAAGCCGAGCTTGAGCGGCTGGTTGCCGCCTCTCGGCCAGACCTGGTCGGTGGAGCTCCCTTCGGGGATATTGACGAAGGCCTTGTAGCCACCGACGGTACCGAGGATGGCACCGACGAAGATAATCAGGATCGACAGATGGGTGATATAGACGCTGAAACGGGCCCATGCCATCTTCTGGGCGAAGAAATGCACCTTGCCATCAGCTTCGGTCACGACCGGAGCGGCAAAGGTCTTGCCAAGAAACGCCTTCATCTGCTCCTTGAGCTCGGGGATCGACTGTTTGGAGAGATGCTCCTCGGCGTTGGAAAAGGTCCGATAAAGGGTATCGTCCGGGGTCAGAACCGGATTACTGACAAGTTTCCAAATCCGCGGCAGGCGTTTGATCGAACAGCAGATCAGGTTGATAGAGAAAAGGGCCAAGAGGGCCAGAAACCACCAGGAGTGGTACATGTCGAAGAAATCGAGGGCATTGAAGATCTTGAACTTGGTTTCGCCGAACAGCTGCAGGTTCTCCTGCGCCGTTTTGGTCTGCGGCAGCACGGTGCCGATAATCGAAGTCACCGCCAGCATGATTAATGTCGTGATGGCGAGCTTGAGGGAACAGAAAAAATCCCAGACGTGTCCAACAAAAGAACGATCTTGAGCGCTCAAACTGGTTCTCCCTGGTTTGCAAAATGTGGCTTCGGCAACTGCCGAAGGGCTGAATACTCTAACGCGTGTCAATTATATGATGCATTCAAAGTGCCAAGAGCATCAAATCTCCCGGCAGATCAAATACCTGACAAATTCTATCAACTTTAATCGATTTGAAATTCCACTGTCAACCTCTAAAAGCACCGTTCTGGAAAAACGCTTTTTAAAATGGAACTTGCACAACTTTCGCAGCTGGGAACGTCCCGAAAAGCGATCTATGGTAGGACTGGCATCCCAAACAGGACCGATCATCCGCAACCCGTTAATTAGGGCTTAGGCAGCTCGATCAAAATCCGTCAGCGGCAAGTTGTTCCTGGAGTTTTTCTGCCTTGGCCACAACTCCGTCAGCCATCTCGCGGCGCTGCTGTGCCAGGGCAGCGGCAACCTTGACATCAGTGGTCGCCAAGATCTGGGCGGCAAAGATACCAGCGTTTCGTGCACCGGCCGGGCCAATGGCCATGGTGGCAACCGGAATGCCGGCTGGCATCTGGACCATCGCCAGCAGCGCATCCAGCCCCTCGAGCGAAGTCGCGTCGATCGGTACGGCGATCACCGGCAGGGTCGTTTCGGCGGCCACAACCCCGGCCAGGTGCGCTGCCGCCCCAGCTCCGGCCACCAGTATTTTCAGGCCTCGTTCACGGGCACTCCTGACGTAATTTGCCGTACGTTCCGGGGTCCGATGGGCACTACTGACCGTCATTTCAAAAGAAATGCCGAGCTCTTTCAGAGCCTTGGCTGTCTCGACCATGATCGCATAATCATTGTCGCTGCCCATCAGGATGCCGACCAGGGGCTGTTTACTCATCGAATGTTTCTCCTCAAATGCTAGCGGTTTAATGCCTTGCGGCCAATATCCTTGCGATAGTGGACACCCTGCCAGGTGATGCAGGCAACCCCCTGGTAGGCCTTGTCAATCGCCTCGGCAACCGTCGCACCAAGCCCAGTCACCCCGAGCACCCGACCGCCATGATTGGTGATCGCACCATCAACCAACTTGGTACCGGCATGGAACACGGTGACATCATCCAACGCGGCGGCCTCAGTCAAACCACTGATCGGCAGCCCCTTGGCGAAACCGCCCGGATAGCCTCCCGAGGCCATGACCACGCAGACCGCGGCCTTGTCGTACCATTCGATCGAGTCCTGGCGTAAGTCGCCACGGGCGCAGGCCTGCAGCACCGGAACCAGGTCCGACTTCATCCGCATCAGCAATGGCTGGCACTCAGGGTCACCGAACCGGGCGTTATACTCCACCACCCGCGGAACGCCATCCTTGATCATCAGACCGACATAGAGAATCCCGCTGTAGGGCATCCCTTCGCTGGCCATTCCGGCGATAGTCGGCCGGACAATGGTTTCGACAATCTGATCATGTAATTCAGCTGTGACCACCGGCGCAGGCGAATAGGCCCCCATGCCACCGGTATTGGGGCCCTGGTCGTCATCATAGGCCGGTTTGTGATCCTGTGATGACGCGAGCGGCAGGATGTTCTTGCCATCGGTAAAGGCAAAGAAAGAGGCCTCTTCGCCGGCCATAAACTCCTCGACTACGACGCTCGCTCCGGCGGCACCGAACACCTTGTCGAGCATGATGTCATCAATTCCGGCAATCGCCTGTTCTTCGGTCATCGCGACAATGACCCCCTTGCCGGCGGCCAGACCGTCAGCCTTGACGACGATCGGCGCGCCCTGCTCGCGGACATAGGCCACCGCCTGGTCGCGATCGGTAAAGCTCCGGTATGCGGCGGTCGGGATGTTGTACTTGGCCATCAGGTCCTTGGAAAACCCCTTGCTCCCCTCGATCTGCGCCGCCGCCTTGTTGGGACCGAAAATATCCAGACCGGCGGTCTGAAACAGATCGACGACGCCGAGCGTCAGCGGCACTTCGGGGCCAACCACGGTCAGGTCGATCTCCTGGTCGAGGGCAAAATCGCACAACGCGGCGATCTTGTCGGCCGGGATGTCGACACATTCGGCGAGCTCGGCAATCCCCGGGTTGCCCGGCGCACAGTAGATTTGATCGACCAGCGGCGACTGGGAAAGTTTCCAGACCAGCGCGTGTTCGCGACCACCGCCGCCGACTACCAGAATCTTCATCATTCAACTCCTTGCATGAATCTTAAAGCCACCACAAGGGACACGAAGAGAACAAAGTGCCGGAAGGTTTACCCCGATAATACTTTGTTTTTCATCTCCCGTAGCCCGGTACAGAAGCGAGCAATTTCGGTCAAGGTCAAGGACGGCAAGGACCGTACGCCGCACAAGGACCGGTGAGCCGCCTGACGCAGAGATCGGCCGAAAGGGCCGCTCCACCCCTTAGTGCCTAAAATGGCGCATCGCTGTAAAGACCATCGCCATGCCATGCTCATCGGCGGCGGCGATCACCTCTTCGTCCCGGATCGAACCACCCGGTTGAATGACCGCGGCGATGCCGACGGCTGCGGCGTTGTCGATGCCGTCGCGGAACGGGAAGAAAGCATCCGAGGCCATCACCGAACCCTCAACCTCGAGCTTGGCGTGTTCGGCCTTGATCGCCGCGATGCGTGCCGAATTGACCCGACTCATCTGCCCGGCGCCGACACCGATGGTCATGCCGTCCTTGCCGTAGACGATCGCGTTCGACTTGACGAACTTGGCCACCTGCCAGGTGAAGAGCAGATCGCGCATCTCCGCCTCGGTCGGCTGGCGCTTGGTCACCACCTTGAGCTCTTTGTATAGCGCCAGGTCGGTTTCCTGGAACAACATACCGCCGTTGACCCGCTTCATCTCGAGCCGCTGGCCGGGCTGGCTGGGCCACTCGCCGCATTCGAGCAGGCGGACGTTTTTCTTCGCCGCCACCACCGCGACCGCCGCAGGCGCGACCTTCGGGGCGATGATCACCTCGACGAACTGCTTATCGCAGATCGCCTGGGCGGTCGCGGCGTCAAGCTCGCCGTTAAAAGCGATGATGCCACCGAAGGCCGATTCCGGATCGGTGGAGAAGGCCCGGTTGTAGGCCTCGAGCAGGCTGCCGCCGGTGGCGACACCGCAGGGGTTGGCGTGCTTGACGATAACACAGGCCGGTCCTTCACTGAACTGCTTGACACACTCCAACGCCGCATCGGTATCGGCGATATTGTTGTAGGAGAGTTCCTTGCCTTGCAGTTGGCGAGCCGTGGCGATCGAGGCTTCTTGAATGTTCTTTTCGACATAGAAGGCCGCCTGCTGGTGAGGGTTCTCACCGTAACGCATGCCTTGTGCCTTGTGAAACTGAAAGCTGAGTGCCGGGGGAAATTCCACCGAATCAGCATCGAGCTTTTTACCCAACCAGTTGGAGATCGCCCCGTCATAGGCTGCGGTGTGCTGGTAAACTTTAACCGCCAGGCGGAAGTTGGTTTCGCGGGAGACAGCACCACCTGCACCCTTCATCTCTTCAAGGACCTGGGCGTAATCGCGGCAGTCGACCAGCACCGTGACGTCACGGTTGTTCTTCGCCGCACTGCGCAGCATGGTCGGCCCGCCGATATCGATGTTCTCGATGGCGTCCTCGAGGCTGCAGTCCGGCTTGGCAACGGTCGCCTCGAACGGGTAGAGGTTGACCACCACCATGTCGATTGCCTCGATGCCGTGCTCGGCCATCTTTGCGACGTGCTCGGGATTGTCGCGCATACCGAGCAGGCCGCCGTGGACCTTGGGGTGCAGAGTCTTGACCCGGCCGTCGAGCATTTCCGGGAACCCGGTGAACTCCGAGACATCCTTGACGATCAGCCCCTGCTCACGCAACAGCTTGGCGGTTCCGCCGGTCGAGAGAATTTCAACGCCGAACGCCGCCAATTCAGTCGCAAATTCTGCGACACCGGATTTGTCAGAGACACTGATAAGAGCACGTTTGATCTCAGCCATGGCAGAACCTTTCTCTGGAAAAACAATCTTAAGAACGAGTCTCCGTAAAACACAAAAAACCGTCTGGCAGGCGGCTTTTATCAACTCGGATTTGGAAGAGTAACACTTTTACGAACGCCTCCGGGGTAAACTTCGCGGAAGAAGCGTTCTATCTAACATGGTCAACAGGACCATGGCAACAATTTTCGGGCTCGTCTGCTTCTCGCAAAGCAGCTTAGAGGTAGACCCGCGGTACCCGTTGGCCAATCCGGCAGAACACTTCGTAGTTGATCGTGTCGAGTTGCTCGGCCCACTCCTCGGCGGTAATCCGCCGTCCGCCCGCTTCTCCCAGCAGGGTGACGCTATCTTCCGCAACCGCCTCGGGAATATCAGTAATATCAGCCATGGTCCAATCCATGCAGACCGTTCCAATCACCGGTGCGATCTGACCGCGAATGATAACCCGCCCCCGGTTGGAGAAAAGCCGGTTGTAGCCGTCGGCGTAGCCGATCGGCAGAACCGCAACCCGGGTGGTTCGTTCGGCGACAAAACGATGCCCGTAGGAAATCCCGGATCCGACCGGAAGGGTGCGGACCTGTGCTATGACGGTGCGCAGTGCCATGGCCGGATGCAAATCCATTAATTTTTCAAATCCGATGCCGGGATAGCCACCATAGAGAGAAATCCCCTGGCGGACCAGATTGCATTCATCAAGCTCCGGACCGAGCAAGCCGGCACTATTGCTGATATGAAACCATTTGGGTGAGAGCCCGGCGGAGGCGAAATGTTGCAGCTGTTGCTGGAACAAGCGCCGCTGCCGTAGCGTGACGTCACTGGTGAGGTCGTCGGCAAGCGCGAAGTGCGATACGACACCGGTGATCTTGAGCCCGGCAAGCCGCTTCAACGCGGGCAGCACGACCGGCAATTCTTTGGGCAAAAAACCGACCCGTCCCATTCCGGTGTCAATCTTAACATGGCAATCGAGCTGGAGTCCCCGCGCGAGCGCAGCCCGGCTCAACCTCTCCGCCATTTCAAAATCGAGCAGAAACGGGGTCAGCTGGCAATTCAGCAGAGCCTCTTCCTGGCCGGGAAAAACACTGCCGAAGACCAGGATCGTCCCTTTAATCCCGGCCGCACGCAGTTCACAACCCTCCTCGACCAAGGCTACGCCAAAGTGCCCGGCCCCGGCAGTTTCGAGAGCCCGCGCAACCGGTACGGCGCCATGTCCGTAGGCATCGGCCTTGACGACCGCAAGCACCTGCCGCTGCGGTCCGGCGAACAAGCAGGCCTGCCGGAAATTATGCCGAATGGCGGCAAGGTTGATTTCAGCTCGAGTTGGTCGCTGGGGCAGGGTCATCTTCCTCACTCCTGGCAAGAGGTCGAATCCTTGTAACATGGCTAAAAAAGCACTGTAAAGGTCATTCCTGATTGATGCCCGAAGAAGTCAACTATCGGGTTGACAGCAACAGCCGCCATCCGCTAGGCTGCAAGCCTGTCCTGCGACAAGCTGACTACCCATGTGTCTTGAACAGGAGCCTTCCTACCGACGCAGGGAGGCAGAGAAACCAGTTCTGGCAAATATTTCCTCGTTGAAGCAGCAGATCGGCGGGATCAAATTGATAGATGTTTTCTGGCTGTGCCAAACAGGTGAGCGGCCAGGTCGCCTGAGTCGAGCTGGTCAACCGGCGTATGAAGCCTGACTGATAGAAGATTTGACTACGACATTCCGCTAGGGGAGTCTTGACTGAGAGCCCTGCTTTGGCAGGGTGACCCTTGGAACCTGATCCGGGTGATGCCGGCGTAGGGAAGCGGCCGATAGCGTCAGAACTCTCAGTAGTTCACGGCCGTGGCTCTTCCCAGCCACGGCTTTTTTGTTGACTAACAGATTGAATATCGGGCCGATGCGATGATCAAAGGGCTCTATTACATAACCGCTGCAGACCCCGAGGGTCGTTACCTGGAAACGGTCGGTGCCGCCCTGCAGGGTGGCGCGAGCCTGATCCAGTTTCGCGACAAGCACGCCAGCCGCGAACAGCAGATTTCAGCAGTTCAGCAGCTGCTGCCGCTGTGTCGCGAAGCCGGCGCCCTGCTAATGATCAATGATGATCCGACATTGGCCCTGGAGACCGGTGCCGACGGCGTCCATCTCGGGCAGCAGGATGGCTCCATCACCGCAGCCCGCCAGCTGCTCGGTGCGGAGAAAGTCATCGGCATCTCGACCCGCACCCTCGAGCAGGCCTTGGCCGCCGAAACCGCCGGGGTCGACTACATCGCGGTCGGCAGCATGTATCCGACCGGGACCAAAAGTGACGCAGTGCAGGTCGGGGTTGAGACCCTGCGCACCATCCGCTCCAGAACCAGCTTGCCGCTGGTCGCCATCGGCGGGATCAGCCGCGATCTCGCTCCGGACCTGCTCGACGCCGGCGCCGACAGCTTGGCGGTCATTTCGGCGATCAAGGCCGATCCGGCGCCGCGAGTTGCAGCACGCGAACTGGCGCTGCTCTTCAATCGCCGGCGGCCACAGCCCAACGGACGGGTACTGACCATCGCCGGTTCCGACTCCGGCGGCGGCGCCGGCGTCCAGGCCGACCTGAAAACCATCACCCTGCTCGGCAGCTACGGCATGAGCGCGATCACCGCCCTGACGGCCCAGAACACCCTCGGCGTGACCGGCATCCACCCCTGCCCGGCCGACTTCGTTATCGATCAGGTCGAGACCGTGCTGGATGATATCGGCGCCGATGTCGTCAAAACCGGCATGCTTTTTTCGGCCGAGACCGTCACCCTGGTCGGCCAGACCCTGCAAAAGTATGGGCTACTGGCGGTGGTTGACCCGGTGATGATCGCCAAGGGCGGTGCCCCCTTGCTGCAACAGCAGGCGATCTTGGCCGTGCAGAAGGAGCTGTTGCCGCACACCTATCTCTTGACCCCGAATCTGCCGGAAGCCGAAGTACTCTGCGGGTTCCCGGTCATCAACGAACATGATATGCGTCGTGCGGCTCGCAAACTGCAGACCCTCGGCGCCCGCAATGTGCTGCTCAAAGGCGGGCACCTGCCGGGCGAAGCAGTCGACATTTTGCTGGAAGGAGAAACCTATCATCGCTTCAAGGCCGAGCGTCTTACCACCTGCAACACCCATGGCACTGGATGTACCTACTCGGCGGCAATCGCCACCTACCTGGCACAGGGGCTGCCGCTGCCTGGAGCCGTTGGACTTGCAAAGGAATTTATCACCGAAGCGATCCGCCGTACCATCACAACCGGCAGCGGCCACGGTCCGGTGAATCACTTCGCTGCAGCTCAAAGGCTGCGCCGTACTACCAGAACGCATGACTGAATCGACCTTCGATCTTTACTACAAGGAAAAACCATGACCCAACTCGAAATCGCCAGAAGCGGAAAAATTTCTCCCGAAATGCAGCAGGCTGCAGTGACCGAAGGCATCTCCGCCGAGCTGCTGCGCCAGCGCATTGCCGAGGGGACCGCGATCCTCTGCCATAACGTCAAGCGCAATAACGGCATCCCGCTCGCTGTCGGCAGCGGTCTGCGCACCAAGGTCAACGCCAACATCGGCACCAGCAAGGATGACGTCTCGATCGACAAGGAGTTGGAAAAAGCCAAGGTCGCTGTTGCCGCCGGCGCCGATGCAATCATGGACCTTTCAACCGGCGGCCCAATCGACGAAATCCGCGCCGCGATTATTGCCGAAACCAGCGCCTGCATCGGCTCGGTGCCCCTCTACCAGGCGGCGGTCGACACCGTCACCCGCAAGAACAAGGCGATGGTCGACATGACCGTCGACGAGATCTTCGACGGAGTGATCAAACACCTTGACGACGGCGTCGACTTCATTACCGTCCACTGCGGCGTCACCCGCTCGACCGTCGAGCGGATGCGTAACGAGGGCCGGGTGATGGACGTCGTCTCACGCGGCGGCTCGTTCACCGTCGAGTGGATGCGTCACAACAACGCCGAAAATCCGTTGTTCGAACACTTCGACCGGCTGCTGGAGATCGTCAAACCCTACGACGCCACCCTCTCGCTCGGCGACGGCTTCCGCCCTGGCTGCATCGCCGACGCCACCGACCGGGCGCAGATCCATGAGCTGATCCTGCTCGGCGAGCTGACCCAGCGCGCCTGGGACGCCGGGGTGCAGGTGATGATCGAGGGCCCCGGACATGTGCCGCTCGACCAGATCGCCGCCAACATCCAGCTGCAGAAACGGCTCTGCCATGGCGCCCCGTTTTATGTCCTCGGCCCGCTGGTCACCGACATCGCACCGGGCTACGATCACATCACCTGCGCCATCGGCGGCACCGTCGCCGCAGCCGCCGGAGCCGATTTCCTCTGTTATGTCACTCCCAGCGAGCACCTGCGCCTGCCGACCGTCGAGGATGTCCACGAAGGGGTGATGGCCAGCCGCATCGCCGCCCACGCAGGCGACCTGGTGAAAAAGGTTCCCGGGGCCTGGGAACAGGATCTGACAATGGCCAAGTGCCGCAAGGAACTGGATTGGGAAGGGCAGTTCAACCTCGCCCTCGACCCGGCAAAAGCCCGCCGGCTGCGCGCCGAATCGGGGGTTGACGAGGAGCACGGCGCCTGCACCATGTGCGGCGAGTTCTGTGCATATAAAGTTATGAGCGATGGCGACGCCAAGTCGCTCGGCCAAGCCTGAACAAATCCATACTTCGAGCGAGCGAGATGGACTGCGTTCCTTCTTCCCGCCCGGGGCAAGCCACGCCTTCCATCCACTCCCAGGCGGAGCAGCGTGATACTATCGAGCATCAAATGGCTGAGAAACTCACTTGCGAGGATATCGAATCAACACTCACAATGACGAACTCCCGCGGAGGACCAACATGCTGCCAACTCCACTTGTCCGTATCCTGGCCCTATTTTTATTTATCCTACCGGGCTGTACAACCATGACCGGCCTGGGTAATCCGGAACTCCCCTATCCGCCGCAACGACCACCCCAGGTCGGCGACATCCTGCATCTGCCTACCGGCTATTATGTTCCACAGGACGCCCTGTTGGCTGCCGCGACTGACGCACGCATTGTCTATGTCGGTGAAACCCATGACAATCCAGCCTCACATCGGCTGGAACTGACCCTGCTCAAAGCTCTGCAGGAGAAAAGCCCGGGCCGCGTGACCCTGGCAATGGAGATGTTCACCCCGGCCCAGCAGGCTGCTCTCGACCGTTGGAGCGCCGGTGAACTGACGGAAAAAGAGTTCATCAAGCAATCCGAGTGGGGCAAGGTCTGGCGAATGAACTTCGCCTATTACCGTGACTTGCTGCAATTCGCCCGCGATATGCGGATCCCGGTCATCGGCCTGAATGCAGACCGAGAACTGGTCAAAGCGCTGGGGCACAGTCTCCCGGAGGAGCTTCCGCCTGACCAGCAGGAACAGCTCCCGCAACTGGATATGAGTGATCCCTACCAGTCCGCGCTGGTCACGGAAATCTACGGTGGCCACGTCTCGGGGCAGTCGAAGCTGGATGGCTTCCGGCGGGTCCAAACGCTCTGGGACGAGACCATGGCGGAGAATATCGTTCGCTTCCTGCAGAGTCCGCAGGGCGACGACCGGCAACTGCTGGTGGTCGCCGGCGGCAATCACATCCGCAACGGATTCGGCATCCCCCGCCGGGTGTTTCGCCGCCTGCCGACCTCCTACCTGCTGGTCGGTTCAGAAGAACTGAATATCCCCGAAGAGCTGCAAAACCGGCTGATGGATGTCACCCTTCCCGCCTTCCCAATGCCGGCCTTCGACTACCTGGTCTACACCGACTATGAAACCCTTCCTGACCAGGTCAGGCTCGGGGTGATGCTCGAGGAACAGGACGGTCAAGTGGTCATCACGGAAATCATCCCAGGATCGCTTGCCGCCGACATGGATATCCGGGCAGACGACCGGGTGCTTGAATTCGATGGTCAGAAGATTTCCGAAGTGTTCGACTTGGTCTATGCGGTGCAGCAGAAAGTCCCGGGGGACAAAGGAGTGCTGGTACTGAGCCGTGGCGGTGAAGTGTTAACTCTCGAGGTGACGTTTCGGTCGGCTGAGCCTGCCGGACACCACAAATAGTGTGTGGCTCAATGTTGAATCAAAACGATCAGTGAGTCACGTTAAAGACCTTGATTCGATAGCATTTGGCTTGCGGATCAGCAAAGTGAAATACCGACAGGAGGCGACCCCGCGCCGGGCTATCGAACCTATCCAGGTTTGCCCAAAAGCATCAGACCGGTTCAGATAGCATACTGTGCGCGCCTGCCATGAAGTACAAAACGAGCGGCGGGCTGGCTACCAAGCCGCCGCTCGATTCACCTCCGCACGGTCCTCCGGCTATTCCTCCGTCAGCACCGCACCCGCGACCAGATCAGCAAACTGGCGACACTTGGCCAGGTTTTCTTCGGTGGGCGTAAAACGGAAGGAGACGCTGTCGGTGACCAGCTTGTAGCGCAACCCCTCGAGCCGCTGCTCGACCATCTTGACCGCCTCGCCGCTCCAGCCAAACGAACCAAACACCGCACCCAATTTACTCTTCGGCGTCACCGATGAGATCAGTGCCAGGGCATGCCAGACATGCGGCGGCGCATC
>DATFMT010000147.1:0-14130 GCA_035266745.1 Geothermobacteraceae bacterium | reverse complement strand
CAACCATCGGCATCACCGGAACCAACGGCAAATCGACGACCACCGCCCTGTTGGGAGAGATTTTCGGCGCCTGGGGCCAGCGGACCTTCGTTGGCGGCAACCTCGGGGTGCCGCTCGTTGCTGCGACCAACCGGCACGGCTGGGACTGGCTGGTGGTCGAACTGTCGTCGTTCCAGCTGGAAACGATTGATCAGTTCCGACCCCGCTGGAGCCTGCTACTGAATCTCAGCGAGGACCACCTGGATCGCTACCCGGATCTGGCCAGCTACCGGCAGGCCAAACAGCGGATCTTTCTCAACCAGACGGCTGAAGATTATGCGGTCGTCAATCTCGATGATTCGGCGGTGCTGGAGATGGCGGCCAGCGGGCAGGCCCGGCAGATCGGGTTTTCATCGAGCCGGCTGCCGGAGACGGGTATGGGACTGGCGAATGAGCAGATCGTTTGGCGTTGGCAGGGGGGTGAGCAGCGCTTTGCCTGTGGCGAACTGCAGCTCAAAGGGGTCCACAACCTGGAGAACGTCATGGCAGCGATGATCCCGCCGCTGGTCGAAGGCTGCCCCGCTGAGCTGGTCTGGCAGACGGTCTGTGATTTCCGCGGCCTGGAACACCGCATGTGCCTGGTTCGCGAACTCGATGGCGTCCCCTGGTACAACGATTCCAAGGGGACCAATGTCGGCAGTGTTGTCAAGAGCCTGGCCGGGTTGAGACCCCCGGTGACGCTGATTGCCGGCGGCAAGGACAAGGGGGGCGATTACCGGCTGCTGCAGCCGGCCCTGCAGGGCAAGGTCGTTGAGCTGATCCTGATCGGAGAGGCGGCCGAGCGGATGGAATTGGCCTTGGCCGGCTGCTGCCGGATCCACCGGGCAATCGATATGCGTGAAGCGGTTAAGCTCGCCCGGCGCCTAACCCCCGAACGTGGTGCGGTGCTGCTTTCGCCCGGCTGTTCAAGTTTCGACATGTTTCGCAGTTTCGAAGAACGGGGCGAAGTGTTCACCCGCGCCGTTCTCGAGTTGACGGAACGGAAGGCAGGTTAGCGGATGGAACTGAGACGCGGATTTGATCACACCATACTGTTGCTGGCGGTCGTTCTGACCTGTTTCGGCGTGGTGATGGTCTACTCCTCGTCCTCGATCATGTCGGCCAAACGTTATGCCGACGGGTTCTTCTTTTTGAAGCGTCAGGGAGCTTATGCCCTGATCGGCTTCGGTCTGATGGCGATTTTGATGCAGGTCGACTACCACCGGCTGCGGCGACTGGCGGTGCCGGCCCTGTTCCTCTGCGGGTTGTTGCTGCTGCTGGTGTTCGTTCCCGGGATCGGCAGCAAGGCGGGCGGCGCTTCGCGCTGGATCCGTCTGCCGGGTTTCTCGGTGCAGCCGTCGGAACTGGCCAAGCTCGGCCTGATCCTCTACCTGGCGCACTCGCTGGCGAAGAAAAAGGAGCGTATCCAGACGCTCAAGTTTGGGTTTATCCCCTACATGGTGCTGCTGGCGATCCTGCTCGGCATCGTGCTGGCACAACCGGATCTCGGCAGTGCGGTGACCATGGCGGCAGTCGCTTTTTGCATGCTGATGGTGGCTGGAACCCGCTGGCGGCACATCATGTCGGTCGTCGTGCTGGCGTTGCCGTTCCTCTACTTCCTGGTGATGAACGTCGATTATCGGCGCCGCCGGATAATGGCGTTTCTCAACCCCTGGGACGATCCGACCGGCACCGGTTTCCAGATCATCCAGAGCTGGATCGCCTTTGGTACCGGCGGCTGGTTCGGGAACGGCCTGGGGGAGGGGAAGCAGAAACTGTTTTTTCTGCCGGAAGCCCACACCGACTTTATTTTCTCGGTGGTCGGTGAAGAGCTTGGCTTCGTCGGGGTCTTTGTGGTCACGGCGATGTTCCTGCTGCTGGTGCTGCGTGGTATCCGTACCGCGTTGCATGCCCCGGATGATTTTGGCCGTTACCTGGCCTTCGGTCTGAGTGTGCTGATCGGCCTGGAGGCGTTCACCAATATTGCCGTGGTGCTTGGCATGTTGCCAACCAAGGGCTTGGCGCTGCCGTTTCTCTCCTACGGCGGAACCAGCCTGCTGACGACGCTGATGGCGATGGGGGTGCTGTTGAACATTTCCAGCCAGATCCCGGGAGAGCTGCAATGAGACTGCTGCTGGCCGGTGGTGGCACCGGTGGACATCTGTTCCCGGCGGTCGCGCTGGCGCAGTTGCTGCTCGAGCAGGAAGCGGACGCCGCGGTGCAGTTCGTCGGTACCGATCATGGGCTTGAGGCCAAGGTGCTGCCGCAGCTCGAGCTGCCGCTGGAGACTATTGATATCAGCGGCCTGGTCGGCAAAAGCTTGGGAAAGAAACTGGCGCTGCTGCCGAAGCTGCTGAAGAGCGTGCGCCAGTCGTTGCAGATCATCGATCGTTTTCGGCCCGACGTGGTGGTCGGGGTCGGTGGCTACGCCTCGGGACCGGTAGCGCTGGCGGCAAAAAAGCGCGGTTGCCCGCTGCTGCTGCACGAACAGAATGCCTGGCCGGGACTGACCAACCGGATTCTCGGCCGCTGGGCCGACCGGGTCTGCGTCACCTTCAAGGAGACGCGTTCGGCTTTCAACGACAAGCAGGCGCTGCTGACCGGCAACCCGGTCCGTCGTGAACTGGCCAGCCAGATGTCCCCCGCCAACGGCCAGCCGACCCTGCTGGTGTTCGGCGGCAGTCGCGGAGCCCGGGCGATCAACCAGGCCATGCTCGGTGTGCTGCCGCTGCTCGGGGAATGGCAGGGTGAGCTGCACATCATCCACCAGACCGGCGGCGACGATCTGCAGAGTGTCCGTGAGGGCTACCAGGCGGCCGGCTGGCAGGATGTCGAGGTAGTGGCGTTCATCGACGATATGGCGGCCGCCTACCGTCGGGCCCACCTGGTGCTCTGCCGGGCCGGGGCGACGACCATCGCCGAGCTGACTTGTTGTGGCCGCCCGGCGATCCTGGTGCCTTTCCCCTTTGCGGCGGGCGATCACCAGATGGTCAATGCCCGTTCGCTAGCGAAACGGGGTGCGGCACTGATGCTGCCACAAACGGAAATGACTCCGCCGAACCTGGCCAGCCTGCTGCATAACCTGCTCGGCGACCGGGAACGGCTGCTCGACATGGCCGGAGTCGCCCGCTCATTGGGCAAACCGGAGGCGGCCAGCGCGATTCTCGACGAGTGTCGGCGATTGGCCAAGAAAGACAGGCACTAGTTATGTACGGCAAAATCCAGAAAATCCATTTTATCGGCATCGGCGGCATCGGCATGAGCGGCATCGCCGAGGTGTTGCTCAATCTCGGCTATCAGGTCTCCGGATCCGACCTGCGCGAATCCGACATCACCCGCCGATTGGTTGAACTCGGCGGTCAGATTGCCTATGGCCACGCCGCTGAGAATGTCGGCCAGGCCGACGTCGTGGTGACCTCGACCGCCGTGCATGGCAACAACGTCGAGGTCGCCGAGGCACAGCGGCTGCTGATTCCAGTGATCCCGCGCGCCGAAATGCTCGCCGAGTTGATGCGGATGAAATACGGCATCGCCGTCGCTGGAACCCACGGCAAGACCACTACGACCAGCATGGTCGCCACCGTGCTGACCCATGGCGGCATCGATCCGACCGCTGTGATCGGAGGACGGCTCGACAAGTTCGGCTCCAACGCCAAGCTCGGCCAGGGGCAGTTCCTGGTCGCCGAGGCCGACGAGTCGGACGGCTCGTTCCTGCACCTGAGCCCGACCATCGCCATTGTCACCAATATCGACGCCGATCATCTTGACTACTATGCCGACCTCGACGAGATCAAGAACACCTTTGTCAATTTCATCAACAAGGTGCCGTTTTTCGGTGTCGCAGTGCTCTGCCTTGACGATGTCAACGTCCAGGCGATCATCCCCCAGGTGAAAAAGCGCTTTGTCACCTACGGGCTGAACACCCAGGCCGACTTTTACGCCTCCGAAATCACTCACCGGGAAGACGCGACCCGTTTTGATGTCCACCACAAGGGGGAGCGGCTCGGCAGGCTGTCACTCCGCATGCCGGGACGTCATAACGTGCTCAACGCCTTGGCGGCGGTCGCCGTGGCAGTCGAGCTAGGCATCGCCTTCCCGCTGATCGAGGAGGGATTTGAAGATTTCTGTGGCGTCGGCCGACGTTTCCAAATCCGCTACCAGCAGAACAACCTGATGGTGGTAGATGATTACGGTCATCATCCGGTCGAGATCAGAGCGACCCTGGCCGCCGCCCGGGCCGGCTGGGACCACCGTCTCGTCGCGGTCTTCCAGCCGCACCGCTACAGCCGCACAGCGGCGCTGTTCGAGGATTTTACCACCGCCTTCTATGATGCCGACGAGGTCGTGGTGCTGGACGTTTATGCCGCCGGTGAAGAACCGCTTGCAGGAGTGAACGCCGAGGAGCTGGCCAAGGCGATTGCCGGGCACGGTCACCGGGATGTCCGTTACCTGGCGACTGTCGAGGCGGCCGTGGCTCATCTGCGGGAGACGGTCAAGCCCGGCGATATGGTGATTACCCTCGGCGCCGGTAACGTCTGGCAGGTCGGCGCTGAACTGAGCGAGCAACTGAGAGATGGCCAACCGACGGAGCCTGCATGAACACCACTGAGCTGAAACAGAAGCAGATTGGCGTCCTGTTGGGCGGCCTCTCAGGCGAACGGGAGATCTCGTTGCGTACCGGTGCTGCGGTAGTCAAAGCTCTGGAGGAGAGCGGCTACCGGGTGGTGGCAATCGACGCCGGGCGCGACCTGGCCGAGCAGCTGCGTGCCGCGCAGGTCGAAGTCGCCTTTATCGCCCTGCATGGTCGTTACGGTGAAGACGGCTGTGTCCAGGGGTTGCTGGAGATGCTCGGTATTCCCTACACCGGCAGCGGAGTGCTTGCCTCGGCGCTGGCGATGGACAAGCTACTGACCAAACAGATCCTGCTCCAGCATGAGCTGCCGACACCTGGCTACGTGGTCTGCCGGCGCGGAGAAGCACTTGAGCCCTTGAGCGAGACCTTCAAGCATTATCCACTGGTCGTCAAACCGAACGCCGAGGGTTCGAGTCTTGGCATGACCATCGCCCGGGACCGCGAGCAGCTGTTGGCTGGTCTCAAGCTGGCCCTGGACTGCGACCGTACGGTACTGATCGAGGAATTTGTCAATGGACTGGAGGTGACGGTCGGGGTGCTCAACGATGCAGCCCTGCCGATGATCCAGATCGTACCGAAGAGCGGCTTTTACGATTACACCGCCAAATACAACGCCGGGCAGACCGAGTATATCCTGCCGGCGCCGTTGCCGCCGGTGCTTTACCAACGAATCCAGCAGGTCGCGCTGGATGCCTGTCAGGCGGTCGGCTGCCGCGGTGCGGCGCGGGTCGATTTCATGGTCCGGGACCGGGAGTTCTACTGCCTGGAAATCAACACGATCCCCGGCATGACCGCAACCAGCCTGCTGCCTAAGGCGGCGGCCGCGGCCGGGATGAGTTTCAACCAGCTGGTGAGTACGATCCTCGAGGATGCCGGTTTGAACCGGTAGGGAAACATGCGATGCGCGACCTGAAATCACAGGAGAAAAAACCCCGCGTCAAGAACAATCGGCGCAAGCAGCAGAAACAGCGCTTCGACTGGCGCAAGTTTCTGCACCGTGGGTTAAGAGTCGTGCAGTTTGGCAGCAGTGTCGCGTTGGTGGTCGTCGCGGCGCTGTTGGCCGGGCGGATGCTGCTCGACTGGGGTTATTTCCGGGTCGAGACGGTCAAGGTCGAGAACAACCAGCGGATCAGCGCCGAAGAACTGGTTGCTCTGTCGAATATCAAGGTCGGCTGCGGGATTTTCGACCTTGACCTGAAGCGGATCGGCCGCAAGATCGAGGAGAACCCCTGGATCGCCAAGGCCAGCGTGCGGCGGTTGTTTCCACGCGACGTGGTGATTCATGTCGAGGAGCGCAACCCGGTGGCGATTCTCAACCTCGATTATCTCTACTACGTAGATGGGGCGGGGGAAATTTTCAAGCTGCTCGAAGCCAGCGACCCGCTCGATCTGCCGGTGATTTCCGGTTTGCAACCAGAAGACCTGCAGCAGAACCCGGAACAGGCGAAGCAGACATTGCTCGAGGCGGTCGGCTTGATTAAAAATCTGGCCTATCGCCAGACTCTGAACCTGGAGCAGGTTTCCGAGCTGCATATCGACCAGCAGGGGGGCTACAGCCTGCTGACCTATCGCGGCGGGGTGCCGATCAAGCTTGGTTACAAAAATTTCACCGGCAAGCTCGACCGGCTGGAAAAAGTCTTCAAAGGGTTGCAGCCCAGGCTGTTGGCCCTGGCCTGTATCGATTTGAATGTCGACGACCGGGTTATTGTCAGGGTGGTTAATGGCCTGAATGTCGAAAAAGGGTAAACAACGGGGAAGGATGACGCCATGAGTAGCAAAAAGGAAAATCTGATTGTCGGACTCGATATCGGTACGACAAAGATCTGTGCCATCGTCGGTAGCCTGACCGATGAGGGGCTGGATATCGTCGGTATCGGGACCAGCCCGTCAAAGGGGTTGCGTAAGGGTGTGGTAATCAACATCGAGAGCACTGTCGAGGCAATCCGCAAGGCTCTGCAGGAGGCCGAGCTGATGGCCGGCTGTGAGATCAAGTCAGTGTTCGCCGGAATTGCCGGCGGCCACATCAAGGGCTTCAACTCGCAGGGGGTGATCGCAATCAAAAACCGCGAGGTCAACAACGACGACATCCGCCGGGTGATCGACGCCGCCAAGGCGATCGCCATCCCGATGGACCGCGAAGTGATTCATATCCTGCCGCAGGAGTTTATCATCGACGATCAGGACGGCATCAAGGAGCCGCTCGGCATGAGCGGGGTCCGGCTCGAGGCCAAGGTCCATATCGTTACCGGAGCAGTCGCCAGTGCGCAGAACATCATCAAGAGCTGCCAGCGCGCCGGGGTCGATGTTGGTGACATTGTCCTCGAGCAGTTGGCATCATCGGATGCGGTGCTCTCGCCGGATGAGAAGGACCTCGGCGTCGCCCTGGTCGATATCGGCGGCGGCACCACCGACATTGCCATCTTCGTCGACGGCGCGATCAAGCACACCTCGGTGCTGTCGCTCGGCGGCAACCACCTGACCAATGACATCGCCGTCGGATTGCGTACGCCGATGGCCGAAGCCGAGAAGATCAAGCAGCAGTTCGGCTGTTGCCTGACCGCCATGGTCGGCAAGGATGAGACCATTGAAGTGCCGTCGGTCGGTGGCCGCGACACTCGGGTGCTGTCGCGCCAGCTGCTGGCCGAGATCCTCGAGCCGCGCGTTGAGGAGATCTTCACCCTAGTCAACCGCGAGATCGTCAAGAGCGGTTTCGAGGATGTTATCGCTTCCGGATTGGTCATCACCGGCGGCAGCGCGATCCTGCCGGGGATGCCGGAGTTGGCCGAACAGGTGCTCAACCTGCCTGTTCGGCGCGGCATGCCGCGCGATATCGGCGGACTGACCGACGTGGTCAACTCGCCGGTTTACGCGACCGGCGTCGGCCTGGTGAAATACGGTAGCCGTAACCTGCAGTCGCGTAATTTCACTATTGGACAGGAGAATCTATTCGACAAGGTGGTTCGCCGGATGAAGGAGTGGTTCGGCGAATTCTTTTAATTCCAATGGCACGGGGTACGGAGAGCCTCGCGCATAACCAAGAAAGAGAGGGAGTCATGTTTGAATTTGATGAAAAAATGGACCAGACAGCGAAAATCAAGGTTGTGGGAGTTGGTGGTGGTGGCGGAAATGCGATCAATACCATGATCGCCTCCGGGGTAGCCGGAGTCGACTTCATCGTCGCCAATACCGATGCCCAGGCGCTGAAAGCCAACCAGGCGCCGATGAAAGTCCAACTCGGCGGCAAGCTGACCAAGGGGCTCGGTGCCGGCGCCAACCCGGAGATCGGCCGTGAAGCGGCGCTCGAAGACCGCGCCCGGCTTGCCGAGTTGCTCGAAGGGGCCGACATGGTGTTTATCGCCGCCGGTCTCGGTGGCGGAACCGGCACCGGGGCCGCCCCGGTCATCGCCGAGGTCGCCCGTGAAGTCGGCGCATTGACCGTCGGGGTGGTCACCCGCCCGTTTACCCACGAAGGCAAGCAGCGGACCAAGAAAGCCGAGACCGGGGTCGAGTCGCTGAAGAACTGCGTCGACTCGCTGATCATGATCCCCAACGACCGGCTGATAGGCCTGGCCGGCAAGAACATGAGCATCCTCGATGCTTTCAAACCGGCCGATGACGTGCTGCGCCAGGCGGTGCAGGGGATCTCGGACCTGATCACCACCCATGGTATGATCAACGTCGACTTTGCTGACGTCAAGGCGGCGATGAGCGAACGCGGTATGGCGATGATGGGGATCGGCCTCGGTGACGGTGAGAAGCGCGCCGCCGAAGCAGCCCAGCAGGCGATCAGCAGCCCGCTGCTCGAGGATATCGATATCTCCGGCGCCAAGGGGGTGCTGGTCAACATCACCGGTTCTTCGAGTATGACCATGGAAGATTTCGAGGAAGTCTCGCGGATTATCCATGACAAGGTCCACGAAGATGCCAATATCTTCATCGGCCTGGTCATCAACGAGGAGATGGGCGACGCGATCAAGGTCACCGCGATTGCCACCGGCTTTGGTGACAACTTCGAAAAAAGCCGTCGGCAGAGTGAAGATCTGAAAGTCCAAGCCGCCTTCACCGCCAGCAAGATCAACCGGGATATGCCGACCTTCCTGCGTAACCGGCAGCAGGATTCTCCGCGTCCGTTCGGCCTCTCAGGGGTCGAGGACGAAGAATACGATATTCCGACCTTCTTGCGCAAGCGGGTCGATTAACGAACTTACTCACCGCATCTGAGTGATGCGGGCAGGTTTGTCTGTTGGATGAAGATGCCAGTCCCGGAGTATGTCCGGGTGCGGGGCAGACTTTGTACGGGTGTCTCCTGTGCCGAGTTCTCCGCTCGGCCACCAGATGGAGAAAACCTGCTGTTGTTTGAAATGACGACTCCCTCGTCCCTTGGGGCCACCTGTGTGGCCCCTTTTCTTTTGTTAGTGTTATGAGTTCCTCATTAATAAGGGGTTATAATGAGGAACGAATTCTGAGCCTTTGGGGATTCAAACATACTTTCTGCTGAGATTTGCGAGTTGAGTATCTTATTTATTTACTTCATACTTGAAAATAACTGATAAGATTGGTCAACTTAATTGACCTGCGGCTTTTCTCGGTCTACTCTAGGGATATCTGCAGTGATTATGCAGTCTTCGATCGGGAATCAGAATCTATTTTACGAAATCGAAGTGGAGCGATAGCTGCGTCGGTTGGCGGAGCTGCTTGCTTTGATGTAATTTCAGGAACCGGACTATGGAACGAATCTATCTCGACAACAATGCCACCACCATCGTCGATCCGGCGGTGCGCGATGCCATGGAACCCTTCTACTGCCACATGTACGGCAACCCCAATTCGCTGCACTCCTTCGGCATCGAGGTCCGTCCCTATCTGCACCAGGCGATGGAGCAGCTCTACGTCGGCATCGGCGCCAGCGACGAGGATGACATCATCATCAACTCCTGCGCCACCGAGGGGAACAACACGGTCATTCTCGGGTTCTACTTCAACCTGCTCAAGGACACGCGCAAGAAACACCTCATCACCACCCAGCTTGAGCATCCATGCGTGCGGGAATCCTGCCGGTTTCTCGAGCAGCACGGCGTCAAGGTGACCTATCTGGCGCCTGACCGCGACGGTCTGGTCACTGCCAAGATGGTCAAGGAGGCGATCACTGATCAGACCGCGCTGGTTTCGGTGATGTGGGCCAACAACGAAACCGGCTTGATTCTGCCGATCAAGGAGATCTCCGAGGTCTGCAAAGAGCGCGGCGTTTACCTGCACACCGATGCCGTGCAGGCGATCGGCAAGCTCAAGGTCGACCTCCAGGAGGTTCCCGTCGACTACCTGACCTTCAGCGCCCATAAATTCCATGGACCCAAGGGAGTCGGCGGTCTTTACATCCGCAACGGCGCCAGTCTGCCGCCGCTGTTGCATGGTGGCGAGCAGATGGGCGGACGCCGGGCGGGCACCGTCGATGTGCCGGGGATGGTCGCGATGGGCAAGGCGATGGAGCTGGCCAACACCCATCTCCCCTATGAGAACACCGAAGTCAGGCGCCTGCGTGACAAACTGGAGGACGCGCTGCTGAAGATCGACGATATCCTGGTGATCGGCAAGCGGGAACTGCGCACCCCCAACACCGTCTATGTCAGTATCCGCGGGGTCGAGGGAGAAGCCCTGATCTGGGACCTGAACCAGAACGGCATCGCGGCATCGACCGGCAGCGCCTGCGCCTCCGAATCGCTGGAAGCCAGCCCGATACTGACCGCCATCGGCGCCGACAAGGAGTTGGCGCACACCGGGGTGCGGCTGAGTCTGTCACGCTTCACCACCGAGCAGGAGATCGACTTCACCATCTACGCAATCAGCAAAGCGATCACCCGGCTGCGTGGGCTGTCGACGTCCTACTGAAAACCAGCACCGAATTGAACGGATCACAGGAGAAGAGACATGGCAAAACATGATTTAATCGGCGGCGAACTCTGGGAACAGTATTCGAACAAGGTGGCCGATCGGATGAACAACCCGCGCAATTTCGGCGAGCTGACCGAAGCCGATGCCCAGAAAATGGGGGGGCGGCTGGTGATCGCCAACGAAGGGGCCGAATCCTGCGGCGACACGGTGCGCCTGTTCTGGATCGTCGACGAGGCGACCGACACGATCAAAAAAGCGACCTTTAAATCGTTCGGCTGTGGCACCGCCATCGCCGCCACTGACATGATGGCCGAGATGTGCGTCGGCAAGAGCGTCGATGAAGCGGCCAAGATCACCAACCTCGATGTCGAACACGCCCTGCGTGACGAAGCGGACAAGGCCGCCGTACCGCCGCAGAAAATGCACTGCAGCGTCATGGCCTATGAGGTGATCAAGCGTGCCACCTCGATCTATCGCAACGTCGATATCGCAACCCTCGACGAAGCCGATATGGTCTGCGAATGTGCCCGCGTCACCCTGCAAGTCGTCGAAGACGTGATCCGGATCAACGATCTGAAAACCGTCGAGGAGGTCACCGACTACACCAAGGCTGGGGCTTTTTGCAAATCCTGCATCCAGCCCGGCGGCCACGAAAAGCGCAAGTATTACCTGGTGGACATTCTCGCCCGGGTCCGTGCCGAAATCGAACGCGAACGCCACCCGGAAAGAGTCCTCGCCGATGATTTTGCCACGCTCTCGGTGGTCAAACAGATCAAGGCGATCGAAGCGGTCCTCGACGAACACATCCGCCCGGCATTGGCCCGTGACGGCGGCGGTATAGAGCTGGAAGATGTGCAACCCGGGGAGCACGGCCAGGTCAACGTCCACGTTCGCTACCAGGGATCGTGTAAGGGGTGCGCCGGCAGCGCGGCTGGCACCCTGACCTTTGTCGAACAGACCTTGCGGAAGAACCTGAGTGATAAGATTCGTGGAGTGGTCGTTTGACGCTGAGGCAGGGGTAGGGTTCCAAGAAAGAGGGTCAAATCAGCATCAGGTGTTGAATCGTCTTTGTTTTTGGAAAAAATTTGGATTCATCAGGCCCGCCCACTCAACGAGATTTTGAATGACAATGAACGGCCCAACCTGATTCAAATGGTTGGGCTGTTTGGTATTTTGTAGCGAAGGTACAACGAAATAATTATCGGGAATTGTTCGGTTTCTGATCGCCGGAAGTATTCCCATCAGCCGCCAAGATAAGCTTTCTTGACTTCCGGATTGCCCAGCAGATCTGCACCGGTCCCCTCGGCGACGATGGTGCCGGTATCGAGGACGTAGCCGCGGTGGGCGAGTTCCAGGGCGAGTTTGGCATTCTGCTCGACCAGCAAAATGGTCATCCCCTCCTGGTTGAGGCGCTTGAGGGTACGGAACAAGTCATACTTGATCACCGGGGCGAGCCCCATCGAGGGTTCGTCGAGCATCAGGAAGTTGCAGCCGGTCATCAGCGCCCGGCCGACCGCCAGCATCTGCTGCTCGCCGCCGGAGAGCGACTCGCTGCGCTGCTTGCGGCGCTCATGCAGGCGCGGAAAGAGATCGAAGACCCGCTGGTACTCCTGGCGCAGGTCGGTCTTTCTGCTCCGCGAGTAGGTGGCCAGCTCTAAGTTTTCCATGACCGTCAGATTGCCGAAGATGTGCCGCCCCTCGGGGACCAGGGCGAGCTTGAGGTCCTTGACCACGCTGGCCGGCGGGGTCTTGATCATCGACTGGCCCTGGAAACGGATCTCGCCGCCGGTCACCCGGGGTGCTTCCGGCGGCTGCAGGCGGGCGATGGCGTAAAGGCTGGTGGTTTTGCCCGCCCCGTTGGCGCCGATCAGGGTGACCATCTCCCCCTGATTGACATGGAAGCTGATCCCATGCAGTGCCTGGATATTGCCGTATTTGACTTCGAGATTTTCGACCGACAACAGCATCAGATATTCTCGTCCCCCAGGTAGGCGGTGATGACCGCCTGGTTGTTGCGGATCTGCTGCGGGTTCCCTTCGGCGATGGTTTCGCCGAAGTCGATCACCTTGATGTGGTTGCATAGCTCCATCATCACGTCCATGTGATGCTCGATCATCCAGATCGTCACCTCAAAGGTCTCATGAATCCAGCGGACCAATCGGATCAGCTCCTTCACGTCGGCCGAGTTGAGCCCGGCGGCCGGTTCGTCGAGCAGCAGCAGTCTGGGGTGACTCGACAGGGCACGGGCGATTTCTAGCTTGCGCTGGGTGCCGTAGGGGAGATTCTTCGGCAGTTCCTCGGCGTAGCGCTTCAGGCCGAAGACGTCGAGCAGTTCTGCGGCCTCCTTGGCGATCTCTGCCTCGCGCACCTTATAGCGTCTATTGCGTAGCACTGCATGGAAGAAGCCATAGCCCAGGCGGTAGTGCTGGGCGACGCGGATGTTGTCGAGCACCGTCATATCGTTCCACAGGCGGATGTTCTGAAAGGTCCGCGCGACGCCGAGGGCGGTGACCTTGTGCGGACGCAGCCCCGCGGTCGGAACGCTGTTGACCAGAATCTCTCCCTCGGTTGGCTGATAGAAGCCGCTAACCAGGTTGAAGACCGTGGTTTTGCCGGCGCCGTTCGGACCGATCAATCCGGTCATCTCACCCGGCATCAACTTGACGTTGAAATCCTTGACCGCGGTCAGGCCGCCGAAGCGCTGGGTCAGGCCGTGTATTTCGAGGACCGGGGTGTTTTCTGTCTCAGTCATTAACTCAGTCATCATTTGAACCTGTAGAACTTCTTCAGCCAGGGGAACACATCACTCAGCTCGCGGTTGCCCATGATCCCTTCCGGGCGGAACTGCATCACGATCACCAACAACAGCGGGATCATCACCCACTTGATGACCCCCGCCGAGGGTTCCCAATCGGGGAACACCAGGGTCAAGGGGGACATCAGTCCGTCGATGAGCGCCTGGGAGCGGAGCACCTCGAGCAGCCCGGTGAAGAGGATGGCGGAAATGATGGCGCCGGACAGGGAGCCCATGCCGCCGAGATAGACCATCACCAGGGCCTCGGTCGATTTGAGGATGTTGAAGGACTGCGGGTTGACGTAGCCGATGATGTGGGCGTAGAGCCCGCCCGCGCAACCCGCCAGCCCGGCGGCGATCATGAAGTTGATGATCTTGATCTTGTTGGTGTTGACGCTCATGATCTCGGCCGCCGTCTCGTCCTGGCAGATGGCGTTGACCCCCTTGCCGTAGGTGGAGGTGATGAAGCGCCGGATCACCCAGACCGTGATGGCGGTGAAGAAAATCACCCAGAACAGCATCCAGGGACCGTCGAAGATGTCGATCATCGCCCAGACCGTATCCTTCATCCCCTGGAAGCCACGCGAACCACCGATGAAGTCCATGTTCTCCAAGGCCGAGATGATCATGTAGTTGACGGCGATGGAGATGAGCGCCAGGTAATCGTCGCGGGTCTTGAAGGAGGGCACCGAGACCAGCAGGGAGGAAACGGCGGCCACCGCTCCGCCGATCAGCAGGATCAGCGGAAAGACGATCAGCACCGCGGCGGCGGGGAGCAGCGGGTCGCCGAACTTGG
>DATFMT010000146.1:0-2740 GCA_035266745.1 Geothermobacteraceae bacterium | reverse complement strand
CGATTACGGGATTTTTTCGCCGGCTGTTCGGCCGCAGCTTCGCCGTTGCCGGATAGCTGTGCTTCATCGCGATGGTCGGCGAGTGCCGTTGCTGCGGTAACCGGCTCAGTGGCGTCCTGGGTTTTCCGGCCGTCTTTTTCCCGTTTCGTCAGGGTCAGTTCGGTCTGGTCGGCCACAAACGACTTGCGGCCGAGAATGCTGATGCCGGTCTGATAGCGGCGTTCCAGATCGACCAACTCCTCGCGCTTGTTGTTGAGCAGGTAATGGCTGACCGCTATGGGTACTTCGCCATCGATTTTTTCCAGTTGGCCACGGGCAACTGCGGCGTGGAGCTTGCGCAGAAAGGCAACCGCCTGCGCTTCGATGCTGCGGACCCGGCCGCTCCCCTGACAGTTGGGGCAAGAGAGATAGGACCCTTCGGCAAGAGCTGCCTTGATGCGCTGGCGACTCATTTCCAGGAGGCCGAACTGACTGATCCGCCCGACGGTGACCCGGGCCTTGTCAGGTTTAAGGGCCTCCTTGAGGCGCTTTTCCACCTCACGGATGTGCTTGCGATCGCGCATGTCGATAAAGTCGATGACCACCAGCCCGCCGAGGTCACGCAGCCGCAGTTGCCGGGCCACTTCGCTTGCCGCCTCGAGGTTGGTCTTGTAGGCGGTCCCTTCGACCCCAGCTTCGCCGGCCATCTTGCCGGAGTTGACGTCGATGGCGACCAGCGCTTCGGTGGAATCGATGACAATCGAGCCGCCACCCGGCATGAAAACCTGTTTCTGGGCGATGGTTTCGATCTGATCTTCGATCTGGTACTTGGAGAAGATCGGCCGGCGTTCCTGGTGCAGCTTGACCAGCTTGGCGTATTCGGGCATGACCTGCTGGAAAAAATCCTGGGCCTCCTTGAGGACCGCCGGGTCGTCGACCAGCACTTCGTCCATGTCCGGGGTGAAGTAGTCGCGGATCGAGCGGATCATCAGGTTCGATTCACGATAGATCAGTGCCGGGCTCTTGACCTTGCGGCTCAACTCGAGGATGTTGCTGTAAACCCGCAGCAGGTACTGCAGGTCGCGGGTCAGCTCTTCGGCGGTCTGGCCGATGGCCGCGGTACGGATGATGTAGCCCATCTCTTCCGGTAACTCGAATTGCGCGATCGATTCCTTGAGCTGTTTGCGTTCGGCGCCGTCGGGGATCTTGCGGGACATGCCGCGGGTCTTGTCGCCCGGCATCAGGACCATGTAGCGGCCGGGAAGGGAGAGAAAGGTGGTCAGGGCCGCGCCCTTGTTGCCGCGTTCTTCCTTGGTGACCTGGACCAGCAGCTCCTGGCCGCGGTGGAGCACTTCGTTGATGCGTGGGCGGGATTTGGCCTCGTCGCCGGACTTGGGAAACAGGCTGGAGTGGATTTCCCCCATCTGCAGAAAACCGAGCCGCTCGGCACCATAGTCGACGAAGGCCGCCTGCAGCCCCTGCTCGACCCGGATCACCGTGGCCTTGTAGATGTTTCCCTTGGTTTGTTCTTTTCCGGCAACTTCGATGTCGAGTTCGGAGAGGATGCCGTCCTCGACGATGGCCACCCGGTTTTCCTCCGGATGGGTGGCGTTCACCAGCATTTTCTTGATCATACAAATCCTTCCGGTTACCCCGCGGGGTAACCTTAAAATGGTTGTATCTGCCGCAGCAGATCTCAGGGGTCTTTCAAAACAGCAGGAAGGGGAGCGTGGCTCGACCGACATCCCGTTTTGGATCAGTTCGGCCCCGACTGCTCTGTGCAGAGCGGGAACTTTGCCGCAACTATACCAGAAGCTTTGCCAAGTGAACAGCAAATCCGATGGTAAATACAGAACAATAAAGGGCTTTGAGCGGTTTTGCTCATGGCGTTGGCCATTCTCAGGTCGAAAGAAACCGAAGCGGGGCCATTCATGGCAGTTCCCCGCCAGGGGTTTGTTGTGCTATATAATGCGGATGCTGCAAATTCGAAAAGTCGATAAATTCTTTGCTGACCGCTGCCTGTTCGCCGAGATCAACCTGCACATCCGACCAGCTGACCGGATCGGGCTCTGTGGTGAAAACGGTGCCGGAAAAACCACGCTGCTGAAGATGCTCGCCGGTAAGATCTCTCCCGATGCCGGAGAGCTGCAGGTGGCGCGCGGCACGAGTTTTGGCTACCTGCCGCAGGACGGCCTGGAGCATCGTGGTGTGACGCTGTTTCAGGAGGTGCGTAGCGCCCTGTCCGAGCTGTTGGCTCTAGAACAGGAACTGACCGGGCTCGAGCAGGCGATCGCGACCTCGGGCAGTGAGGCCCAGCTCGAGCGCTATGCCGAGGCCCAGGAGCTGTTCCAGCAGCGCGGTGGCTACACCATGGAGGCCGAAATCGGCAAGGTCCTGCGCGGGCTCGGTTTTGCCGAGAGTGACTGGGAAAAACCCTGCGAGCAGTTTTCCGGTGGCTGGCAGATGCGCATCGCGCTGGCCAAGCTATTGCTCCAGCGCCCCAACCTGCTGCTGCTCGACGAACCGACCAACCACCTTGACCTGCCGGCCCGCGACTGGCTCGAAGGCTATCTGCAGGATTATCCGCACGCGATCATGCTGGTTTCGCACGACCGGTTTTTTCTCGACCAGGTGGTCGGTCGGATCGTCGAGGTCTGGAATTCGGAGCTCACCGAGTATCCGGGCAATTACAGCAAATACCTGGTGGAACGTGAACGCCGGGTCGCCGCCCTGCGCGAGGAAAAACGCCGCCAGGACGAGG
>DATFMT010000145.1:0-3905 GCA_035266745.1 Geothermobacteraceae bacterium | reverse complement strand
GCTGAATTCACTCCCCCGCTAAGGGCTTCGTTATTTTCTGGCGCAGGTGCCGTGAGAGTCGCTTTTGCTGCAAGCGTCGTTGAGTGTCACGGCTCCCTGGCCTTCTTCTCTACAAAGGTTTGTCTGTTGTTCTTCAGCCGATGAACCCGGGTCTTTGGATATTAACTCAGGCCCCCCAGCTTTTGGAGATTTAGATCATGGCAAAAGCACCTACCATCGACCGTTTCTTCGAACTGGCCGAACAGCTCGCCTCAGACTTCTCCCTGATCAGGGGTGTCAGCCGGTCAAACCGCGACCGCCAGCGAAAGGAAGTTGAAGTTGCACTGCAAGGGCTGGTCGATCATCGGACCATTGAAAAGACAACCAAGCGTCTCAAGGGACTGGATGTTGACAACTATATTCGCGAAACCGTAGAACCGTCCGAACAGAAAGACCGCCTTGGCTTCAAGGCAATTCTCAAACAACTGAAACTCAAAACCGTCGATGAAATCTCTTTCGGCTCCCTCTATTGCGTCGAGGCCGAGTTCGATTTTAACGGCCGCAAGCGCCGACTCTGCCTGCTGGGTCAGGAGCGTACCGCCAACAACGGCGTATGGGGCCCCGAGCACCACCGCAGGGCGATCGAAGTCGTCCGCAAGTACGAACGTTATGCCGTGCCGGTCATCACCTTCATTGATACCCCGGGAGCCGATGCGGGTGAGGCGGCCAATGCCGACAACCAAGCCCATTCGATTTCCCACTTCATTGCCGAGATGGCCAATCTCAACGTCCCCTCGGTGGGGATTGTGCTCGGCAACGGTTACTCGGGCGGTGCCATCCCGCTGGCTTCTACCAACATCATCCTCTCGGTCCGCGATGGGGTATTCAATACCATTCAACCCAAGGGGCTCGCCGCCATCGCCCGCAGTTTCGATCTCAGCTGGCAGGAGTGCGCGAAATATGTCGGGGTCAGCTCCTATGAGCTCTACCAGCAGGGGTTTGTCGATGGCATTATCGACTACGTCCCCGGCGAAAGGGGCCCCCAGTTGGAGAATCTGCGCAATGCAATTGTCTCGGCGGTGCTTGCCATCGAGAAGCGGGCCGTGGCCTTTGTCCAGGAGACCGATGGCATTATCGATCATTATCGGGCCAGTTTGAATCGCTACCTCAACCCTTCTGAAAAACTCAAAACACTCAACGAAATGTCGGCACTTTCATTGACCCACTATCCGACGGAATACTTCAGCGTTTTCGGCATCACCTACCGCTACCTGCGCTATCTCAGCCTGAGGGGGCGCATCAAGTCCACCTCGACCGCCAGCTATAGCCGCTCGACCAACCTGGCCCGCCCCAAGGGTGATTTGTCGAAGCGGGTTCAGGAAGAGTTGGCCAATGCGTTTAGCAACTGGCAGGAGAATCCGCTTCTGATCCGTTACGACGACCTGCTGTCTAAAAGCTACAAGACCTATCTTGAACGAAAAAGTAAGGCGGGTGAGCGGCGCGGATCGCTCGCCAAGCGGATTCTCGGCGATCCGGGCGAGAATTTCAGCAAAGCCCTGCGCACTACTTATCTCACCTACGGCTTCCACCTGCACAACCTCTGGAAGGCGGGGAGCGAGAACAATTTTATTGCGTTGATCAAGTATCTCGATTCCTCAGCGGATGCCGCCGCGGGGGGCGATCCCGCCGAAATGACCGTACTCGACGTCATGACCCTGCCGGACTTCCGCACGGGGATGATTCAGGAGTGCAAGAACTTCATCGTCTTCGACCTGGTCTACGATCAGATCATCACCGATCTGCGCCCGATCGCCGCCGAGGCCAAAGACACCAATACCTTCTCGAAAAAATCCTTTCAGGCCCTGTTGGAATCATCGATTACCGCGGCCACCAGCAAGCTCAAGGCGATGCTTGGCGAAGACGCGGTCGACGCGGCCAGCCTCGAAGCCAACTTCTACGGCTGGCTCAATGTCCTGCTCCAGCATCCGCAGCTGAAAGATTTCATCCGCCCGGTACAGGAATGGAAAAAGATTCAGTATCCACGGATCTCGGAACCGCTGTTCGCGATCGTCACTTTCCTGTTCGAAAAGCTCCTGCTGGAGTATGTCGAGTCCGAAGTCGAAGGGCGCAAATACGACGGCCGCATTAAATTGCGCGATATCGGCATGAAGGATTTCTGGAACCGGCTGGCGACAGGCTATAATGACCTGTTGATCCAGGACGTGCTGCTGCAGGACAAGCGCGCCAAAAAATGCCGCTTTGACGCGATCATTGCTGAATTCTTCACCGACTTCACCGAACTCGACAACGACCTGATGACCGCCGACCCGGCCAACTTCCCCGGCTTCCGTCTCTCCATCGAGAAGGCGCTGGATAATGGGGTGCAACCCTGCGGCGTCATCACCGGGCTGGCGAAATTCAAAAAAGATAAAGACCACCCCGCCACCCGGGTCGGCGTACTGGTCTCCAATCTCGATTTTCAGGCCGGCGCTTTCGATATGGCCTCGGCTGAGAAATTCTGTAACCTGCTGCTGCAATGTGCCCGGCGTAAGCTCCCGGTGGTGGCCTTTGTCTCCTCAGGGGGCATGCAGACCAAGGAAGGGGCGGGCTCGCTCTTCTCCATGGCGATTGTCAACGACCGGATCACCCGCTTCGTGCGGGACAACGAGCTGCCGATCATCTGCTTCGGTTTCGGTGATTGCACCGGGGGCGCTCAGGCCTCGTTCGTCACCCACCCGCTGGTGCAGACCTACTACTTCTCCGGCACCAATATGCCCTTCGCCGGTCAGATCGTCGTCCCCTCCTACCTCCCCTCGACGGCGACCCTTTCCAACTACCTGTGGAGCACACCGGGGGCGATGCAGGGGCTGGTCAAGCACCCCTTCAATGCGGAACTCGACGACCAGTTGCGCGCCATTGATCCCGCCATCCCGGTGCCGGCGGAGAGCGTGATGGATGTCTGCCGCCGAGTGTTTAAAGGGCTCTATCTTCCCGATGCTGATGCTGTGGCCATCGAGGCGGAGACCCTGGCGGACGAACGCGCCCTGCTCAAACCGGTCAAGCGTACGCTGATTCATGCCCGGGGCTGCACGGCCGCCAAGCTGATCTCCGTGGCCCAGCGTGAGGGGATCGAAGTGGTGCTGGTGCAGTCCGATCCCGATATGGATTCGGCGGTGGCCGGCCAACTCACGGAGAAGGACACCCTGATCTGTATCGGCGGCAACACCCCGGACGAATCCTATCTCAACGCCAAATCGGTATTGCGGATTGCCGAACAGGAAAAGGTCGATTCGCTGCATCCCGGTATCGGCTTCCTCTCGGAAAATGCCGACTTTGCCCGGCTCTGCCGCAATCGCGGCATCAACTTCGTCGGCCCCTGGGTCTCCAGCATGGAGCTGATGGGGAACAAGACCAATGCCATCGACACCGCCACCAAGGCGGGGGTGCCGGTGGTCCCGGGGAGCCACGGCATCATCGGTAGTGTTGAGACCGGCATGGAGGTCGCCGAAAAGATCGGTTATCCGGTGCTGCTCAAGGCCGTTCACGGTGGCGGTGGCAAGGGGATTCAGGTGGTGGAAAAACCAGAGGATTTCCGTGAAATCTTCTTTACCCTCTCATCGGAGGCGCGGGCGGCGTTCGGTTCGGGGGACATCTACCTGGAAAAATACGTCACCAACCTGCGCCACATCGAAGTGCAGATCCTGCGTGACACCCACGGCAACTGCTCGATTCTCGGGTTGCGCGACTGCTCGGTGCAGCGTAACAATCAGAAGATCTTCGAAGAGTCGGGCTCGACCATGCTGCCTGAGAACCTCGAACAGGATGTCTACAACTTTGCCGAACACATCTCCAACCAGTGCGATTATGTCGGGGCGGCAACTGTCGAATTCATTTTCGACCTCGACAACACCGCCGTTTATTTCATG
>DATFMT010000144.1:0-4413 GCA_035266745.1 Geothermobacteraceae bacterium | reverse complement strand
CGACTACCAGGGTCGAGGAGAAGAGCTGGTCAAGCTCGCCCTGCAGCTGCGCGATGCGGTGCAGAAGGGGGATGTGGACGGGGACGAGTTGCTGACTATTCTTGATGCGGTGGAGCGCTAACGATGCAAATTCTCTCCATCCAACTGAAAAACATCAAGTCGCACCGCGAACTTGAACTCGATTTCTCCTCCGGGATCAATGTTCTTGCCGGCCCCAACGGGGCCGGCAAGAGCACCATTTTCGAGGCGATCGGCTATGCCCTGTTCGGGGTCGATGCCCAGAACTTCGTTGGCAACGTCGAGCGCTTCATCTCCATCGGCGCGAAAAAAGGGGAGATCGCAGTGATCTTCCAGGTCGATGACGAGCGCTTCCGCGTCAGCCGCAGCGTCGGCACCCCGGCCAAGTGGCTGCTGGCAAAGGAGACCGGCGGCGAATTCGAAGTCGAGGAGCACAAGGACATTCGGGAAACCGAGGCGCGCCTGAAGGAGCTGCTCGGCCTGGAAGGGGGTCGTTCGCTCGCCGAGCAGTTCGAATTGGTGATCGGACCGTTCCAGCATGAATTTCTCGGCCCTTTCGTCATCAAACAGCCGACAAGGCGGCGGGACAAGTTCGACGAGATCCTCGGCATCGATTCCTGGCGCAAGACCTTCAGCGCAACCAATACCCTGCAAAAGGCCATTAAAAATCGGATCGAGGTTCTCGAAGGGACGATCGGCCCGCTCAAGGAACAGGTGGCGGCGCTGCCGGAGAAACGCGAAGCTCATGCGGCGGCCAGAAAGGGCCTCGACGAGACCGAAGCGCACTACCTGAAACAGCTGGAGGGGCTCAGGGAGCTCGAGAAACAACTCATAGAAATCGACAAGCGCGAGCAGGCCGTCAAGGATCTTACGGTCAAGATCGATGAGCTGAAGGTTCGCATCGACAACGGTAAGGAGAAGATCGCCGGGCAGAAGGCCCTGATCGACGAAGCCGAAAAAGCACGGCAGGTTGTTTCCGACAACGCGGACGGCAAACAGGCTTTCGAAGCCGCCGGACAACGTCTGGCCGAGCTTCGCGAACTGCAGAAGACTCAACGCCGACTGGAACAGGACGTCGCCGCTCTCGATAAGCAGCTTGGCACCCTGACCGAACGGCACACGGCAGAGGTCCGGGCCATCGAACAGTCCGAAAAAGAGCTGGATACGGAGGAGAAGAATCTGGCCGACAAACGCAAGTCCCTGGCGATTGATGAGTCGGTGCAAAAACTGGCCGCTCGTTTGCCGGAGATCCGCGCAACCGTCAAAGACATGCAAGCCCGGATTGGTCAGTTGGATGGCCGTCGGGTCGGATTGGAAGAAGGACGCGAAAAACTGGCCGAGGGGATCTGTCCGTTTTTCCAGGAAGCCTGCCTGAATATCGCCGAGCGACCGCCGGGGGATGTTTTCTCGGCCAAGTTCGCCAACCTGGAACAGGAGCGGAACCGGCTACAGGCTGAGTTAAAAAAATGCGAGCAGGACGAAGCCGAAGCGATCAAGGCCAGCGAAGTGCTCAGGACGTTCGAGGTCCAGCTCAAGGGTCTCGACGAACTTACCACTACCCTTGCCAAGAAGCGGCAAAACAACGCCGAGAGAGCAGCCGGCCTTGAGGGGATGCAGGTAGAGCAGGCCGCTGTGCAGCAGGAACTCAACGTCAAGCAGGAGTCTCTGAAGGCGTTCAGTCAGTTGCAAGCCGATATCGAGAAGGCTGAAACAGAACAGAAAAAACATCAGGCCGCCCGCGACCTTTATGTCGCCAACCAGGAACAGGCGGCCAAGCTGGAAGGGCTGCAGATTGATCTGAAGAAGTTTGCGCAGCTATTGACCCAGTTGCAGGGACAGTTGAGCGACAAGGAGAAAGATCTCACCGCAGCCGGCAAGGAGTACGATCCTGAGCAACACCGGGCGCTACGTCTACAGAAAGATACCTTGCAGCAGCAGGTCGGTGCACTCGGGCAGAAAGTCGAGGGACTCAAGGCCGACGTGGCGAGACTGGCCATTGAGGTCGACAAGCTCAAACAGATAGAAAAGGAGATCGCCGCGAAAAAGGAACAGATCAAGGATTACGGCAAAAAGGAAGAACTGGTCAAGTTCCTGCGCAACCGGGTCTTCCGCAACGTTTCGGCCTCCCTCTCGGAACGCTTCCGCGAGGAGATCAGCCAGCGCGCCAACCGCATCTACCGAATTATCGCCGAGGTCGACGAAGAGCTGGCCTGGGGCGAAGACTACCGAATCGTCCTGCGTGACCTGGTTGACGGCGAACTGCGCGAACGGTTCGACGATCAACTCTCCGGTGGCCAGATCATGAGCGCAGTGGTCGCCCTGCGGCTGGCCATGTTACAAACCATTGGCGCCCGCATCGCCTTTTTCGACGAACCGACCTCCAACCTCGACGCTACCCGCCGCGAAAATCTGGCCCGCGCCTTCCGTGCCATCGACATCGGCAAGGAGGAAGTGACCGAGCACTGGTACGATCAATTGTTCCTCATCAGCCACGATGTCGCCTTCAACGAGGTCACCGATCAACTGATCGAAATTGTCCCTCTCACGACCTCAACCTGACCCGTTCGCAAAACAAACATCTCCCGTAACAATTTGAGACATGATCTGCAGCTGCGCAGCGGTTGAACAGGGGTGCGCTGGTTGATGGATCAGCATGCAGGTGGATCAGGAACTGGTTATGAGGTCGGTGAAGTAATCGGCGTTGCGGTTCGCTGCCGATGCTCGCTGCAACAGCAGCTGGTAGCTGAGCGTGGCGTGTTCCTGGAATTTCAGCTGGGCGATGGCCTTGAGATAAGCAGTGGTTTCTGGTCCATAGTGGCGTTTCAGCGTAGACCGGACCCGGCTGAAGTTCTGGATCAGGGGTAGCGACCGCCATTTTCGCGAAGCGGCCAGGTATCTCTGCCCCCGCTCACTGCAACCGAGCAGATGCAGGTAGCGCGGCCCGACGGCAAGAGCTTGCTGCATCTCGTCTCGTTGAATGCCGAGCAGAACATAGGTCAAAATCCGCTGAATGCGGGTGCGGGTCAGCTGGCGGGATTTGACCTTATCGACCAGCTCATCAAAATCACGACTGGCCAGCGCCGCTTCGATCAGGCGGTTCTCGAGGCCATTGTCGACCTGGTAGATGGTGGCGAGTTGTTCGGCATCGCGCAGGATGGCGGCGACCAGCAGGCGATGCAGGATCTCAGAATCGAGGCTCTCACCACTGACCAGGGCGTCGGCCAGGAGCGTCCCGCAGGGTTCCGGCAGATACTCACCCACCCCCTCCCCGGCTGCCAGCATCCGCCGAATCCCGGTGGCGCTGGCGATCTCTCCGAATCCCTCCAGGTCGTGGAATCCGGCGCCGATCCGCGGCAGGGTCAGCGGCTGGATGCCGCTAGCCGTCCGTTCCAGCGCCCGGAAGTATTCAATGCCGAGGATATTGTTCGGCGTCGCCAGCAATCCGGCATCGACTTGATCACCGGCGATTTCCCGCACCACCTGCTCGCGGGCTGCGGGATAGGTTGTCCCGGTTTTGAGCTGTTCTGCCGTCCTGGTCGCAATCAGCGTATCCTGCTCCTGCAGCACCCTTGCGCAGCCCTGCAGCGACTCAAGCTCTCCGCTCTCGCTGCCGAAGCAGAGAGCATCGATACCGCCCAGCGCCTCGAGTACGGCCACCGCTCCATCGGCAAACTGCGGAGCGCTGTTACAGGCCCAGGGAAACGGTAGCTCGACCACGACGTCGACCCCGGCGGCCAGGGCCATGCGGGTGCGGGTCCACTTGTCGACCAAGGCCGGCTCGCCGCGCTGCAGAAAGTGCCCGCTCATCACCGCCACGGCAACCTCGGCATCCGCCAGGCGCTTGCTTTGCCGCAGGTGATGCAGATGGCCGTTGTGGAACGGGTTGTATTCGGTGATCAGTCCGACAGTTCGCATCTTGTAGTCAGATGAAAATGTTAGCAAACCTGCTTAATCGTCATACAACGACCGGCAAACGTTTCCCGACCCGGTTATCCGTTCTCGTGACCATGCTACGATAGGCCAGCACCTCGACCCCGGCCACAGCAGCTTCGCGCAATAAACGTCCATACTCGGGATCGATGTGGTCGGCAGGAGCAAAAGCGTCCGCTTCGCCACGCTGCACGAGGAAGAATATGACCGAACGATAACCGTCTCTGCGGGCCGCCTGCAGCTCTCGGAGATGCTTCTGGCCGCGGAGGGTGACCGCATCGGGAAACAGCGCCGTGTTGGCACCGTCGGTCAGGGTGACGTTCTTGACTTCGACCAGCACCTGCTCGTCCGCCAGCTCGAGATGAAAATCGAGCCGGCTGTCGCCGTAGCGAAATTCCGGGGTTACCTTGCCGCCGGCCAACTCCTTGACCCAGCCGTTGAGCAGTCCCTCCTCGACCACCCGGT
>DATFMT010000143.1:0-6644 GCA_035266745.1 Geothermobacteraceae bacterium | reverse complement strand
GTCGGGGCCGGCCCGGACGGCAAGACCTACAACATCAACGCTGACCTGGTCGCCGGCAAGATCGCCGGGGCGCTCAAGGCCGAGAAGCTGATCCTGCTGACGGATGTCGAGGGGGTCAAGGACCAGGCCGGGCAACTGATTTCGACCATCGATGTCAGCCGGGTCGCAGAGCTCGTTGACGACGGCACCATTTCCGGCGGCATGATTCCGAAGACCAGCTGCTGCGTCGATGCGGTCAACGACGGAGTCGCCAAAACCCATATTGTCGACGGACGGATGGAACACGCCTGCCTGCTGGAAATTTTCACCGACAAGGGGGTCGGTACCGCCATCGCGAGGTTCAGGTCATGAGCCGGACAGCGGAATGGATTGAACGGGGCGAGACGGTCATCGCCCGGACCTACGGCCGCTACCCGCTGGTGCCGGTCCGCGGTGCCGGCTGCCGGCTCTGGGACGTCGACGGCCGGGAGTACCTCGATTTTCTCGCCGGCGTCGCGGTCAACAACCTCGGCCACTGCCACCCGGCCGTGGTTCAGGCGCTGCAGGAGCAGGCCGCCAAGCTGCTACATTGTTCAAACTATTATCACATCCCGGCGCAGATCGAACTGGCCGAACTGCTCTGCCGTCACTCGTTCGCCGAGCGGGCGTTTTTCTGCAACTCGGGCGCCGAGGCGAACGACGCGGCGATCAAGCTGGCCCGCAAGCACAGCCGTGAGAAACACGGCGAGGGGCGCTTCGAGATCATCACCGCGCTGGCCTCCTTCCATGGCCGGACCATCGGCGGTATCAGCGCCACCGGCCAGGAGAAGGTCCGCGAGGGATTCGAGCCGGTGGTGCCCGGCTTCAATTACGTCCAGTTCGGTGACATCCACGCCCTGCATGCCGCGGTCTGTGAGCGGACCTGCGCGGTAATGCTCGAACCGGTCCAGGGCGAAGGCGGGGTCAACGTACCGCCGGACAGCTACCTGCGCGAAGTCCGGCAGCTCTGCGACGAGCAAAACCTGCTGCTGATCTTCGATGAAGTCCAGGTCGGTTGCGGCCGGACCGGACACCTGTTCGCCTACCAGCACGACAACGTCGAGCCGGACATCATGACCTTGGCCAAGGCTCTGGCCGGCGGACCGCCGATCGGCGCCATGCTGACCCGCGAAGCGATCTCGCGCAGCTTCGGGCCCGGCAGTCACGGCTCGACCTTCGGCGGCAACCCGCTGATGGCGGCGGCCGGCGTCGCGACGATGAAGGTGCTGCTCGAGAGCAACATTCTCAACAACTGCACCGCCATGGGCGCCTATCTGCACCTGCGGCTCGAGAAATTTAAGAAAAATTACGCCTTCGTCCGGGAAGTGCGCGGTCGGGGGCTGATCCTCGGCATGGAGCTGACCATCCCCGGCGGCGACATTGTCGTCAAGGCCCTGGAGCGCGGGCTGCTGATCAACTGCACGGTCGGCAACGTGCTGCGGTTCGTCCCGCCGCTGATCATCAGCCGGGCGGAAATCGATGAAGCGATGGAGATCCTCGAGGGGATATTCCAGGAGATTGCGAAGTAAGGAGCAGCTGATGAATAAGGATTTTCTCTGCCTGACCGACTGGAGCAAGGCCGACCTCGATGCGATCTTCGCCCTCGGCCAGGATCTCAAGGCCCGCCAGAAGCGCAACGAGCCGCACCCCTTGCTGCAGGGGAAAGCCCTGGCGATGATCTTCGAAAAAAGCTCGACCCGCACCCGGGTCTCCTTCGAGGTCGGCATGGTCCAGCTCGGCGGTCACGCCCTGTTCCTCTCCTCGGGCACCACCCAGATGGGGCGCGGCGAGCCGATCAAGGACACCGGCCGGGTCATGGCCCGCTACTGCGACGGCATCATGATCCGCACCTACTCGCAGGCCGCCGTCGAGGAGCTCGCACAGTGGGCCGATATCCCGGTCATCAACGGTCTGACCGATCGCTACCACCCCTGCCAGATCATGGCCGATCTGATGACGGTGATCGAGCATAAGGGGGGTTACCAGGATCTCAAGTTCTGCTGGGTCGGCGACGGCAACAACATGGCCAACTCCTGGATCAACGCCGCCGCCGTGTTCGGCTTCGAGCTGCGGGTGGCGACGCCCAAGGATTACATGCCCGACGCAATGGTCATGGCCCGCGCCAAAGAACTGGGCGCCAAGATCCTCTATACCGACGACCCGCGCGAGGCAGCCAGTGGGTCAGACGTTCTCAACACCGACGTCTGGGCCAGCATGGGCCAGGAAGATGAGGCCGAAAAGCGGCGGTTGGCCTTCGCCGGCTACCAGATCAACAACGAGATCATGCAGCTGGCAGCCAAGGGCTCCATTGTCCTGCACTGCCTGCCGGCCCACCGCGGCGAGGAGATCACCGACGAGGTGATCGAGTCGGTGCAGTCGGTGGTCTTCGACGAAGCGGAGAACCGCATGCACATTCAGAAAGCGATCATGGCGACCCTGATGGGCTAAGCCGGACCGACGACCATGAGCGACACGACGATCGTCTGTCCACATTGCAGTTTTTCCCGGCAGGTTCCGGAAGCAAATATTCCGCAGCGCACCTTGCGGATCGTCTGCCCGAAATGCCAGGAACGCTTCGCCTGGCAGCGTAAGGCCACACCGAAGATCGAGGCGGTCGAATTCGACCTGCCGACCATGACCTGTCCGGCTTGCGGTGAGCGTCAGCCACGGCAGCTGGCCTGTCAGGGCTGCGGCGTGGTCTTTTCCAAGCTGGCGAAAAGAAACCGGCCGAAAACTGCGGCGCCCCGCCCTTCTTCCCCGCAAGAGCGGATCGCCCGGGCGCCCAAGGCCGGTTTTGCCCTGCGCTGCGCGGCGGCGGCCATCGACACGGTGGTCTACCTGGTTGTGCTGCTGCTGGTGATCTGCGGGCTGAGCCTGATCATCTCGACCAGCGGCGGTGACAACCCGCAGGCTCTGGCGATGATCGGCCTGCTGGCCGGCTTTGTCGTCCTAGCCTTCGATTATCTCTACCGGGTCTTTTTCATCGGTTACTGCGGCCAGACCCCGGGCAAGATGACCACCCGCATCAAGGTGGTGCGCTGCAACGGCGAAGAGGTCGGCTTCGGCGCGGCGATTTTTCGCGAAGTCATCGGCAAGTTCATCTCGACCCTGCTGTTGTTGACCGGCTACATCATGGTCGGCTTCGACGAGCAGCACCAGGGTCTGCATGACAAGATCGCCGACACCTATGTCATTAAACTTTAAATACCGTTTCGACGTTCAACGCTCGAGATTTTTCATCAAAAAACTTATATTTCAGGGTCGAGATTTTCCCATCAGGGCAAGAAAGGCAAGCAAGCGCGCAGCCTGACGCAGGTCTGGAGGAAAGGCTCGACCCCAGCACCCAGGAGACAACCAACATGTCCAAACAAGGAACCGTCAAAAAAGCCGTCCTCGCCTACTCCGGAGGTCTTGATACCTCGATCATCCTCAAGTGGCTGGTCGAAGAATATGGCTGCGAAGTCGTCGCCTACTCGGCCGACCTCGGCCAGGGTGAAGAGCTCGATCACATCCCCGAAAAGGCCAAGCAGACCGGCGCCAGCTCCTGCCACATCATGGACCTCAAAGAAGAGTTCGCCGGCGACTTCGTCTTTCCGATGTTCCGCGCCAACGCCATCTACGAGGGGCGCTACTTCCTCGGCACCTCCATCGCCCGGCCACTGATCGCCAAGGCGCAGATGGAGATCGCCGCCAAGGAAGGGGCCGACGCCGTTTCCCACGGCGCCACCGGCAAGGGGAACGACCAGGTGCGCTTCGAGATCGCCTACTACCACTTCGACCCGGCGGTCAAGGTCATCGCTCCCTGGCGCGAGTGGGACATGAACAGCCGTACCGCTCTGGAAAACTACGCTAAGAAGCACGGCATTCCGATCCCGACCAGCAAAAAGTTCCCCTGGTCCTCCGACCGCAACCTGCTGCACATCTCCTTCGAGGGGGATATCCTCGAGAATCCCTGGGCCGAGGCCCCGGAAGAGATGTACGTCCTGACCAAACGCCCGGAAGACGCCCCGGACCAGCCGGAGTTTGTCGAGATCGAATTTGAAAAAGGGGATGCCGTGGCGGTCAACGGCGAGCGCCTCTCGCCGGCCAAGCTGCTGGCCAAACTCAACGAACTCGGCGGCAAGCACGGCATCGGCCGCGTTGACCTGATGGAGAACCGCTTTGTCGGCATGAAGAGTCGCGGCGTCTATGAAACCCCGGGCGGAACCATCCTCGAGGAGGCGCACCGCGCCGTCGAATCGATCACCATGGACCGCGAGGTCATGCACCTGCGCGACTCACTGGTCCCGCAGTACGCCAGCATGATTTACAACGGCTTCTGGTTCGCGCCGGAGCGCATCGCCCTGCAGACCATGATCGACCAGACCCAGTCCACCGTCAACGGCAAGGCCCGGGTCAAGCTCTACAAGGGGCACTGCCGTACGGTCGGCCGCGACTCGGCCACCGACAGCCTGTTCAACGTCGACTTCGCCACCTTCGAAGCCGACGAGGTTTACAACCAGGCGGACGCCGAGGGCTTCATCAAGCTCAACGCACTGCGCCTGCGCATCGCCGCTATCCAACGGCAGAGCAAGAAGTAGTCAACCCGATGCGGGGGTCGTAGCCATTTTCGGCAGCGCCCCTGCTCGCACCCCTTCTGGTCAGGGCATGGACTTTAAAAAGCCAGCTATAAAAACTTCGGTCGTCGCCTGTGTTATCGACCGGCAAGAGCGGGTTTTATTGACTCGACGCTGCATCGAACCTTTCTGTAGCCAATGGGTCATGCCCGGAGGGAAAATTGACCATGGTGAACCGATCCTGGCAGCCCTGCATCGTGAAGTCGAGGAAGAGGTCGGCATCAAAATCCATATTGACGGATTGATTGACGTCTACGAGCACGTCAATGTCGGCGGTCGGCAGGATCACTTCGTGATCCTTTATTACCGGGTTTCTCCACGCAGCTTCGACCTGACCCCAAATGGTACCGAATGTACCGAAGCGCGCTGGTTCGATAAAGCAGAGTTAGGCAAACTGCCGATGCCACCCGGCTGTTGCCATATTCTCGGCAAGGTTTTCCCCGATCTACAATTATCAAGCTCGCAGCCGCTGAAAATCGATGCACAACAGGAAGTTCCCGGCGAAGTGCCGCTGGCAGAACTGTCAGACGCAAAAAGGACGTAGACCGGCTGATGTTCGAGATCGTCGAAAAAAATATTAATGTTGCCCTGCCTCTCGGTCATCATCTGCATTGCATGATGAGCCAGATTCCGAACCACCTTGGCTTTTCGGACTTTTCTTGCCGGTTGGCCGACCCAAAACAAAAGTGGCAACAGATAAAATCGATTTTTGAGCTGATCGCCAAAGGCGAAGGAAATCTGAAAAAATGCCATTTCCTCGCCCTGCCGGAGGCGGCATTGTCGGGTGAGCATGTTGACGCTGCACTAACTTTTATCCGCGAGAGATTTCGGCCGAATTCCGTTACCTTCTTGGGTATCGACCATGTACCACTCTTTAGGTATAGGGAATTTCTGGAACGCTACCCTGATGACAACTCTGAAGCGCTAGCTTCAGTCATGGAAGATCTCAATAGTGGCGACATTGATGAGATTCCGACTAACTGGAGCATCACTGCTGTCAAGGAAAATGATGGTCGTTTACGGGTTTTCATGCAGGCCAAAAGTCATCCTTTTGTTGGTGAAGAGCATCTTGATACGTACCACGATCTCTACCGGGGCAAGGTTTTTCCGCTGTTTCGCTGTCAACCGAATTGTTTCAATTTCATGAGCCTGATTTGCTTCGATTATGTTTACCGTGATCTTTACCAATCGAACATCAGCACGATTATCGACAAAGCCAATCAGTTGTTTTTCAACAGCCGCCAACGACTAGATCTTTTGATGGTCCTGGAATGCAACCCAAAACCGGAACACCAGGCTTTTCGCGATGTGGTTAATGGTTTTTACGGCGAATATTTAGCCTATACACCGGGAGTCAAAGATACCATTACCGGGTTTTGTAACACTTCGGCGGAAACCAGCGGTCTCCCAAAAAAAGAAACGTTGAGCTTCGGCTGCTCTTCGATAACAATCCACAAGAACCATAAATTGTCTCCAGCGGACAACTCCGAGTATGAAGTTGACAATTTTGGTGGGTTGCCGGTCTGCCGACTACGCTTTGGCACAGCGACCCGGCTTTATTATTTCAACCTGCCGATGTTTCATGAACTCGACCCACGTACCACCCGGGTGCCGATGAAGATCCACGGGATCTTCGAACAGACAGCCGATGGCTGGAGACGGCTCGAAGATGAACGTAAGAATTGACATTAATCCGAATTCAAGCACTAATCGATTGGAGCCATAAATCATGAGCAAACTTTGGGGCGGAAGATTTACCCAGCCCACGGATAAATTTGTCGAAGAATTCACCGCCTCGATCGAGTTCGACCAGCGGCTTTACCGCTATGACATCGCCGGCTCCAAGGCACATGCCGAGATGCTCGGCCGCCAGGGGATCATAAGTATCGACGAGGCGCAGCAGATTATCGCCGGGCTGGACGGGATCCTCGCCGACATCGAGGCCGGCAAGATCGAATTCTCGGTGGCGCTGGAGGATATCCACATGAACGTCGAGGCGCGGCTGATCGA
>DATFMT010000142.1:0-10909 GCA_035266745.1 Geothermobacteraceae bacterium | reverse complement strand
GAGGCAAAAAAAAGGAGGCCCGTGGGCCTCCGATAACAAACAAAATTTCTAGTTTATGGTTACTTTTTGTGGCAGTCGCCGCACTTGGTCGGTCCACCCATTTTCTTGTGGCAGTCCTTGCAAAGGGCACCGTGGGCAGCTGCTTTGTTGACTTCGAGCTTGGCCGGAGTCCCTTCGTGGCAGGCTTCGCAACCCTGAGCTTCGCCGTGGGCCTTGTGGTTGAAGGTGACGGTTCCGTTCTTTGCTTCGTATTTAACCTCGTCAGCAGCATAGGCCAGGGTGCAGGTAAACGCGATCAGCATGGCGACAACAAGCAGTTTCTTCATTTTTTCCTCCATTAGAATAAATTGGTTGGAAAAAACTAATATCGTGTGCTGTTAAAGTCAAGTAAAAAATTTTAATATTCTGTGGTTTTGTCCTTGTCACCTGCTGCTGTCTCGTGATAATTTCCCCATAGTTTGTGTGGGAATTTATGGCGAAGACGGATATTTCAACGGAGAGCTAAAGATGCAGAAACTGTTCTGGTTGACTTTGGCCGTATTTATGGCCTTATCCCTGTCGGCCTGCCATTGCCCGATGGGTCATCACGGGAACCAGCAGGCCAACTGTGGTTGCTGTTGCAAGAAGCCCGGTCAGGAGATGGCACCGGCCAAAGCCGGGTCGTGCTGTAAACTGTCCGGCGAACAACCCGAAGCTGCGGTCGCAGGTGAAAGGGCTGATGTGCTGTTCGCCTGTGATTGTGGCAAAGGGTGTGATTGCAACACGCTCAGCAAACAACCTGGCAACTGCGCCTGTGGAAAACCACTGCGTTGGTATCATGTCGTTAAGATAGAGAATGATGAAGCCCTGCTTTGTGGCTGCCAGGAAGGGTGCAGTTGTCGTCTTGATTCAGCCGACCCGACCCGGTGTGGCTGTGGCAACCCGGTCAAGCGGGTCAGTCTAAAGGGCAGCGGATTGTTCTTCTGTAATTGCGGTGGTTCATGCACTTGCAACACCGTTCGGGCTGCTGTTGGTGAATGCCGCTGCGGGATGCAATTGAAGCAGATGAATTAAATCGGCCGAAATATGTTGCTTGGTCGAGGGAGGCGTTTCGCCTCCCTTTTGTTTTTTCCACAGTGCTTGCGCCTGGCTCGCAGGTTCGTTAGAATCCTCCTTAATGAATACTTCTTCGAAATCGAGGCGTCCATGATAGTGTTTCGCAAGCTTTGCCTGGTGTCATTCTTGGTTCTTTTACTGATGCCACTACAGGCCGGTGCCGCCGATCGTGGACAGGTCGCTAAGGATGCACGCTGCCCGGTCTGCGGCATGTTTGTCGCCCCCTATACGAACTGGTTGTCGGTGGTGACTATGAGTGACGGGCAGCAATTCCATTTCGATGGCCCCAAGGATCTGTTTCGCTTCGTCATGGACCTGTCGAGTTATCAGCCCGGGCGAACGATCGATGACATCCGTCAGGTCCAGGTTACCGAATACTTTTCAACCCAGCTGATGGATGCCACAGCGGTTTTTTTCGTCACCGGGAGCGATGTCCTCGGGCCGATGGGGGCCGAATTGGTCCCGATCGCCGGCAAGGCCAACGCCGAGGCATTTCTCAAGGACCATGGCGGCAAAGCAGTGATGCAGTTTGACGGCAAGGAGCTGCACAAGGTGGTTTCGCGTGACTAGACACCGCTATTTCCTTGGATTTATCCTGATTCTAATCATGTTTCTTGGCGTCGTGCTGCTCGGCGGTCGATTGATCCAGCCACCACTGCAGTCAGCTGCTGAAAGCGAGCTTGCCAGCCTGGTCAAGCGGCTGCGACTGACCGACTTTGCCCTGTGGAGTGAAGCCCGATATGCCCGACATCCCTCGCAGGCCGACTGGTTTGCACCGCACCAGGACTTTCCCGGTTCGCTCGAACATTTTCCGTCCGGGTCATTGATCGCGCCAGCCCCGGTTCATCCGACAACCCGCCTGGAGGTTCGCCACCAGAAGACGCCGGGGGCAGGGTAACCATGCGTCAGTTGAAAATCCTCGAATACGCTCTGGCTTCCCTGCTGCGCCGAAAAGGTAAAAGTTTTTCCCTCACCCTGATCTATGCCCTGACCATTGCCGTGCTGGCATCAGTGCTGTTGTTGACCCATGCCCTGCGGATCGAGGCCGGTCGTCTGCTCAGCAACACACCGGATTTACTGGTACAAAGAGTTCTCGGCGGCCGTCACGATCTGATCCCGACGAGCTACCAGAAGCAGATCGCCGCATTGCCGGGGGTCGGTCGGGTTGAACCGCGGATTTGGGGCTATTACTACGATGCGCTGGTCGGGGTCAATTACACCCTGCAGGGAGTTGACGCGGGCGCGACCGGACTTCCTTTGCTGAACGGCCGTCTGCCGACCGGACCTGACGAATGTGCGGTCGGCTCGGGGGTTGCGGCGGCGCGATTGCTGACGATCGGTGACGACCTGATCCTCATCGATGGCGAAAACCTTGGTGTCAGTTACACGGTGGTCGGGGTTTTCGAGACCGACTCCGATCTGCTGACCCACGACCTGATCCTGTTTGAGCCAGCGAGTTTGCAGCAGTTTTTCGGTTATCCGCCCGGGATGGCGACCGATCTGGCCGTGGAAGTCTACAACCGCCAGGAAGTCGATAATATCGCCCACAAGGTCAAGCGCGAGCTACCCGACGTACGCCCGATCACCTATGCAGAAATAAGCCGGACCTACGATGCGGTCTTCAACTGGCGCAGCGGCATGCTGTTGTCTATGTTTGCGCTGGCGTTGTTCGCTTTCTGCGTGCTGGCCTGGGACAAGGCAACCGGGCTGAGCGCCGAAGAGAAGCGGGAGATCGGCATCCTCAAGGCGGTTGGTTGGGATACCGCCGATGTTCTGTTGTTCAAGTTCTGGGAAGGCGCGGTGATTTCACTGACGGCATTTTTACTCGGTCTGACGCTGGCAATTATCCATGTCTTCTGGTTCGATGCGCCCCTTTTGATTATGGTCATGAAGGGCTGGTCAGTCTTGTTTCCCAAATTCCAGCTGGAGCCGCATGTCGACCTGCAGCAGCTGTTCACGCTGGGATTTTTCACCGTGGTGCCGTACCTGGTTGTCACCGTGGTTCCGAGCTGGCGCTCGGCGACCACCGATCCCGACCGCGTCATGCGCGGCTGAAGTGGTTTCCTGATGATTACCCTTGACAAGGTTGGCAAAGTCTATCACCCCGCTCCTGGGGAGCAGGTGGTTGCCGTTGATGAGGTCTCGCTCGAGATACCGTTCGGAGGCGTTAGCGTGCTGCTCGGGCCGAGCGGGTCCGGGAAAACTTCGCTGCTCAGCCTGATCGGTTGTATGGCCCGGCCGACCCGTGGGGTAGTGCGCCTGAAAGAGCGGGACATTTCGCGGTTGCCGGAGCGATTCCTCACCGAGATCCGGCGCCAGACCTTTGGCTTTATTTTTCAGCATTTTCAGCTGGTCCCGGACCTCAGCGTGCTCGACAACATCCTCGTGCCGCTGATCCCGTTGCCAAACGGCTTTGCGGAGATGCGCCAACGCGCTGAAGCGGTCATGGCCCCGCTGGGTCTGCTCCCCAAGCAACACCGCAAGGCGAATATGCTCTCAGGCGGCGAACAGCAGCGGGTCGCGATCGCCCGCGCCCTGATCAATGAGCCGGCGGTCATTATCGCCGATGAGCCGACCGCCCATCTCGACAGCCATCTGTCGGCAGAACTGTTGACGGTATTCAGCGAACTCAATGCCGAGGGGAAAACCCTTGTGATCGCCACCCACGATCCCCTGGTCGCCGAGCATGGCTCGGTGACGCAGCTGGTCGAGATGCGCGATGGCCGGGTTGTCAAGGAGTCGGCGCCTTGATCCTCTACCCCGGCATCCTGGCGCTGTTGCTGGGGACTGTCCTGATCCTGTTGCTGCTGTTCGTTGCCGCAGCGACTGGAATCATCATCCTGCGACACTGGGATCTCTCCAGCAGCTCTGAATTGCAGCTCACCTTGGAACGCCGCACCTGCCTGGTCTCGACCCTGGTCAATTATGCCCTCGGATTTCAGGCGCTTTCGTTGATATTGTTCATCTATACGGTCGACGCCCTGCACCCGTTGTTCGTCGGTGCCATGTGCGCGACCGGGACTCTGAACGCCGCCCCCCTGGGCTGGAACGTGTTGCTGGTCAAGCTGGGGAGCTTCTTCCTGGCCGGACTCTGGGTGGTGGTGAACCGCTATGACCAGTTGGCTGAAGATTACCCGCTGGTCAAACTCAAATACCTGTTGTTGCTGGGATTGGTACCGCTGGTGCTGCTAGATGGCTACTGGCAGCTCGGTTATTTTCTCGGCCTGCGCCCGGAAATCATTACCTCCTGCTGCGGTTCGCTGTTCAGCAGCCAGGGGAGCGGGGTCGGCAGCGTCATGTCGGCCTTGCCGCTGGTGCCGATGATCTGGACTTTCTATCTCTGGTCGGCCCTGTTGGCGGTGCTGCTGCTGACCTGCCTGAGGCTGAGATCGCTGTTCCTCAGGGCACTCCTGGCATTGGCGGGAATTGCCTACCTGCTGGTCGGTATCGCCTCGGTGATCAGCTTCATCTCGGTCTATTACTACCAGCTGCCGACCCACCATTGCCCGTTCGACCTGGTCCAGTCTGGCTACAACTTTATCGGCTACCCGCTCTACCTGACCCTGTTCGGAGCGGTGTTCTGTTCAATGGTGCCGTTTCTACTCGGCTGGCTGGGGCGCTACGGTAGTCTGAAAGTGTTGCTGCCCGGTCGTGAGCGGCGTTGGCTGAAGGCGGCGTTGGTCTTTTTGCTGGGATTGCTGATGATCGTCAGCTGGCCGCTGGTCGCAGGACCGTTCACCATGAAACCCTTTATGTAGTAAGACGTCTGAAAAACTATCATCTGCGGCGTTGTTCTCACCCTCGTCGCTGCGACGTAGCTGCTGCTACGCTTCACATCTGGCAGCTTTTGGGCCGCCTAGCACCGTAGTACTGTGAATGATTGTTTCGAAGGGAAGTCTTAGGTTGATATCTCCCCGTAAAGCGATAGCGCGGAGGGTGCTTGATGGGGGAGTCAAAGAAGCCATTCCGGGTCTGTGGATCTGCCAGTTTCGACTGCCCAGCGGGGCCCCATCTGGAAAACGGGCATCCCCGGCAGATAAATTCTGAAACAATACTTGATAATTCAACAATAATCTAAAAAGCCCGGCTAGACATAGCCGGGCTTTTTAGATTGAATCGGAGCAAGAAATTCAGGACGACATACCGAGCATCGCCTTGTAATCCTCTTCGACCAGCAGCAGGTGCTGATGAGTCGAATTGGCGTTGGCCAGGTAGATGGCGCGGATCTTCTCGTCACTGATTTTGGCGGCCATGGCCCGCAGCTGTTTCTCAAGCAGATCCTCCTGCTCGATGGCCAGCTCTAAGGCGACGCGCTCGTCGAACTCGGCGATCATTGCTTTTTGCAGGGCGTGAAACCAGCTCGACTCGGTGTCGGGTGGTTCGGCCATCATCTCGTCAAACGATTTGAGATTGGAGTCGTCACAGGCAGCATAAAAGGAGAAGGCATGCTGACGTTCTTCTCGCGAAAGCAATTCAAAGGTTTTGCGGGCCCGCTCATCAGCTGCTTTTTCTGCTGCCAGCTGATAATAATCCATGGCATCTTTTTCGGTCTGGATGGCCTCGAGTAAAGCGCCCTGCAGATCAATACTGGTCACGGTAATCATTCCTCCTGTCTGAGTATACAGTATACAAGCTAACATTTTTCTCCGTGTAATTTCCAGTAATTTATACCTTGCGCTGTAAAAAAGCTGTTTGCCGGAGAGCGGATCGAAGGCTATACTCAACGGCGTCTTGACAACCCGTTTCCCCGAGCCCAGAGGAGATGTTATGGCCACCCGATATATCATGACCGCTTTCGGTAGCGATCGCCCCGGCATTGTCGCCGATGTCACCAGGCTGCTGTTTGAAAATGGCTGCAATCTCGAAGACAACAGCATGACCCTGCTGGCGGACGAATTCACCCTGATCCTGCTATTTTCTTGCGCTGACAGCAGTGTCGAAGAACGCCTGCTACAGGAGTGCCGGCGGTTGGAGCGGGACAAGGGTATCTCGGCGTTCATCCGTCCGCTCAAGGCCCGTCAGGATGCCGCGACGGCAGGTGTCGTGCCTTGCGTGCTGCACGTTGAAGGGTTGGATCAGGCCGGTATCGTTTTCAAGGTCAGCCAGTACCTGGCGGATAAAAACGTGAATATCATCGACCTGAATTCCAAGGTCAAGGAATCACCGGAAAGTGGCACCGCGCTCTATCTGATGGATATCGATGTGCGGGTTCCGAAAAGCCTGTCGCTCGATCAACTCGAGGCGGGGTTGTCAAACGTCGCCGATGAGCTGCATGTCGATATCAACCTGACACGCTCATGACGTTATCGTTTCACGGGGTCAAGCATGTAAATGAAAAGGGATCAGACTGTATGTCTGATCCCTTTTATGCTGGAGCCGCCCATCGGAGTTGAACCGACGACCTACTGATTACGAATCAGTTGCTCTACCAACTGAGCTAGGGCGGCAATCAGTTTTGCGGTTCAAGTAATTATCCCAATTAATCCCGTTTGTCAATCACTTCCATGCCTGACCGGTTGCTCTGCTGCTAGCAGTTGAACGCAGTTCTGGTATAAATAAATTGCTGGCAGGAGCCTATTGAAGCGGAGGGCCGGTCAAAGGGGAGGAATGATGATCGTCGGAATCCCAAAAGAGATCAAGGCAGAAGAGAATCGGGTCTGCATGACGCCGGCCGGGGTCGAGATGATGGTCCAGGCCGGACACCAACTGCTGGTCGAACAGGCAGCCGGGATCGGCAGTGGCTTTGCCGACGTGGAGTATCTGACCGCCGGAGGGACCATTGTTGATACTCCGCAGGAGATCTACCGCCGGGCCGAGATGGTCATGCATGTCAAGGAGCCGCAACCGGCAGAATATCCACTGATCCGCCCCGGACAGATCGTTTTCACCTATTTTCATTTCGCCGCCTCCGAGCAGTTGACCCGGGCAATGCTTGAGCGCGGTGCGGTTTGCATCGCCTACGAAACCATCGTCGGCCCGGATGGCAGCCTCCCGCTGCTGACCCCGATGAGTGAAGTCGCCGGCCGGATGGCGGCCCAGGAGGCGGCCAAGTACGTCGAGCGCTCGCAGGGGGGGCGGGGAATCCTGCTCGGCGGGGTGCCCGGGGTGCAGCCGGCGACCGTGCTGGTGATTGGTGGCGGAGTGGTCGGTACCCACGCGGCGAAGATGGCCTGCGGCCTCGGGGCCAAGGTCTACCTGCTCGATATGGATCTTGAGCGCTTGCGGCATCTCGCCGAAATCATGCCGAAGAACTGTTTCCCGATGATGTCGTCCCCGGCAATCATCCGGCAGCTGGTTCAGGAGGCCGACGTGGTGATCGGTGCGGTCCTGGTGCATGGCGCCAAGGCACCGAAGCTGGTCAGCCGGGAGATGCTCAAGACCATGAAACCCGGCGCAGTCCTGGTCGATGTGGCGATCGACCAGGGGGGATGTTTCGAAAGCTCGCGGCCGACCACGCACAAAGACCCGATCTTCACCGTCGACGGCATTGTCCATTACTGTGTCGCCAACATGCCGGGAGCGGTGCCGCTGACCTCGACGCTGGCACTGACCAATGCGACGCTCCCCTATGCCCTGCGAATTGCCAGTCAGGGCTGGGAACAGGTTGCTGTTCAGGAGAAGGGGGTGCGGGAAGGGCTTAATGTTGTCGCCGGAAAAGTGACCTATCAAGGGGTCGCCGAGGCGTTCAACCTGGAATATACGCCCGTGTCACAACTGCTTGGAGACTGATCCGGGCATCATAGCGGCTTGCCAGGTCAGCATGGCATTATCCGACGGGCCTGATGATATCTGACTGTTGGAAACGCGGCAGGGTAAAATAGACCCGGGTCCATTCACCTTCGGCAGATTCAATCCAGAGTTCGCCGCCATGTTCCGCAATGATGCTTTTGCTGATGCTCAGGCCCAGACCGGTCCCTTTGCCGACCGGCTTGGTAGTGTAGAAGGATTCGAGGGTCCGGCTCAGCACCGCCTCGGGAATGCCGGTTCCGTTGTCTTCACAACAGATTTCGATCATGTCGTTAACCAGCCTGGCCCGGACCAGGATCCGTTTTCGGTCGGTTTCGGCAAATTCCTTTTCCATCAAGGCATCGTAGGCGTTGCCGATCAGGTTGATGAAGACCTGTTGCAACTGGTGGCTGCGCCCCTTGATCAAGGGTAGATTTGCCGGGATGTCGAGCTCAACGACGATATTTTTCGTCTTCAGCTTGTGGCCGAGCAGCAGGTCGGCACTTTGGATCACCATTGGCAGCGCCGCCGGTCCCGGCTTGTCATCCTTGTTCCGGGTGTAATCAAGCAAATTCTTGACGATCAGACTGATCCGCTCCCCCTCGTTGGCTATGCGGGTGACGATATCGCGGGTAAACTCCGGGTCATCCGGTCTGCCTTTGAGGATGTCGGCGTAATTGATAATGCCGTGCAGCGGATTGTTGATCTCATGGGCGACATTGGCGGCTAGTTCGCCGACGCTCGCCAGTTGTGCGGCACGGGCCATTTCGGTGCGGTGTTTGAGGACTTCTGTGACGTCCTGGGCCATCATGATGATGCTCTGCGGCTCGCCATTTTCGTTGCTGGCCGGGAAGACACGGAGTTTCATGCTGCGTCCGGAAGAGTGATAGTAGTGATGGACCAGTTCACGGTTCTCCCGGAAACAGCTGCTGATGATGCACTCTTCGTCGCAAAGCTGCTGACACATCTCGACGGTGTTACAGCTTTGGCCCTGCGCAACCGAACTGCTGAAATACCAGCTTTCCTGCGCCGCCCGGTTGGCCCATAACAGATTGAGATCCCGGCCAATGATCAGGAGCGGTTCGCTGATGCCGTGCAGCAGGGATTCGAACTGGTTGTAGAGGGTCTTGAATTGTTCGCGGCTTTCCGAGAGTTCCCTGATCGTCTTTTCGCTTTGCGTGACATCGATGCCCGAGCTGAGGGTCCCGATCGGTTGGCCATTTTCGTCCTTGACCACCGTGTTGTGCCAATGGATGGCCAATTGCTGACCCTGCCTGGTCAGGACCGGGTTGTCATAATAGCCATACGCAAGACTATCGCTCTGGGTATCGAAATTGCTGAGGTGAACGCGGCGGAGCTTCTCGCGACTATCTTCAGGAATACAGGTATCGAACCAGTTGCGGCCAATGAGCTCTTCGTGGCGGTAATCGAGCAGGGCGCAAGTCGCCTGGTTGGCCAGGGTGATGATGCCGTCGCGGTCGAGACCAACGATCATGGCTTTGGAGATTTCCAGATAACGGTCAGCCTGGCGCCGCTGCTCGTCGAGATCGGAAACCAGTTCGTTGGCAACGTCGAGTGACTGTGCGAGCAGGTAGGACTTGTGATGAAACTTCCGATACAGAGCATAACACCAGGCCATCAGCGGCAGGGTGGAGAAGAGCAGGGCAGCGAAAAATAGGGTGTCGCCGGGGAAATGCCAGTCCCACCAGCTCCCGGCTTCGACCGGATCTCCAAGGCCGACAGCGACAAGCGGAGTCATCTCCTTGTTGCCGGTGTCAGAGGGATGGTTTTCTAAAATCGACCAGCTCCGACCAAATAGCATTCGTTTAGCGTCAAGGAACAACGTCTTGACGCGATTGAAGTCCTTGGCCGGACCAGTCACGGAAGCGACGGGACGATGATGCAGGCCGCTCGATTCGGGACAGCCGAGGTCGGCGCAGACGTCAGCCCGGACCAACAAATCCCGGTGAGCGGTTAACGAGAAGGCATGTCCCACGGTTCTGAGCGGTAACAGCAGCATAAAACAGCAGCATAGCGCGGCAATGCAGCCAGATAGGCTGGGCAGGGGCAAACGACAAACAGTATTTTGTGGATTAATTCCCATCATCTCATTTTATCGGAGGTTATTAAGTAATGCAGAGAATAAGTGGTGCCATATTCATATCGGTCAGTCAGAGTTAAAAGATAAAGATTAAGTGTTGCCGACGTCGGTCGGGCTGTCTACACTGGGGGCACCATGAAATTACCCCAGCCCCTGCTAGCCGGTCATCTGATCCGGCGCTATAAGCGATTCTTCGCCGAGATTGCATTGGACGATGGTGCCATCGTGACCGCCCACACCCCGAACACCGGCAGCATGTTGCAATGTGCTGTCCCCGGATATCCAGTGCTAGTCTCGCGCAATGACGACCCGAAACGCAAACTCCGCTATACCCTCGAACTGATCCGGGTCAATGGCTATTGGGTCGACACCCACACCCAGCGGACCAACCGGGTGGTCGAGGAGGGACTGCGCAACGGCTGGGTCAAGGAGTTGTCCGGCGGCAAGGTCACGCCGGAATACCGCTACGGCGACAGCCGGCTCGATTTCCTGGTCGAGCGGGGAGGAGAACGGATTCTGGTCGAAGTCAAGAATGTCACCCTGACCGACGGTGCCAACACGGCGCTGTTTCCCGATGCGGTCACCCTCCGCGGCCAGAAGCATCTCCGAGAGCTGCAGGCGGCCCGGCAGGAGGGTTACCGGGCGGTGATATTCTTCCTCGTGCAGCGTGGCGAAGCGGAAGCTTTTGCTCCTGCCGACCACATTGATCCCGAGTATGGCAGGTTATTACGCGAAGTCGCCGCCGCGGGGGTCGAAGTACTGGCCTACCGGACCCTGGTCACGCGCAGGGAAAATCGTCTCGGCCCAAGCTTGCCGGTGCGGTTGTGATGACCATGGAGTCAGATACCATTCTGACAACTGACAACTGACAACTGACAACTGACAACTGTATGCGAACTGTCGGACTGATCACCGAATACAACCCGTTCCACAACGGCCATCTGCATCACCTGCGGCAAAGCAAGCGCCTGGCGGATGCCGAGGTTG
>DATFMT010000141.1:0-7725 GCA_035266745.1 Geothermobacteraceae bacterium | reverse complement strand
TCAGCGCATCATCTCAAACCACTGATCCTCACAAGTCTCGTCCTTGATATCGAGGAACTTGTTGGCGATCATGCTCAGCATGTTGATGGCGCCCTGGTAACCGACCACCGGGCTGCGATGCAGGTTGACCCGGTCGATGATCGGGAAGCCGATGCGGAACAGCGGAATCTTGGCGTCGCGGGCGGCCCACTTGGCATGGGTGTCGCCGATGATGCCGTCGACCGGATCGGTGACCAGCAGGCTGCGCATGTGCCAGAGGTCCTTATTGATGTAGCAGGTGCAGCCTTCACCAAACGGTGAGGAAGCCAGCAGCGCATCCATCTCCTTCTGGAACTTCTTGGTGGCCCGGGAACAGAGCACATGCCAGGGGCGGGCACCCATTTCGAGCAGGAAGCTGACGATGCCGAGCAGGTAGTCGGGGTCGCCGGCGACGGCAAACTTGCGCCCGTGCAGGTACTGGTGGGCGTCGGTCATGGCGTCGACCGCCAGGGCCCGTTCTTTTTTCAGCTGCTCCGGAACCGGCTTGTCGAACAGTTCGCTCAGTTTGAGGATCAGTTCGTCGGTCTTCTTGATGCCGAAGGGCATCGGCAACAACGCCTTCTCGCCGGTGTATTCGGCCTCGATCCACTTCATGGTGGTGACCGTCGAGTACTTCTGCAGGGCGATGGTCGCCTTGCCGTTGATCGATTCGGCGGCATCTTCGAGTTTGGTCCCACCGGCGTACAGCTTGTACTCACCGTCGCAGCCCGAATCGAAGACATCGGAGGAGTCGGCGAGCATGGTGTAGGGGATCTCCATCAGCTCGCAGATCCGCTTGTACTCGCGCAGGTTGCCGACGTTGCCGTCGAAACCGGGGATGATATTGAGCTTGCCGGTGCACTTGCCTTCGACACTCTGTCCTTCGGTCAGGTCGGTCAGGATACTTTTCAGCATGCTGTCATAACCATGAATATGGGTGCCGTTGAAGCTCGGCGTGTTGGCGTAGGGGACCAGCACGTCTTCGGGGATGTGCCCCTGCAGCTTGGCGTTCTTGATGAAGGCGGTCAGGTCGTCACCGATAACTTCCGGCATGCAGGTGGTGTAGACCGGCATCATCTTCGGCTTGTAGAGGGAGTAGGCGTTGTGCAGTCCCTCGAACAGGTTGTTCTGGCCACCGAACACCGCGCCGTCCTCGGTCATCGCATCGCAGGTGGCGGCTGACGGCTCACGATAATGGCGGCTGAAGGTACTGCGGAAATAGGAGGCACACCCCTGGGAGCCGTGAACAAACGGCAGCGAGCCCTCGAAGGAGGTCGCAACCATCTGCGCGCCGAGCGGCTGGCAGGCGTGGGCCGGGTTGACGACCAGGGCGGTACGGGCGAAGTTTTTCTCTTTATATTCTTCGGTATTGATCCAGGCTTTGACCTTCTCCACCTCTTCGGGGGAGTGTTCGGTCACCTTCTTTTTGATCGCTGGTTCTGCACTCATGGCTATTCTCCTCACCGGGGACTCATCCGTCCCTCAGTAGAATCGTTGTTTCTGATCGGGGCTGTCTCTGGCCCTTGACGTTTAGTTTAGAAGGGTGACTTGACCAGTCCCCAGGTCGGGCTGTTGATCGCCATGTCGATATCGCGGGCGAAGACCTTGAAGCCTTCGTAGCCATGATACGGACCCGAGTAGTCCCAGCTATGCATCTGACGGAACGGGATGCCGGCCTTCTGGAAGACGTACTTCTCCTTGATGCCGCTGCCGACCAGATCGGGCTTGAGCTCCTCGACGAACTTGTCGAGTTCGAACTCGGAAACGTCATCGTAGATCAGGGTTCCCTTGGCCATCTCCGGTGCGGTGCGATCATAGTCGTCCTGGTGGGCGAACTCGTAACCGGCGCCGGTGATCTGGATACCGAGGTCCTCGTAGGCACCGATGGTGTGACGGGGACGCAGGCCACCGACGAAGAGCATGGCGGTCTTGCCCTCGAGGCGCGGCTTATACTCGGCGATCACGTCATCCATCTCCTTGCGGTACTTCTTGATCACCTTCTCGACGTTCTTCTTGATCTTGTCATCGAAACGCTCGGCGATGGCGCGTAGGGAGGCTTCGATCTTGGTCGGGCCGAAGAAGTTGTACTCGAGCCAGGGGATGTTCCATTTCTCTTCCATGACCTTGCACATGTAGTTCATCGAACGGTAGCAGTGGATCAGATTGAGCTTGACCGTATTGGTGGCGGCGATCTTCTCGACCTCGCCGTCGCCGGTCCAGACCGATTTGACGTTCAGCCCGATCTCTTCGAGGATCGGTTTGGCGGCCCAGACGTCGCCGCCGATGTTGTAGTCGCCGATCAGCGCGACATCGTAGGGGCCGGCTTCATCGACGAACTCGTACTTGCCGATGATGTGGTCGCGGATCGAGTCGTTGGAGATGTGGTGACCGAGCGACTGGGAGACGCCGCGGAAACCTTCGCAGTTACAGGGGACGACCAGCTTGTCGAGTTCGGTCTCCATCTTTTTGGCAACGGCGTTGATATCGTCGCCGATCAGACCGACCGGACACTCGGAGAGGACCGACAGTCCCTTGTTGAGCGGGAACAGCTCATCCGCCTCTTTCAGCAGCTTCTCCAGCTTGATGTCGCCGCCGTAGACGATGTCGCGCTCCTGGAAATCGGAGGTGAAGTCCATCGGGAACGAGGTGACGCCGGGGATGCCCTGCATCAGGTTGCGCCGGGTGCCCCAGCTGTAGACGCCGCAGCCGATCGGACCGTGGGAGACATGGATCATGTCGCGGATCGGGCCCCAGACCACCCCCTTGGCGCCGGCGTAGGCGCAGCCACGCTGGCTCATGACGCCGGGAACGATCTTCTTGTTCGACTTGACCGCGCAGCTCGACACGGTCGGCTCGTTGGCCCCGAGGTGCGGCTTGCGCTTTTTAGCCGCCTTCTCCGGCATTTCGGCCAGAGTATCGGCGATCAGCTTTTCGGTACTTTCTATGGTGACGCCCTTGATGGGCTTACGCTCTGCCATGTGGATACTCCTTTAAAGTTTTATCAGATCACACTCTGCCGCCCGCCTTTTCAAGGTGGACAAGTTGCGCCTGAATCAAGGCGCGCCGGAGAGTTGCGGGCGAGGCGTAGCGAAAGCTACGTCGAGCGTGCGACGCTCCGAAGCAACGCCGAGTCAGGCGCAAATCGTCCACCGCCTAAGCGTTCTCGGCGACGCCGACGATACTCTCGTCTTCAGCTTCCATGATGCCGAACTCAAGCAACAGCTCTTCGAGCTCTTCCATCTCCAGCGGGGTCGGGACGACGAACATCTCGTTGTCGACGATCTTCTGGGCCAGCTGACGATACTCTTCCGCCTGCTTGTGCTCGGGGGAGTATTCAATGACGGTCATGCGGCGCAACTCGGCGCGCTGAACCTGGTTGTCACGCGGGACGAAGTGGATCATCTGGGTGCCGAGGCGTGCGGCCAGGGCTTCGATCAAATCGGCCTCACGGTCGGTGTTACGGCTGTTACAGATCAGGCCGGCGAGACGGACACTGCCGGAGGAGGCGTACTTAACGATACCCTTGGAAATATTGTTGGCGGCGTACATCGCCATCATCTCACCGGAGACAACGATGTAGATCTCCTGGGCTTTGTTCTCGCGGATCGGCATGGCGAAACCGCCACAGACGACGTCACCGAGGACGTCGTAGAAAACATAGTCGAGGTCCGGGGTGTAAGCCCCTTCTTCCTCGAGGAAGTTGATCGCCGTGATGACGCCACGGCCGGCGCAGCCGACACCCGGCTCGGGACCGCCCGACTCGACGCACATGACATCGCCGTAGCCCTTCCTAAGTACATCCTCCAGCTCCAGGTCCTCGACGGTGCCGAGCTCACGGACCTTGTCCATAACGGTTTCCTGGGCCTTGGCATGCAGGATCAGCCGGGTCGAGTCGGCCTTGGGGTCACAGCCGATGATCAGGACTTTCTTGCCGAGTGAAGCCAGACCGGCCACCGTGTTCTGGGTGGTGGTTGACTTGCCGATGCCGCCTTTGCCATAGATCGCGATTTGACGAAGCTTCTTTTCTGCCATGGTCCTATCCTCTCTTTCGTGTATGTGACCGGATCAGATTGCCGGCCACTTTGGGTGATGCGATCTGCCCGCCCCCGAGGCGGCATCCTCGTTGATGTGTCCAGAGTCGGGGTTGATCGCTTGTTGACAAATTCAATAAAAAACGCCCCTGCCGGCAGCAAAACCGGAAGGGGCGTCAGTGCCCGGCGGCTCTTTCTTAGTGCCGCAACAAACTGTAGACATACAAAAATAGAAAACCCGTCTGAGAGGGACTCAAACGGGCGACAGTGCCTGGATCATCGATCCCACATCAGCGTGGCTTCGATGTCGAGCCGGAGTATTTTGTCAAGAGAGCTTCCGGCGTTGACCAGTCTATAAACACATCCCGTGCCAACTCATTAAAAAATCTGTCAACGGCCCATGATCAGCGGTTTTCCAGGCAATTACCGCATTATTCGCGGGACTCCAGACTCGGCAGATGTTGCTTAGTAAATAATCAGCCGCTGAATAAATCTGTGGCACTGCAATCAGAATCCCTGGGGCGGCGGCGGACCTTTCACCGGTCAGGTCGCATCGAGGGTTTTTCCCGCAAACCATTTCGGGGGTCGTTCGTCCGACCAGTAGATACTGTCTTTTAAACACCTCACAATCCCTGAGATTATGCTGGCCCTGCGACGACTCACCGCGGTCCTTTTGGCGACTTTTTTGCTCGCCCTCCCGACCAGCGTTTCTCCGCCAGCCTGGTTGAACAGCGCATACCCCGATCAACCTGTTGCAGGGTTACAGGCTGCACTTCGAATCTTGGTGATTACGGGAAGCAAACTGTCGGGGGCTAAAAGGTTCCCGCGGGTCGAGTAGGCATCGCAGAAGTGTCTCACGCCACTGCTGGAGAGCCCCTATCGCTACCTGAACCGCACGGGGGAAGAGAACTGATCGGCGGGTCCCCGACTTTTATTCGACGCGGCAACGCCACGATGATCGGGAGGATCTGGGCACCGGAGAATTCGACCGGGCTGCAGGGAACAGACCTCGAGAGTTGGTGCGGGGACGGTTTAATGCTGATCCAGCGAGATCATCGTGAGTTTGTCGGATTGAAAAATTTGGCCTCGAGAAAGATATTTCTATCAGTTATGACCAATCAAGTACGGTTCATGAGAGATTCAGCATGAGCTTCGGGATCTCGGTACAACTTGTGTGGTTCAGTGTGGCAATGTTGATCACGTTGCAACTGGTGTATCTGGCCAACCTTTTCCGACAGCAACAGGGCGTGAGCGACCAACTGGTTCATAAAAAGCAGATCTTGTTTGGTAAAGGGCCCGTTTTGCCGATGTCCCGAAACGAGCATGAGCCCAGCCACCCGCCCGTTAAATGTTATTGGAACGCTGAGCATGCCTGGTGTCGTTATCAGGTGTCCCAGTTCCCCTTCAACTCCGAGGGCAAGCAACCCCCCCGGAAACTCATCGGCAACCAAAACCGGTTTGGCCCGCCGGGCAACGGCGAGCGCCAGACCGGCTGGAAGCTGTTTGGTGTAGGCGTGGCTTACGGCATTGCTGATCCCGTGGGAAACCTTGATGCCGAGGTGCCCCCTGCTGTGGTCGAAAAAGGCCAAAAATCCGCTCTTTGCTCCGACTTCTTCGACGGTGGCTTGCAGCATTCCGGTGAAAATCGATTGAATATCGTTGCATAAGGCAAGACTTCGAATCGCCTGGTGAAGCCTCTTCATGCGGCGCAATGCTTGCTCAAGCTGATTGTTCTTGGATTCGAGTTCTGCGAGCTGTTTTGCCTGCCCAACTTTCTGACGGTGATGATTAATCGCGCGGGCAAGCGTATTGGACAAGATTTCCCCAGTGTCGACGGGGCGGATAATGAAGTCGTAGGCCCCTTGGCGCAAAGCCTGGAGAAGATTGAAGGATGACGAATTATGGGTTAGCAGGATCACTTCGATGTCGGGGTAATGCTTCTTGGTTTCCTGAAGCAGGTAGAGACCACTCTTTTTGGGGAGTTCAGTTTCGCTGAGGATCAGGTGGATCGGTTCGCGCTGCAGAACCTGCTCGGCAGCTTCGCAGGATGATGCTTGAACTGCCACAACCTCCTGGCTTTCGATCAGAGAGACTAACTGTTCTCGTCGGTCGGATAGATGATCAACGACCAGAACCCGGATATCAGTCAAATCCACCTCCATGGAAAGTTCTGCTTTGGGACTATATCATTAGTCAAAACTGATGCATAGGATTTCCAATTTGATTCAACACCATTCAACCGACCCGACCAGGATGTTGCTAGATTGCTCCGCAACCGTCCTCTGGAATGGACAGCACAAAATGGGCTCGTGAAGACGCAACTTTTCCTGCCAGCGTTTTTGATCACAAGAGCCAAGTACAGACGATCAGGTTGAGCACCCAAAAAGATCAGGCGGGTTGAAGTGAAAAACGAATAATCAATTGGTATATTCCGGAATCTCTATGTTAGAATGCCCGCCAGTTGCCGGATTCTAGCATTCCGCTGGTAGCCAGGCAACTTGAAGTCGCCATGCGGTTCAACCGGTATTGACAAGGAGTCGTATTTAATGGAAATGCAGATCAGCTTTCCCGGCGGGGTCTCGGTGCAGGCCGACTACAAGGGGTTCAGCGTCATCAGTGACCAGCCCGAAGCCAACGGCGGCTCCAACCAGTCACCGTCCCCGTTTGACCTGTTTTTGATTTCGCTCGGCAACTGCGCCGGATTCTTTGCCCTGCGTTTTTGCCAGCAACGCGATCTCGACACCAGCGGACTCGGCCTCTCCCTGACCGCCAACCGCAACCAAAAGAGCAAACGACTGGATAAAATCGCCATCACCATTCAGCTGCCGACCGGGTTCCCGGAGAAATACCGCCAAGCGATCATCAAGGCGACCGACCAGTGCGCGGTGAAAAAAGTCATCCTCGACCCCCCCGAGTTCGAGGTCGTTGCCCGGCCCTGATCAGATCGCGGTGTAGTCCTCTGGCCTTGACACCGCCTGTAAACTCACCTCGCCGGCCAGAGCCGCCAGCCAGGCGCGCATATCAGCATCGCGAGAGGCCGGCCAGGCGATCTCGATGATCCCTTGTGCCGCGTCCAGGGTGCGGATAAAACCAAGCCCGTCGTAGCCCTCCAGGGTGAAACGCAGGTAGCCGATCTGGCACCGGTCGACCCGGTAGCAGACGCAGACCATGGAATCGTCCCACTCCCTCCCGATAGCACTCATCAATAAACCCCGCAACAACTTTTTTTGCTTGACCACCGTCGGGACTTTCGTTATTTTTGCTAAAAATTTTTAGCTAAATTAAAATAGCCTCGCCCCGGCCAGCAGGCCCGGGGAGTGACAAAAACGTTTTATCGCGCTGTCTCTGCATCAGCCATAAAACCTCCTCCAGAGTGGGCTGTTCCCCAAAGACAAGAGACCGCTTTGCGACCCCCCGGATGTTTCCCCACCCGGGGGATTTTTTTATCCGGGCTGGTGACAGAAACGATCGATCAGGTAGCGGGAGATACTGCGCCGTGGCGGCAGAACCGGCAATTGGTCGATGGCAAACCAGCGGGCATCCTCAAGTTCCGCTTCTTCGACCTGGACATCGCCACTCTCGTAGCGGGCGGTGAAACCGGCCATAAGCTGGCTCGGGAAGGGCCAGTTCTGGCTGCCGACATATTCAATCTGGCTGACGCTGACCCCGGTCTCCT
>DATFMT010000140.1:0-7836 GCA_035266745.1 Geothermobacteraceae bacterium | reverse complement strand
AGGTCGGCCTGGGTCATCGCCAGCTGCACCTGCCCAGCCAGCTCTCCGGCGGGGAGCAGGAGCGGGTCGCCATAGCCCGCGCCCTGGTCAACGAGCCGCCGCTGCTGTTGGCGGACGAGCCGACCGGCAGTCTCGACTCCGAAACCAGTGCCGAAATCATGGACTTGTTCGCCAGCCTGAATGCGGCCGGACAGACGATTGTCATGGTGACCCATAACCTGGAAAATCTCGAGTATTTTGACCGGTCGGTGCTGCTGCGCGATGGCCGGGTGGTCGAAGACCGGGCTCATCAACCCGAATGCCGCCTGGCGGCCGGATCGACCTGACAATGATTCTGACCTTTTTGTTGATTTTCGCTTTTCTGACCCTGGCCATTGTCCGGCAGATTGAAGCGGGGCTGGAAGAGCCGCAGGCGCCAAGCGGCGCCTGCCCGAGCTGCGGCTGCCGGGTCGAGTTCGATTGGCTGATCTGCCCGCACTGCAAGGAGCTGCTGCTGCGGCCTTGTGCCGGCTGCAACGAGCGGCTGCCGGTCAGCCACCGGTTCTGCACCGGCTGCGGGACCCGGCACGAGCCGGTCAGGCTGGAGGTGCCGAAATGCGCCTGAGATCGAAACTGATTCTGCTACTGGCCTTCGTGACCGCTGGCAGCGTACTCGGCTACAATGCCTGGCTGTACAGCTGCGGCGCCTGTACCCTGCGGGCTCTGATCACCCCCAGCATGCCGGGCTACCTGCTCCTGGCGCTCAACCTGTTGTTGCTGGCGACCCTGGCGCTCCTGAAACGCCGGCAGACCAGACGCGCCGCGCAGCGCTTCTGCCGCTGCGGCTGCGAACTACTACCGCACTGGGGTTACTGCCCCGACTGCGGCAGCCAAAGAGTCTCATGAACGCTTTATTGAAAAGCGCCACCCGGCAGACCAAGCTGCGCCTGCTCATCCTGCTGGCGATCATCGGCGTGATTACCGTCGGTCACTACCAGACGGCGATTCAGCTGCATCATTATCACGACATCTTCCGGCGGCTTTATTATCTGCCGATCATTCTGGCTGGACTCTGGTTTCAGCTGCGAGGGGGCCTGACAACCGGGATCGCGGTGTCGCTTGTCTATGCCCCGCATGTGTTGTTTCAGTGGGGGGACCACCCCGATGTCCAGTGGGAACAGTACCTCGAAATCGTCCTCTATAACGTGGTCGGAGTTCTGACCGGGGCGCTCGCCAAAAAAGAGCTTCTGCACCGGCAGCGGGCGGAAAAAACCGCGAGTCATCTGGATGAAAGCTACCACAAGTTGAAGGACCAGGCCCAGCTGATCCTGACCTTCGAGGAGCAGCTGCTGCGCGCCTCGCAATTGTCGGCGCTCGGCGAACTGGCAGCCGGCTTGGCGCATGAAATACGCAACCCGCTCGGATCGATTCGCGGGACTGCGGAAATCATCATGGACCCAACAACGCCGGATCGGCAGCGCGAAGAGTTCGCATTGATCCTGATTCGGGAAGTCGACCGCTTGAATCAGGTCGTCACCGATTTCCTCAAATTCGCCAGGCCGGCGCCGGTCGGCAAGCAGAGCTACGACCTGAACAAGCTGCTGGATGAACTGGTCGATTTCACGGCCACCGAATGCCAGCGCAACCATGTCACCGTCGACCTGACGACCAGCGGATTGCCGCAAGTCGCAATCGATCCCGACCAGCTCAAGCAGGTGTTTCTCAACCTGATCCTGAATGCCGTTCAGGCGATGCCTGACGGCGGCAGTCTGCGGATTCGCACTGAGCGGCGACAAGATTCTCTGGTAGCCGAGTTCTGCGATTCCGGACCCGGTATTCCGCAGGACATCCTGTCGAAGATTTTTAACCCGTTCTTTACCACCCGGCAGACCGGCAACGGACTCGGGCTGGCGATCTCGCAACGCATCGTGCAAGCCCATGGGGGACAAATCGAAGTTGAAAACAGCCGGCAGGGTGCAACGTTTAGGGTCCTGCTGCCAATGCCCGGCAATGAGGAGTGACGATGGCAAAGGAATCGATTCTGGTTATTGATGACGATGATTCACTGCGTAAAGTGATTGAGTTTACCCTGCGACAGGAAGGTCACCAGGTTGTCGCCTGTTCCAGCGGCAAGGAAGGATTGCAGGAGTTTACCCGGACCACTTCAAGGGTGGTCATCACCGATGTGCAACTTGGAGACATGTCAGGGTACGACGTCCTGCGGATCATCAAAAATGAGCAGCCGGAGACCCAGGTGATCGTCATTACCGCGTTCGGCTCTGTCGAAAATGCTGTCGAGGCCATGAAGCTCGGCGCATACGATTACCTTTCCAAACCATTCAGCTGTGACCAGCTCAGAATCGTTGCAGCGAAGGCAGTCCGTAGTTGCAGCCTTCAGGATAAACAGTCATCGCCCCAGAAAAAACCGGAAGATCAAAAGGCCACATCAGTTATCGGCCACTCAGACAAGCTGCTGGCGGTCATGGACCAGGCCCGGAAGGTCGCTGCCAGTCATGCCTCGGTGCTGATCCTCGGCGAAAGCGGGACCGGCAAGGAATTGGTCGCCCGCGCGATCCATGAGGCAAGCCCGCGTGCCAAGGGGCCTTTTGTGGCGGTGAATTGTGCCGCAATCCCCAAAGAGCTAATGGAGAGTGAACTGTTCGGCCATGTCAAGGGTGCGTTTACCGGCGCCATCAAGGATCGCAGCGGCAAATTCCAGTCGGCCAGGGGCGGCACGCTGTTTCTCGATGAGGTCGGCGAACTGCCGCTCGACCTGCAGCCGAAACTGCTTCGGGCATTGCAGGAGCGGGTCGTGGAGCAGCTGGGGGGAGCCCCTGTCTCGGTCGATGTCCGGGTGGTTGCAGCGACCAATATCGATATCGAGACCGCCGTTGGCAAAGGGACCTTCCGGGAGGACCTCTACTATCGGCTGGCTGTCGTCCCTTTGACCCTTCCGGCGCTGCGCCACCGCCGGGAGGATATCCCGCTGTTGTTCAATCACTTTGTCGAGAAATACGGCAATGGCGCGGAGATTACGGTGACCACCGCGGCCATGGACTGTCTGCGCAACTACGACTGGCCCGGAAATGTCCGGGAATTGGAAAACGTCGTCGAACGAACTCTGATCCTCTGTCCGGCACCGGTGATCGAGGAAAATCACCTCCCGCCCCGTATCCGCCTGAACAGCGAGATCAAATCAAGGGGCGTTCTCAACCTTCCGGAGCAAGGTTATTCCTTGGTAGAGCTGGAGAAAGAAGCGGTCATGCAAGCCCTGCTGCGCAACGACTGGAATCAGAGCCGGGCGGCGGAGTTTCTGCAGATTCCCCGGCATGTCCTGTTGTATCGGATGGAGAAGTACGGACTGAAGCGTTAGGGACGTACCGGATGCTGCCAGCAAAGTCAGGCGATTCTGTCGTGGCCGGGGCATCGGCAGATGGCGTGCTAAACAATTGGTGGTAGAACTTTGAGTATGAACCACAACCGACTCAAGAACCGGCTGCTTGCCTGGCTCGCAAATCGTTGCGCACCGTTGCGGCGCCGCTTTATCGCCGGTTATCGCCCCGAACGCTACGAGGGCGCCATCCCCTGGACTCCCGTGGCCTGGCCGCTCGCCGAGTGCCGGGTCGCCCTGGTCACCACCGCCGGCGTTCACCACCCCGGCCAGCCCCCCTTCGACATGCATGATCCCGACGGCGATCCGAGCTACCGGGTCCTCGACGGGGCGACGATTCTCGGCGACTATCGGATCACCCACGACTACTACGATCACCGCGACGCCGACCGCGACCTCAACGTGGTCTTTCCCCTGCAGCGGCTGCGCGAGCTGGTCGCCGAGGGGATCGTCGGCGGACTGGCCCGCCGGCACTACTCCCTGATGGGGCACATCGTCGGCCGCCACCTGCCGACCCTGCTCCAAGAGAGCGCTCCGCAGATTGCCCGCGCCCTGTGCGACCAGCGGGTCGACATCGTGCTGCTGACCCCCGGCTGAGGGATCTGCAACCAGTCCGTGGGACTGGTCCAGCGCATCATCGAGGCGGCCGGCATTCCGACGGTCGGCATCTCCATCGTTCGCGAGTACAGCGAGCAGGTGCGGCCACCGCGGACCGTCTTTCTGCGCTGGCCCTTCGGTCATCCCCTCGGCGAGCCGGACAACCGGCTCCAGCAGCGGGCGGTGCTGCTGGAGACCTTCCGCCAGCTTTATGCCATTGACGTGCCGGGACAGATTGTCGATCTGCCGTTCCGCTGGCGGCGCGAGAATTACGCGGACTATGTCTCACCGACTCTTGCGGAGCTGACGCCGGGAGCGGGCAGGGACCAGGAGCGAGACTAGACGATCCGGCCGGCAAGAACTCACTGATTCAGGTAAAAGGGAAGGAGGAGACGATGAACCTTAAGCGTTGGACATTCATGGTGCTGGCCGTGCTGCTGCCGATGGCCGCCGGCTGTCAGAAGGAGACCGCAGAGCCCCCTCAAGGTAGCGTCCGGGCCAACCAGGCCTATCTCGACACATTCGGTCAGCCGCCGGTTCCGGACCGAGGGGAGTGCTTCGCTCGGGTCGGCTATTACCCGCTGCGCAGCTCGCCGGAGCGGCTGCAAGCCGTCCCCTTCTTCCTGTTCAACATCGAGAGCGAGCGGCCGTTGCTGTTCGAGCGGCTGGTGAATAACCCGCTCGCTTTGCCGGCGGACGGGCCGCTGCTCAACCCCTTCCCGAGCGGAACCAGCATGCAGGTCGCAACCCGTGGCGAGCTGCTGGAGCTGCAGCTGAAGTCGCCGAATCCGGCCTCCGCCACCGATCTGGCGGCGATGGCGGCGGCGCTGACCGAGACCGCCGGCCAGTATCCCGAGATCAAGCGGGTCCGCCTGTGGCTCAACGGCGCCCTCTGGCCGGGGATGCCGGCGGAAGGCTTCGTTCCCGAGCCGAAGCGGATCGTCGAGCCGGGGCCGCCACGGCTGCTGCTGGTGATCGGCAGCTGGGAGGCGGACGCTGCCGGACCGGAGGAGATTCTTGCCGATTTCGATCGCCCGGTCACTGTCGAGAGCTTCAGCCTCAGCGACGAGGCGGGCCGGAATCTGGAAGGGGAGTATTTCACCTCGGCCTTCGACATGGCGGTAGTGTTGCGCCCTGCACAGCCGGAAGCCATGCGCGAGGGGATGCCGCTACGGGCAAGCTGGAAGGTCAAGGACAAGCTCGGTCGCGGTGGCAGCGGGGAGGGGCGGTTCATGTTGCAGCGGCATGACCATGTTCAGCAGCCGCAATGACCGCTCCGTTCCACGGGGTTGACCCTCGACCGGTTCGACGCCTATTGGAACAGGTTTTCGAGGCCGCCGGCGAGCTCTGCGTGGCGATCTGTTTCAGTTGCTCCGCCGCCAAGCTGGAGACGGCCATTCCCCCAGCGACGAAACCGACCAGAACCGCGACATCAAGAGCTTGTTCATGGCGTCCTCCCTTATTTCGAATCGGTTGAGCGGGGCAATTTAACCGGAACAGCCCCGTCACGGTGGAAATCGTGCTGTCAGGAGTGGTGGTCGTGGGAGTCGCCTTCCCGGGGCGATTTTTTGTGGCCATGGCCGCCGCAACATCCCCCTTTGCGCAGCATCATGAAGAAGAATGCGCCGATCGCCAGGTACCAGAGAATATCTGTCCAGGTTGAGTTCATGACTCACTCCTTTCGTCGTTGGTGGTGCTCCCCCGCTCGGCGTCTCCGACCAGGGCATGCAGGATCGGACAGTCGCCGATCGGGCCGCGTCCGTCGCAGCTTTGGTCCAGCTGCTCCAGAGCCTTCAACATCCGTCCGAGATCCGCCATCCGCGCCCTGATGTCCGCAATCTTCTCCCGGGTTTTCCGCTTGATATCCGCCTTGGAGGCGCTCGGGTCATGGCTCAGATCCAGAAACTCCCGGGTCTCGCTCAGGGTGAATCCGAGATTCTGGGCTCTTTTGATAAATCTGAGCCGGGCGGCGGCTTCCAGGGGGTAAAGCCGATAGTTGGATTCCGTTCGCGCGGCCGGGGCGAGCAGGCCGCGCCGCTCGTAAAAGCGGATACTGTCGATGCTCACCGCCGCTTGTTTCGCTAGTTTGCCGATAGTCATGATAGAGGGCATTTGCGTTCTCCTGGTCTGGGGAGGATGGGTGGCTTGCCGATGATTCAAGCATAAACACTGAACCATAGTCCAGGGTCAAGGGTTTGAGGATTTTTTCCGTAGCGGGTAACCAAGCTTGTGCGGGTTCTGCGCAATATGCCGGAATGGCAGGACTTTACATGGAGTCCTTTACCGCGAGTGGATGATAAATCTTGGGAGATTTAAGAGATTTAAGACCCTATTGCAGAACAAGATGCGCGACAGCCCAACCTGGTGATTTCAGGTTGGGCTGCGGAATGTCTTGAATCTCGTGACTTAAAAGAAAATGGCCGCCCGGAGTTGATCCAGGTGGCCATCATTTTTTGGCTTCTGCGCTACATGTTGTGAAGTTAACTCGCTTCGAAGGTCATACAATCTGGCTGTCCATGTTGCATTTCTACGATGATGTTTGAGGCCATACACTCGTAATCCTTGTTGAATTTACATTCTCCCAACTTGCAGGCGCCCACCCCAGCCGTCATATCCATGACACCACCATGTGGTTCAGCCACAAAGAAGGTGTCACAGGTTGGATCACCGTCTGGCGCGCCTACGGTAATTGCCATGGCATGACAACTTTTCGTCGTGTTGTAGGCACAACTCTCAACCGAGCACTCCATGACTTTTGGCATCTTCATTCCCATACGTAAACACCTTTCCGCACAGAAGCCATTTCAAGAACTAATTGATCTGATATTGGTCAATGCTTGCGAAGCATCCCTCCAATAGCTCTATCTATAAAGTATACCCCGCTCCCGGTTTCTCCAATATTTTGGATCTTGTCGAGAACCTGCTGAACAGTATGTTCCTCTTCGTGCTGTTCAGACACATACCACTGCAAAAAGTTTGCAGTTGAGTGGTCATTCTCTTTGAGAGCGCTGTCCATAAGGTCATTGATCTTGCCGGTTATCTTTTTCTCGTGATCGAGAACCTGCTGAAATAGGCCGCTGAGTGATTTGAACTCTGTAGGTGGAGCCTCAATCTTACCGAGGATCGGTAGTGAACCTGTCTCATAAACATACTTAAAGAGACGATACATATGTTCAAGTTCCTCTTTTGCTTGTGCCCGCAGAAAAGCTGCACTTCCATCAAGGCCCTTGATTTCAGCCCAAGCGCTCATCTGAAGATAAAGATTTGAAGAGTAGTTTTCTAAGGCGATTTGGCTGTTCAATTTTTCTACGATTGACTGGCTTAACATGGCTTCATCTCCTTTCCGGAACTCGACTAAAGTAGCACCATGTGTCATTGTATCGCAGTTACAATGGACGGGAAGCAATCTCCATTAGAATAAAACATTATTTTGAGAAATGCTGGTTGGCTTGGCGCACATCTGCGTTCTTAACGCGACGTGTACCAAAAGTTGTGTCAGCAAGCCCGGCAGGTCAATACAGACCGATTGGATCAATGTCCCGATTGCCAGGGGGCCTACAAGTCCTGCTTTTCAAGAAAAGCCCACCGCCCACCTGGCTCACCGGGTGGGCTTTTGATTTTTAGCCTGTCGTGAAATCAGGAAACGGAAAAATGGCACCGAGTTGGTAGCGATTCAACTCCCGGTCGTAAACAAGCGGGACTGGCGCCCCGGTTGACATCAACCCGACGGCTGGTTAACTGACTCTGAATGGCAGATGAATCCAGGGGAGGTTTACGATGGCGAGATTCTGGCTGGTCGGTATCTTGTTATTCATGGCAGCGTCCGCGCTGTTTGCGCAGGAACAGGTCGTGGGGCGTTATGCCGTGCA
>DATFMT010000139.1:0-4673 GCA_035266745.1 Geothermobacteraceae bacterium | reverse complement strand
TGATTCTTGATCTCGACATGCAGGGGGTTGGCGATCTCCTCAAGCTTCAAACGCAGTCGTTCGCGGCTGAGTTCGAAAGGATGGAAGCCGACCTTGCCGATCAGTTTCAGTTCCAGCAGAGGACTGCGGCCGTCAGCGTCCGGCAGTTGCTCGCTGACCTGGGCGGCGAAACTCTGCAACGCTTCATCAGCGCTGGCCGTCCCATCGAGGTTGACTGTTGCCACCAGCATCGGACGGGGGGCGTTTGGGCGGAAAGCGGCGCTGAAGCTGCCGTTCTCGACGCTGACCAGGTAGTAGCCTTTGTCGTACTTCTCCTCGCCGAAATTGACCCGTTCCGGCGAGCCAGGATTGTAGGCGTAAGGACGTCCGTCCGGAGCTGCAACGATGTACGGCTTGTGACCATGGCCGAGAGCTACGTAGCCGAAGCTGTCGGCGAGGGGATGGGCCTCCTCCGGTTTCATGTTGCCGATCTCGACCGGCGAATAGCTCCAGATGCCGACATGGAAGAGGAGCAGGTTGTTCTCCGTGGTGACCGATTGTCGAATTCGTTCGACGTGGCCGCCAGCCTGGGCGCCGATGTAGCCGAGACCATAGATGTTCAGGCCTTTGATCTCGATGTGCCCACCCATGCCGGTCTTGTCGTCGAAGGGCTCGAAAAGGTAACCGCCCTCTTCGGTGCGCGTCGGACGGAGCAGGTGGATGTATCCCATCTGCGACAGTGCTTCCATCCAGGAGATGCTATCGCGCCGGTGGATCCAGTCGTGGTTTCCCTCGATGGCGATACAGGGGATGCTGGCATCCTTGAGTGGCTGCAGGGTCTCGATAGTGCCGGCGAAGGTGCGCGGCAGGATCTGGCCGACGTGGTACAGGTCTCCGGCAATCAGCACAAAGTCGACCTGTTCCGTAACTGCATCCGCCACAATCTCCGCCAGACTGGTGAAGAAGTCTTCGTAGCGCTCTGCTTCTCCCGGCGAGTTGCGGTAAGTTTTTCCAAGGTGGATGTCGGCGGTGTGAATGAATCGTATCGGCATGTGCGGACTCTAAGGTTTGATTTCTTCGAGAATACCAAGTTGAGGTGCCGGGGCAAAGGGAAAACCGGTTGCCGATGTCAATCGCTATTCAGGACCAGATATTGACAAAGAACGTCCACACGTCAGGTCATATGACCGGGACTTTGGCCGTGTTATCACAGAATCCCAGGAGGTTGATCCAAATAGTTGTTTTTGTACCGCAAATTTTGAACACCTGTCCATAAAAACAGCCTGTTCACTCAGAATGGATGCAATTGTGAAGGTGGAAATCATTTGCCGGGCTAACTAGTGAAAATGTCTGGCTCACTGGCCACATTTTCGAAACTGGTCCGAGCAGAACCAGCCAAACGCCTTTCCGTAATGTGCCAAGCCGACCCGTGGAGATGCACAGTCGGTTGACGGCCCTTTAAATCCTTTCAAAAGCACGTGCGCGCAGAAAGAGCAATTGAGGCGTTTTTTGGAGTTTTCCTTGCGATATATCCCGGCAAGACCTGGCGGGCGAATTTGCCAATCCGCTTGCCAAATACCAGCGAAAGGAGGCGCAGAGTAACAAGCTTTAAGCACGAGGTGATATCGACAATACTTAACCATTCGCGAGGATGGGGCGGAAAGCCCATAGGGTCTCTCAGAGACAGCCGGGTTGCCGAAATGTCTCCCGATCAACGGCTTCACTCATTCCTTTGTCCGGACATCGAAATGGGTGTGCCATGCGAGAGGAGGATTATCCACCTGAACCAGTTCAATACTGTTGCAGGGGATAATTTCTGACAAGAACTTTAACGACAACTCAAAAGACGAAATACGGAGAACATTCATGTCGCACAAATTCAAAAAACTTATTTCCCTGCTGGGCATTACAGCGCTGCTGCTGACGACTTTTTCCACGATCAGCTTCGCCGACCGCAATGAAAAAGAATACCGAAACGGTTTTACCTGGCCGACTTCGTCAAATTCTGATCGCGGCAATCGATTTGGCCGCCATAATCGTGGTGACAGTGATGACGATGATGTAACACCGGCTCCTGTTCCGGTCCCGACCCCGGAGCCGACTCCGGTTCCGACCCCTGAGCCGACACCGGTTCCGACACCGGAGCCGACTCCGGTTCCGACCCCGGAACCAACCCTGGATGGCACGGCCCTTTACAACCAGTACTGCGCCGGTTGTCACGGCCAGGGTATGCGCAACGCTTCGGCGTCCGACATCCGCGAGGCCATCAGCGAAAATGAAGGCGGTATGGGTTCTCTCTCGTTGACCCAGGATCAGATCAATGCCATCGGCGGCGGATATTCCGCCCCGGCTCCGGCACCTGCACCGGCCCCGACTCCCGATCCGACCCCGGCCCCGACCCCCGATCCTGCTCCTGCTCCTGCCCCGGCCCCGACGCCTGATCCGACTCCGGCCCCGACCCCTGATCCGATTCCGGTCCCGGAACCGACCCTGGACGGCACGGCCCTTTACAACCAGTACTGTGCTGGCTGCCACGGCCAGAGCAAAGTCAACGCCTCGGCATCGGCCATCAATGATGCCATCGCCAGCAACCGTGGCGGCATGGGCTTCCTCAGCAGCCTGACCCAGGCCCAGATCAGCGCCATTGCCGGCGGCTCTTCGGCGCCTGCCCCGGCTCCGGCCCCGGAACCGACCCCTGCTCCGACGCCTGATCCGACTCCGGCTCCGACGCCTGATCCGGCTCCGGCCCCTGCCCCGGCTCCTGATCCGACCCCGGCCCCGGCTCCGGCTCCGGCTCCGGCCCCGGCTCCGGCCCCGGCTCCGGCTCCGGAACCGACCCTTGACGGCATGGCCCTCTACAACCAGTACTGTGCCGGTTGTCACGGCCAGGGCAAGGTTGGAGCGTCGGCTTCGGCGATTTCCAGCGCCATCAGCAGTAATCGCGGCGGCATGGGCTTCCTCAGCACCCTGACTCAGGCCCAGATCGACGCGATCGGATCCCTGTAGGTAAGTTTGCGGCCCTCCTGTTCGGAGGGCCGCTTTAAATCTCTTTTGCTGTCTGGCTCGTCCCGGAGGATCCGGGACGGGCCAGTTCTTTCCTCACGGTTCCAACTCTATACCCGACAAGGGGGTTGCACATGCTGAAGTTCATCCCGGCGGTCATGCTCATTTCGCTGCTGACGATCACCACGGCTTTCTGCGCGGATATCCCCGGCCAGATCTCCCTCACGCGTGACGATGCGGTTCTCATGGCGATACGGAACAATATCGATCTGCGGGTCGAGGCGCTCAACACCTCGATCGCCGAATTGGGCCTGGACCGCAGCCGGTCAATCTACGACCCGCAGTTGAGTGCTTCGGCCAGCTATGGCGATACGTCCTACCCGGGCGAGACCTTCGGTACCACCAGTACAGTGACTTCGGTCGACGTCTCCCAGTATTTGCCGACCGGCGGCCGGGTCGCCGTGACCGCCCAAACCGGCTACACCAGTGCCGATCATCCTGCTTCGGGACTGGCCCCCAGAGACTGGCTATCGTCGGTCGGCATCTCCATTTCGCAGTCGCTGTTGAAAAATGCCGGACGTGAAATTACCGAGCTGAACATCACGCTGGCCGATACCAACCTCAAAACTTCGCTGGAGCGGTTCCGGTTTTACATGACCGATAAGGTCTTTTCAGTAATCACCAGCTACAACCGGTTGCATGTGCTCAGGCAGACCCTCAAGGCCCGGGAAGATGCCCTCGACTCCGCCCAGACCTTACGTGATCAGCTGAAGCGAAAGGCCAAGCCCGGCAAGCTGCAGACGATGGAGATCGCCAATGCCGATTACGCCATCTCCCAGCGCCGCAAGGACCTGATCGATGCCGGCAAGAATGTCCGCGACCAGGAGGCGACCCTGCGCTACCTGCTCGGTATCGAAGACAAACTCGAAATTATCCCGGTCGATTCACCATCGCGCGAGGAGCCTGACGAATCGGAGACTGCGGCGTTGCAGATGGCGATCGAAAATCGTCCCGACCTGAAACAGCTGCGCTTGCAGCTGGAGTCACAACTGCTGCAGGAGCGGGTCGCCAAACGGCAGCAGCTACCGGATATCAGCGTTACCGCCGGTACGGGGTTCAGCGGCTACGGTCCCGAGTTCGCTGACAGTACCAGCCAGATCGGCAATGGCAAGGGGGGGTGGTGGTCAGCCGGACTCTTCCTCAGGGTTCCCCTGGGCAACACGGCGGCGAAAAATGACTACCGGCAGAGCCGGATCCGGACCGAGCAGTTGCAGCAGCGGATCAAATCCTACGAATGGCAGATCCGCAACTCTGTCGAGGCCGATATGCGCTCGTTGATCTCGGCGCGACTGCAAATGCAGTCGGCCGATCAGTCGCTGCTCTATGCCGAACAACGACTGGCCGAGTACCGCAAGCACAGCCTGGACGGCGGCAGCAGCGTGCAGGACCTGCTCAACGCCGAAAATGACCTGATTGCAGCCCGCAACTCCCAGCTTGAGGCGGTCAACTACTTCGCCTATTCCGTGACTCTGCTGTGGCGCAACATCGGTGTTCTGCTCGACCGCCAGCATGTGCACATCAATACCTCCGACCCGGAGCAATTGACCCGGCGCGATGCCCCCTTATCGGCCGCCAGTCGCGAAGCGATCAGTGCCGCGGCCGACGCACTTGCGCCGCCGGAGGCCGCCACG
>DATFMT010000138.1:0-2764 GCA_035266745.1 Geothermobacteraceae bacterium | reverse complement strand
TGCTTGGCAAAAACACCGAGTCGCAGATTGGCCAACTCAAGGCCAGATAACGGGTTTTCCACTATTTCCACAGGATTATCCACAACCGTTCTGCTCAACCGAGGTACTCTCGACCAGGGCATAAGCCGAGTGGTTGTGAATCGATTCGAAATTTTCACATTCAACCCTGAACCAGTGGATGTCGGGAATGCTGCGCAGCTTCTCGGTCACCGCCCGCACCACATCCTCGACAAACATCGGCTGGTTGTAGGCCTGCTCGGTGACAAACTTCTCGTCTTCCCGCTTCAACAGGGCGTAGACCGGGGCACTGGCACACTCCTCCAGCCAGAGGACCAGATCCTCGATCCAGACATGCTGATGATAGCGGATCTGCACATTGAGCAGGCTGCGCTGGTTATGGGCGCCCTTTTCGCTGATTTCCCGCGAACAGGGACACAGGGAAGTGACCGGTACAGTGACCCCGAGGATAAAGTCCTGCGTCTCCCCCCAGGTGCCGATCATCTGGCACTGGTATTCCATCAGGCTGCGCGCCCCGGAGACCGGAGCCGCTTTCTCGATAAAATAGGGGAACTCGAGTTCGATGTGGGCCCGGCTCGCCTCGAGTCGCCGCTGCATCTCCTGCAGGATGGTGTCCATGCTCTCGATGCTGATTTCGCCGTGATAGAGGTTCAACACCTCGATGAAGCGGCTCATGTGGGTCCCCTTGAACTGATGGGGGAGGTCAACATACATATTGACCCTGGCCACGGTATGCTGCTGCTGTTTGTTCTTGTCAAGGACCACGATCGGGTAGCGGATATCCTTGACCCCGACCTTGTCGACCGGAATCTTCCGATCATCCCTGGCCTTTTGCATGTCCGGCATGCTGGACGACATATCTGACTCCGCAATGTTCAGGTTAAGTATTCAACGGGATCTGCGGTCCCGACTTCGGAAAAACCCTTGAGCCGCAGCTGGCAGGAATCGCACAAACCGCAGGCCCGGCCGTCGGGGCCGGGATCGTAGCAGGAGTGGGTCAGGGCATAATCAACCCCGAGTGCCAAACCGCGTCGAATGATATCCGCCTTGCTCAGATCGATCAGCGGGGTGTGAATCCGGAAGCGTTCCCCTTCGACTCCGGCCCTGGTCGCCAGGTTGGCCAGGGTTTCGAAGGCGGCAATATACTCCGGACGGCAGTCCGGATAGCCGGAATAGTCGAGGGCATTGACGCCGATGAAGAGATCCGTGGCACCGAGCACCTCGGCCCAACCGAGGGCAAACGAAAGAAAGATCGTGTTGCGCGCCGGGACGTAAGTCACCGGGATGCTCGCATCGACGTTGCGCCCCTTCGGTACCTCGATGTCGCTGGTCAGTGCGCTGCCACCGATTTCGCGCAGATTGATCTCGACCACCTGGTGAGCGGCGGCACCGATCAGCGGCGCGTAGCGGCGCGCCTTGTCGAGCTCGACCGAGTGGCGCTGACCATAGGCGAAACTCATTGCGTAGGGCTCAAACCCTTGGGCCCTGGCGATCGCCAAGCAGGTCGTCGAATCGAGTCCGCCACTGTAAAGGACCACGGCTTTTTTCATTGTCACATCAGCCTCTCAATCGGCAACCGAGAGCCAGCAGGCAGTTCCTCGCCACCTGTTCGCTTTCGGTGTCTGTCATTAGTGAACCTCGTAAAAAGATCCGGTGCCGAGTCGGTGGACCTTGAGCAGGTTGGTGGTCCCGGGAGCCGAGACCGGCGATCCCATGGTGATCACCACCACGTCGCCACGCTGCAGAAAGCCTCCCTGCAGCACCGCTTCTTCGACAGCGCGGATCTGGTTTTCAGTATCCCCCTCGATGTCGACCCGGATCGAACGTACCCCGGCATACAGCGCCAGTCGCCGACGCACCGCCTGGGATGGCGTCACGGCAAAGATCGGAACCCGCGGCCGGTACTTGGTGACCAGGCCGACGGTCTTGCCGGTCTGGGTAAAAGCGAGGATGCCGGCCACCTGGAGATTCTCGGCCACCCGGCAGGCGGCCTGGCCAATCGCATCGGGCAGGCTTCGGTAACCGGCCACCTCGGGGATCGGATGAAACACCTTGTCCTTGAGCTCCGGATCCCCTTCGACATCGAGCGCCACCCGCACCATCAGGGTCACCGCCTCGATCGGGTACTTGCCGGAAGCGGTCTCGGCCGAAAGCATGACCGCATCGGTGCCGTCGAGAATCGCATTGGCGACATCCGAGGTTTCGGCTCGGGTCGGGCGTGGATTGTGTACCATGCTTTCCAGCATCTGGGTGGCGGTGATCACCGGTTTTCCGGCCCGGTTGCATTTACGGATGATCTCTTTCTGGATCAGCGGCACCTTTTCCGGCAGGATCTCCACCCCGAGATCGCCGCGAGCGACCATGATCCCGTCGGCGGCCTGAAGGATATCATCAAAACAGCTGACCGCCTCGGGCTTTTCGATTTTGGCGATCACATGACAACCAGCCTGACGTTCGGCGAGCAGCTCCTTGAGACGGCAGACCTCGGCAGCGCTGCGGACAAACGACAAGGCGATGTAGTCGACCTCGTGCTCAATACAGAACTCAAGATCGAAAAGATCCTTTTCAGTCAGCGCCGGGGCCGACACCGCCACGCCGGGCAAATTGATCCCCTTGTTGTCCTTCAGCTCGCCGCCGACCAGAACCCGGCAGCTCACTTCATCGGGGTTGGTCGCCAGCACCTTCAGTTCGAGCAGACCGTCATCGAGCAACACGCGATCCCCCGGCACCACGTCCATCGGCAGCT
>DATFMT010000137.1:0-7634 GCA_035266745.1 Geothermobacteraceae bacterium | reverse complement strand
CGTTGTAGAGGGTCATCTGCCCGCTGAGCGGCACGCCGGCCTTGTCCATCTCGGCCTTCATCTGCTCTTCGGTGACCCCTTCGAAAACCGGTGAGGCCATCGGCACGCCGCCGGCCAGCCGCTGGGCCATGGCGCGCAGTTCCTCTTCGTCGAGTCCGTCGATGAAGCTGCCCATCTCCTTGTCGCCATAGGCGCCCTTGAGCTGCTTGCGCAGCGCATCGGGGTTGAACTGCTTGTCGAGAACCTGCTGGATCTGCACCCCGAGGCCGCGAGCGGCCAGACCAAGGTGGGTCTCGAGAATCTGCCCGACGTTCATACGCGAGGGGACACCGAGCGGATTGAGGACGATCTCAACCGGGGTACCATCGGCCATGTAGGGCATATCCTCTTCCGGCAGAATCCGCGACAACACACCCTTGTTACCATGACGACCGGCCATTTTGTCGCCGACCGAGAGCTTGCGCTTGATCGAGATATAGACCTTGACCATCTTGATGACGCCGGGCGGCAGATCGTCACCCCGCTTGAGCTTTTCGATCTTGTCGGCGAAGACATTGCGGATCAGCTCTTCGCGCTCGCCGAGCCGCAGGAAGATGGTCGCGACCTTCTCTTCAACGTCCTCGGCCTTGGAGAGAGAAATCTCCTTCCAGGAACTGAACGGAATCTTTTCCAGCCCGGCGGCGGTGATTTTCTTCCCCTTGGCCAGCAGGATGTTGCCGTCCGCATCGTTGACCGTGACCGCCGAGGTCTTGCCGACCAGCAGGTCGACCAGCTTGCCGCGAGTCGAGGTACGAATAATGCGGATCTCGTCCTCCTGGTCCTTGAGCAGCTTCTCGATCTCTGCCTTCTCAATCAGTTCGGTCCGGCTGTCCTTGTCGGCCCCCTTGCGGGAGAAAACCCGGGCGCCGATAACGACCCCTTCGACACCGGGCGGAACCCGTAGCGAGGTATCACGGACATCGCCGGCCTTTTCGCCGAAGATCGCCCGCAGCAGCTTTTCTTCCGGCGAGAGCTGGGTTTCGCCTTTCGGCGTGATCTTGCCGACCAGGATATCGCCCGGCTTGACTTCGGCGCCGATACGGATGATCCCCGATTCATCGAGGTCCGCCAGGGCGTCCTCGCCGAGGTTGGGGATGTCGTCGGTGATCTCTTCCTTGCCGAGCTTGGTGTCACGGGCGACACACTCGAACTCCTCAATGTGAATCGAGGTGTAGCGGTCTTCCTTGACCAGCTTCTCCGAGATGAGGATCGAGTCCTCGAAGTTGTAGCCTTCCCACGGCATGAACGCGACCAGCACATTCTGCCCCAGGGCCAGCTCGCCCCACTGGGTCGAAGGACCGTCGGCAATGATTTCACCGGCCTTGACCTTGTCACCGACCTTGACGATCGGCTTCTGGTTGAGGCAGGTGTTCTGGTTGGAGCGGATAAACTTGATCAGGTTGTAGATATCGACGCCGGTGCCGGTCTCGTCGATTTCGCCTTCATCGATCTTGACCACGATCCGGGCGGCGTCGACGCTTTCGACCACGCCGTTATGCCGGGCCACGACGGCCGAACCCGAGTCATGGGCGACCACCCGCTCCATGCCGGTCCCGACCAGCGGCGCATCGGCACGCAACAGCGGCACAGCCTGACGCTGCATGTTGGAACCCATCAGGGCGCGGTTGGCATCGTCGTTCTCGAGGAACGGGATCAAGGATGCGGCGACCGAAACCAGCTGTTTCGGCGAGACGTCCATCAGCTCGATCTCTTCGCGATTCATCAGCATGAATTCGCCGGTCTGACGCGCGTTGACCAGTTCGTTGACAAACCGTCCCTTCTCGTCGAGCGGCGCATTGGCCTGGGCAATAGCGTGCCCCTCTTCCTCAAGGGCTGAAAAATACTTGATCTCGGTGGTGACCTTGGAATCCTTCACGACCCGGTAGGGAGTCTCGACGAACCCGTGCTCGTTGATCCGGGCGTAGGTCGACAACGAAGCGATCAAACCGATGTTCGGGCCCTCCGGGGTCTCGATCGGGCAGACGCGACCGTAATGGGTCGGATGGACGTCGCGGACCTCGAATCCGGCCCGCTCACGGGTCAGACCGCCAGGTCCGAGGGCCGAGAGGCGCCGTTTGTGGGTGATCTCGGAGAGCGGGTTGGTCTGGTCCATGAACTGCGACAGCTGCGAGGAGCCGAAGAACTCCTTGACCACCGCCGAAACCGGTTTAGAGTTGACCAGATCGTGCGGCATCAACGAATCGGCTTCCTGCAGACTCATGCGTTCCTTGATCGCCCGCTCCATCCGTACCAGGCCAACCCGGTACTGGTTTTCGAGCAGTTCGCCAACGGCACGCACCCGACGATTGCCGAGGTGATCGATATCGTCGATCGCGCCCTTGCCGTTGCGCAAGTCGATCAGGTAGCGAACCACCTCAAGGATATCCTCCTTGGTCAGGGTGCTGTGTTCGAGCGGGGTCTCCAGACCAAGCTTGTAATTGAGTTTGAGTCGGCCGACGGCGGAGAGGTCGTAGCGCTCGGAGTTGAAGAACAGGCCTCCGAACAGGGCGTTGGCACTGCGCAGAGTTGGCGGATCGCCGGGCCGTAGGCGTCGGTAGATCTCGATCAGCGACTCATCCTGGTTGGCAACCTTGTCGACCAGCAGGGTTTCCCGCAGGTAGGGTCCGACATAGAGGTTGTCGATAAACAGGATTTTAAACTCTTTGATGCCGCGGCTGCGCAGCTCTTCAAGCTTGGCCTCGGTCAACTCCTCGTTGCACTCGAGCACCACCTCGCCGGTCGAGGCATCGACGACATCTTCGGAGGAGATCTTGCCGAGCAGCTCTTCTTCGGCAACCGGGATCAGCTCGATCTTGGCTTCGGCCATCTTGCGGATCGCCGCCTTGGTAAACTTGCGGTTCGCCTTGACGATCACCTCGCCATCCTTGGCCACAACATCTTGCAGGGCCCGCTGACCGGAGAGCAGATCGAGGTTGACCCGCTTCTGGTAGCCTTCGTTGACGATCAGGATTTCTTCGTTGTCGTAGTAGTAATTTAATAGTTCCTCGGTGCTGTAGCCGAGCGCCTTGAGCAACACGGTGGCCGGCAACTTGCGGCGCCGGTCGATACGCACATAGAGGAGATCTTTGTGGTCAAAATCAAAATCGAGCCAGGAGCCGCGGTACGGAATCACCCGGGCGCTGTAGAGTATCTTGCCGCTAGAGTGGGTTTTCCCCTTGTCATGGTCAAAAAAGACCCCCGGGGAGCGGTGCAGCTGACTGACGATGACCCGCTCGGTGCCGTTGATGATAAAGGTTCCGTTTTCGGTCATCAGCGGAATTTCGCCGAAGTAGACTTCCTGCTCTTTGATATCGCGAATCGACTGGACACCGGAGTCCTTGTCGACATCCCAGGAGACCAGACGGACCCGCACCTTGACCGGAGCAGCGAAGGTCATGCCCCGTTGATGGCATTCCTCGACATCGTACTTGGGGGTCCCGAGTGAATAGGAGACATATTCCAGTGAGCAGGTTTCGCTGAAATCGCGGATCGGGAAAACCGAACGAAATACGGCTTCCAAACCGATATTCTGCCGGGCTGAAGGAGGCAGCTCGGACTGCAGAAATCTCTTGTAGGAGTTTTTCTGAATATCAATCAGGTTGGGGATATCGATGATCTTCTTGATCTGGGCGAAGTGTTTCCGCAGCAGTTGGTTATTCGCGATCGAATAAGCCATGGGTTCTCCTTTGGTGAGGTCTGTCGGCTTTCGGGCCCATACGTAAGAAATCAGTGACCTTCTGTACAAGCCAGCACAAGACACTGAAAACTAAACAAATATTCCGACGTGACAACTGTATCGAAGCAGTCCTGAATGGGTGCTCAGGAATTGCCGGCTAACGAAAGTAAGAATAGCCAAGGCCGCACCAGGCGACCTTGGCTTGAGGGAACACTATCGAACGCGTACTACTTGAGTTCCACCGAAGCGCCAGCTTCTTCGAGCTGTTTTTTGAGGTCTTCGGCTTCGTCCTTGGAGGCAGCTTCCTTGATGGTCTGGGGAGCGCCGTCAACCATGTCTTTGGCTTCTTTCAGACCAAGACCGGTGACCGCACGAACGACCTTGATGACGTTAATCTTCTTGTCGCCGGCGCTGGTCAGAACGACATCGAACTCGTCCTTTTCCTCGGCAGCGGCAACTTCACCACCGGCAACCGGGCCGGCAGCAACGGCAACCGGGGCCGCAGCGGAAACACCAAACTTGTCTTCCAGTTCCTTAACCAGTTCCGACAACTCCAGAACCGACATATTCTCGATGAATTCGACAACTTGCTCTTTGGTTACAGCCATGATCCTATCCTCCGTTATTTTTGAAAGTTATATATTGGGTTTAGTTGTTAATGAATAACTCAGGCCGCTTTCTGGTCCTGGATGGCGGCCAGGACCTGGACCAGCGAACGCGGTACGGCAGCCAGCACGCCAACGAAGTTGGAGACCGGCGCATTGATCGAGCCGAGCATCTTGGCCAACAGCACTTCGCGGCTGGGCAGATCCGACAGGGCCTTGATATCGGCAAGCGACAGCAGGGTCCCTTCGAGCGAACCGCCCTTGAGCTCGAACTTGTCGTTCGCTTTGGCGTAATCACTCAGAACCTTGGCCGGTGCGACCGGGTCGGCATCAGCAATGGCGATCGCCGTCGGGCCTGACAGCATCGGCTCGATACAGGACGAATTGGTGTCCTTGATCGCCAGCTTCAGCAGAGTATTTTTTACGACACGGTATTCAACGCCCGCAGCGCGCAATTTGCCACGCAGGTCGTTCACCTGGTCAACCGTCAAACCACGATAGTCGGCCAGGAAAGTCGCCTTGGCACTTGCCAGTTTCTCTGCCAGTTCTGTAACCAGTTGTTCTTTGCTAGTTTTATTCAACGTCTCTCCTCCTTTCCTAGTTTTTCCGACCGATCAGGTCGGGCCCCGCAACGTCAGAGGCAACCAGGAGAGACGGATTATCCGTCCCGCGGTCCTCAGCCTCGGCAGGTGGTGACAACCATTAAACACCTCGCGGCGTACCTGCTGTCTTTGACAGGGAGCGATTTTGTATGACTTACTTAACCAGCGCCTGAACCGCCGGAACATCGAGATTGATGCCCGGGCCCATGGTGCTGGAAAGACTGATTTTTTTCATGTAGGTTCCCTTGGACGTCTGCGGCTTGGCCTTCATCAGGGCATCCATCAGCGCCAGGATATTGCCGGCCAACTTGTCGGCGTCGAAGGAAACCTTGCCGACCGGGGCATGCACGATACCGGCTTTTTCGACCCGGTACTCGACCTTACCCGACTTGGCATCGGAAACGGCACGTCCGACGTCGAAGGTCACCGTGCCGACTTTCGGGTTCGGCATCAGGCCACGGGGGCCGAGCAGCTTGCCGATCTTGCCGACCGTACCCATCATGTCCGGAGTGGCGATGGCGGTATCAAAGTCATACCAGCCCTCTTTGATCTTTTCGACCAGGTCGTCCCCGCCAACATAATCAGCGCCGGCAGCGGTTGCCTCCTGGGCCTTTTCCCCCTTGGCGAAGACAGCTACCCGCAGGGTTTTGCCCAGGCCGTTCGGCAGTACGACGGCGCCGCGGACCATCTGATCGGCTTTGCGCGGGTCGACGCCGAGACGGACCGCAACATCGACGGTTTCATCAAACTTGGTGTGGGCCGCATCCTTAAGCAGGGCGACTGCCTCTTCAAGAGAATAAACCTTGCTCCGGTCAACCTTCTCTTTGGCTTCTTTATGCTTCTTTGCTACTGGCATTTTTTTTCTCCAGACAAACTGTAATTATTCAACAACCTCGAGACCCATACTTCTGGCAGTCCCCTCGATTGTCCGCATGGCTGCTTCGACATCGAAAGCGTTCAGGTCCGGCATCTTGAGTTGGGCGATTTCACGCACCTGGTCCTTGGTCACCTTGCCGCACTTGTCCTTGTTCGGCACCCCGGAACCCTTCTGGATCTTGGCGGCCTTGAGCAGCAGCACCGCGGCGGGTGGGGTCTTGGTGATGAACGAGAAGGAACGGTCAGCATAAACCGTAATGATGACCGGAATGATCATCCCAGCTTCGCTCTGGGTTTTGGCATTGAATGCCTTGCAGAATTCCATGATGTTGACGCCGTGCTGACCGAGCGCGGGACCAACCGGGGGCGCAGGATTCGCGGCACCGGCGGGGATCTGCAGCTTTATTTGTCCAATAACCTTTTTGGCCATGAGTGACTCCTTGTTTAGCTATCTTCAGACCAGGTCAGCTGGTCTTTTCTACTTGAATGAATTCCAGCTCAACCGGGGTGACCCGGCCAAAAATGCTGACCATAACCTTGAGCTTGCCCTTGTCCGGTTTCACATCCTCCACGACCCCGGTGAAGTTCAGGAACGGTCCATCAACCACGCGGACCGTTTCGCCGACTTCAAACTCCACCTTCGGCTTCGGGTGTTCAACCCCTTCTTCCATGCGACTGGTAATCTTGGCAACATCCTCGTCGGGAATAGCCGGCGGGGTCGTCCCGCCACCCACGAAACCGGTAACCTTGGGGGTATCTTTGACGATGTGCCAGGTTTCGTTGTTCAAGTCCATCTGGACCAGGATATAACCTGGGAAAAATTTCCGTGAAGAGGTCTTGCGTTCGCCGTTTTTCAGCTCGACAACCGTCTCCGATGGAATCAACACCTCTCCGAATGAGTCTTCCGCACCAAGGGAGCGAATCCTCTCCTCGAGGTTCAGCTTGACCTTGTTTTCATAACCGGAATAGGTGTGGACCCCATACCATTTCATTGCCATTTCAACGGCTCTCCTTGTGTCTTCAAGTTATCTCAGCAGCATGCGGATTACGGTCGACAGCGCCGAATCCACAGCCCAGAGAAAAACCGCCACAGCCAGAACCAGGACAATGACGACAATGGTGGAGCCATAGGTTTCCTTGCGGGTCGGCCAGGTTACCTTTTTCAGCTCGCTTTTAACATTGGCGAGAAATTCGGAAGTTTTCCCTATCACTATCTGAACTCCATGGTCGGAGAATCGTTCTTAAAATTGGCAGGCCAGGAGGGACTCGAACCCCCAACACCCGGTTTTGGAGACCGGTGCTCTAGCCATTAGAGCTACTGGCCTGCAGACAAAAAGGCCACAGCAGACTGCGGCCAAACCATTATCCGGTCAGGTCTTATTTCGTTTCCTTGTGCGGCGTATGCTTACGACAGAACCGGCAGTACTTGTTGAACTCAAGTTTATCTGGGGTATTTCTCTTGTTCTTGGTCGTGGTGTAGTTACGTTGCTTGCACTCGGTGCACGCCAAAGTGATGATGTCCCGCATAAGACTATCCTTAACGGCCCCTCCAGGGAGGAGGGGCCTATACAGCAGTTAACTGGTTAATATCAGGCAATAATGGCGCTAACGACACCGGCGCCAACAGTACGGCCACCTTCACGGATGGCGAAACGCAGTCCTTCGTCCATCGCGATCGGGGTGATCAGGTCAACACTCATGGCGATGTTGTCGCCGGGCATGACCATCTCGGTCCCTTCCGGCAGGGTGCATACGCCGGTCACGTCGGTGGTACGGAAGTAGAACTGCGGACGATAGCCCTTGAAGAACGGGGTATGACGACCGCCCTCTTCCTTG
>DATFMT010000136.1:0-6047 GCA_035266745.1 Geothermobacteraceae bacterium | reverse complement strand
TTATCTTGGGAAGTCCTGTAAGTAAAGGTACTCAGTGTCATAAGGTTTGCCCTGATGAAGCTGTCCCATTGATGATGGCCTCTCCATTGGAATTTATGCAGTTTCCAAGTTGAATGCGTCTCAACCCTGACAAGCTATGGTTGATAACGAGTCGTGGTTATGAACCCTCTGGAACAAACGGAGCCATATATCGTCGCAGTTGACACGATGCATTGTTTGATCATAAATAATGCGCGAGCGACTTACTTGGAATCTCGGCCCCTGATCGACTGGACGTGGAGGGAATTCGATGAAGCAAAGTAGTAAGCCAACCGGACTCACCCGCCTGCTCAAGGCGGCCGGCTACTCCTGGGCCGGGCTCTGCGCCGCCTGGTGCCATGAGGCCGCCTTCCGTCAGGAAATGCTGTTGCTGCTGGTGTTGGGACCGGTCGGACTCTGGCTGGGAGAGGGCGGAGTGGAGAAGGCACTGCTGTTTGGCAGCCTGCTGCTGGTAGTGATCGTCGAGTTGCTCAACTCGGCGGTCGAAGCGGTGGTCGATCGGGGCGGCGCCGAGCATCACGAGCTTTCCGGTCGGGCCAAAGATCTCGGCTCGGCTGCAGTGCTGGTGGCCCTGCTGCTGGCCGGATCGGTCTGGTGTTTGGTCCTGTTCGGCTGATTTGGTTCATTCCTGCTTTCGCCAGAGGCCAAGTTGTTGCGTTTTGGCCGTGGCCTCGACGGCTAGGAAATCCTCTTTCAGGGCAAATCCATAGCGGCGAAATACGCTGGCCAGTCCCCTCTCCACTAGCAAACGGTTGACCAGCCGGCCATCGGGTAAATAGACATAGGCGAGCAGGCGCTCATGCTTGTCGCGCATGACCCGGTCGAAGGTGAGACGGACCTGTTTCCCCTTAAGATTTTCGATCAGCCAGTCTTTGGCCTGTTTCGCTGTCTGTCGGAGTTGGGGACGCTTCAATCCCTGGCGCAGGTAGTAGTCATCGCGCGGTCCGGATTCGGTCTCCGGGGTGTCAATTCCGAGCAGTCTGACCTTGCCTAGCTGATCGACCTTGATCGTGTCGCCGTCGTAAATCCAGCTGACCGTGCCATTTGATGACGATTCGGCTGCCCAGACAGCGACCGGCAGCAACAGAGAGGTCAGCAGCAGGCCAATCAGCAAGCGGCTTGGCACCACTTAAGTACGCCCCCAGAAGGCGCGCGTGAAGACGCCGGTGAAAAAGCCCCAGATCAGGTTGAAGATCAGCACGAACAACGGGGTCAGGGTCCCGAGGCCGAGACCGACCATGCCATGCGGTGTGGTGTTGGGATAGACGACAAAGAGTTGAACCGCCGTCGGCAGCAGGCTGACCCAAAGCCCCTTGCGGACCCACTGACGCCGTGACCTTGGCCGGCCAACGGTGAAGTAGTAGACCAGTCCCCAGACGCCGCCCCAGACCAGGCGGGGATAGAGCCAGGCCGTGGTCAACTCGGGACTGATATTCACCCCGGCCATGGCGGTCAGCTGCCAGGTGCCGGCCAGCCAGATGGCCAAACTGTTGCACAATCCACCCAGTGCTCCGGTCGTGAAACAGACTGCAAACAACGCACTACCACGATTCATGACATCTCCCGCGAATTATTTCAGAGGGAATTTCAGTTGCCGATTTCGTTCATGCTCCCGGTTCGATACCCCTGCAGATCCAGGGTGATATAGGTGAAACCGGCGGCTTTGAAGGCTGCCGTGACTTTCTCTCTCAGCTCCCGGTCAAAAAAACGGTCCAGTTCCGCTGCCGCCACTTCGATCCGGGCAACCTCATCATGGTAGCGAACCCGGTAGTTTTTGAAGCCCTGCTGGCGCAAGAAGGTTTCACAGCGATCGACCTGTTGAAGTCGTTCTGCAGTGATTTCGGTGCCGTACGGAAAGCGTGACGAGAGACAGGCAAAGGCCTGCTTGTCCGCTGTCGGCAGATGAAGCCGACGGCTCAGGGTGCGGATATCCTCTTTGCCAAGTCCGGCTTCGAGCAGCGGCGAACGAACCGCCAGTTCGCAGGCTGCTTCGCGGCCGGGGCGGTAGTCCTGCAGGTCATCGAGATTGGAACCGTCGAGGATCTCGGCATAGCCGAGCTCGCGGGCCTTGTCGCGACAAATGCTGAACAACTCGGACTTGCAGTGGTAGCAGCGGCGTCGGTCGTTTTGGGCAAAGCCGGGAATCTCCAGTTCGTTGCTTTCCACCACCAGTTGTCTGGCTCCGAATTGCCCAGCCAGCCGACAGGCCTCCTGGAATTCGAACTCGGGGTAGGTCGGAGACGTCGCGGTCAGCGCCAGGACCTTGTCGCTGCCGAGGACGTCGATGGCGACCTTCAGTAAAAACGTCGAGTCTACCCCACCGGAGAATGCAACCACTACCGAACCGAACCGGGCGAGCTCGTCTTTGAGCCGTGCGTAGCGTTCATCCAGGTTTAAGGTTTTATCGGTTTGTAATGGCAATGACATCTCTCTCTCCAGTAAATCCCGTGAGCAGTCTAGGCCGTCGATGCTGCTGGCATCCTGACTGGTTTGCCCGATCAGATGAAATACATGAAGCGGTGGTCGAGTTCTTTTTCCAGCCCCATTGCTTTGCCATCCTCGCAAAGGTCTTTGAGGGTCAGGGAGCCGAAATAGTCGTTGAGTCGGTTGTTGGCTTCAGCCCAGATTTTCTGGGTGACACACTGGTTGTCGAATTCGCATTTCGGCGCGCAGGATTTTGCCCGGCTGGTGCAGGCGACCAGGAATACCTCACCTTCGGTCGCTTCAATGACATCGCGGACGGTGATCTCTTCCGGCTTACGCGACAGGGTATAGCCTCCTTGCGGACCCCGGCGGCTGTTCAGCAGCCCGGCTTTTTTCAGGTCCTGAAAAATCTGTTCCAGGTAGCGGGGTGAGATATTCTGCCGTCGTGAGATGTCCTTGATCTGGGACGGCAGGTTGCCCGCGTGATAGGCCATGTCAAAGATGGCTCGCAGGCCGTAGCGACTTTTCGTCGATAATTTCATGGTGATTCTCCTCCAATTTCGGGTCCATCAATTTTCGTAATATACTATTAATTTTGTCAAGAATTTAATCGTTCCTGCGCTGAGCTGCGATCTGCTGTCCGGTTAGGATATGTGAGCCAGTAGAAAAATCCGGGCTTGAACGTTACTGGGGAATCTTGATGCCAAGTTGCCGGGTTCCGGAAGGATCATTGATCAGCCACTCGCCCGACACGGTTTCTTCTTCGTTGTCCCGGTTCATCTGGTAGACCTTGATCTGCAGTTCTGTCGTCCCAGAACCGTGCCGATTGGCAGAACGTTGTATGTTCCTGTTACAGCTGCAGATGGGCAATGATATGGGGCGCTATTTCCCCGGGTCAGGCAAAAAACGTCACCCGGGCTCGAAAAAGGCCGGCTTGTGCAAGCCGGCCTTGGGTCGAACGGATATTTTGCTCGATCAGGGGGTGAACTTGTCGGCAGCAAAGGTCTGGGTAGCGAAGTAATCCTCGAGGGTTTCCGCGCGGCGGATCAGCTCCACCGTACCATCCTGGCGCAGGATCAACTCCTTGGGCCGCAGTCGGCCGTTGTACTGGAAGCCCATGGCGTGACCGTGGGCTCCCGAGTCGTGGATCACCAGCAGGTCGCCTTCATCAATCCGCGGCAGCTCGCGCTGAACCGCAAACTTGTCGTTGTTTTCACACAGCGAGCCGACCACGTCGACGACTACGGTAGGTCGATCCTCGGCGCCGAGGACATCGATGTGGTGGTAGGCGTCGTACATTGCCGGACGCATCAGGGCCGACATGCAAGCATCGACGCCGACGTATTTGCGATAGGTGTCCTTGTGGTTGATCGCCCGGGTCACCAGGCAGCCGTGCGGTCCGGTCATGAAACGGCCCGACTCCATATACATCTTCGGTGCATAGCCATGTTTCTCCTTGAAAGCCTTGAACAGCACGGTGATGTCGTGACTCATGGTCTGCAGGTCGAGAGCATGGTCCTCGGGGCGATAGGGGATGCCGAAGCCGCCGCCGATATTGACGAACTCGAAGCGGATATCGAGCGCGTACTCGACCATCTCGGCGATCTCCAGCACCATGCGCGCGGTTTCGACCATGTAGGTGTAGTCGCGTTCGTTGGAAGCGACCATGGTGTGCAGGCCAAAGCGCTTGGCGCCGCGGGCCTGGGCCCGCCGGTAGGCCTCGACCACCTGCTCATGGGTGACGCCGTACTTGGCTTCGACCGGGTTGCCGATGATCACATTGCCGGTGCGGCGCGGACCGGGATTGTAGCGAAAGCAGACCAGTTCCGGAAAGGGTGACGGGACTTTGTCGATCAGCGTGATGTCGTCGAGGTTGAGGATACAGCCCCCCGCCTTGGCCGCTTCGGCGAATTCGACCGGGTCGGTGTTGTTCGAAGTGAACATGATCTCTTCGCCGGTAGCGCCGACCTGGCGGCTCATGACCAGTTCCGGAATCGAGCTGCAGTCGAAGCCGAAGCCCATCCGCTTCATCAGTTTGAGGATCTCTGGGTTCGGCAGCGCCTTGACGGCGTAATACTCCTGGAAGCCGTCAATGCCGGCAAAGGCCTGCTTCAATTCCTCACCGGTCTGTAGAATGCCGGCCTCGTCATAGATGTGAAACGGAGTGCCGTAATGTTCGGCGATCTGTTCCAGGTTGGGGAACAGGCGGTTTTTGAATGAGTCAGCTAATGGCATGACAGGTACTTTCCTCCAGTGTGGTTATGTTTAAGGTGTCAGCCCAGATCGATGCGTCGCGTTTCCTTCAGGGTGTTGAGTACGATCTGGGTCCGGGTGCCGCGAACGCCCTTGATGGCCAGCAGTTCAGAATTCAGAATCCGGCCGAGTTGAGCCGGATTGGCAGCACGAATCTTGACCAGATAGCCATCCTCTCCGGCAATCTGGTGAAGCTCCTGAACTCCCGTTACGCGGTTCAATTCTGATTCCAGTCCAACATTTCCGGCAAGCTGATCAATGTCGACGAAAATGAAAGCCGCCAATCCCTGACCGAAAGGTTCCGGATTGAGACGCACCTCGTACCCTTCGATAATGCCCCGTTCTTCGAGTTTGCGAATCCGCTCCAGCACGGCTGAGGGGGCCATGCCGATCTGACGGGCGACCTCGGCGTTGGGGATACGGGCCTTTTCCTGAAGAATCTCCAGGATCTTATTGTCAATTTCGTCGAATGTTCTCTTTTCGTCCATAGTCAGAGAATATTATTCAAAAATGACCGGGATTGTCAACTATTTTAATTGAGCGGAATTGTTGCAGACAGCTGACGTTGTCCCGGTCGCTGTAATCATAGCGCAAACTCTCTGGAGACAGGTCGTCGGCAGCTGTCAGGTCGCGATTAGCGTGTCGCCGAAAAGCCGAAGAATTCGGGGAAAATGACCAGGATGCCAAGCACGAATGCCTGCAGAATGATGAACGGTATGACCCCGTAGTAGATGTCCGTGGTACGGACCCCTTGCGGGGCGACTCCTTTCAGATAGAAAAGACTGAATCCAAACGGCGGAGTCAAAAACGAGGTCTGCAGGTTCATGGCGACGAGAATGGCGTACCAGACCGGGTTGATGCCAAGGTTGGCGGCGATCGGGGCGAGAATCGGCACGACGATATAGGAGATCTCGACGAAGTCGATAAAAAAGCCGAGCACCATGATGATCAGCATCGAGAGGATCAGGAAACCCCACTTTTCGCCCGGCAGGGCGGTCATGAAGTCCTCGACGATCCAGTCGCCTCCGGTGTAGGTAAAGACCATCGAAAAGGCTGTCGCGCCGATCAGGATGGCGAAGACCATGGAGCTGATCTTGATCGTTTCCAGCGAGCTGTCCCAGAGCATGCGCCAGGAGAATTGTTTATACAAAAGCGCCAGGATGATCGCGCCGATACCGCCGACCGATGATGACTCGGTGGGGGTCGCCACCCCGGTGAGGATCGAACCGAGCACCAGGATGATCAGCACCAGTGGCGGGACGATCGCCTTGAGGGCCTGACCGATCTGATGGGCTTTGCTCCCGCGCATCTTCTCCAGGCGGACCGGCGGT
>DATFMT010000135.1:0-15659 GCA_035266745.1 Geothermobacteraceae bacterium | reverse complement strand
CGACCTGATAGCAAGTTTGCAAAAGTTTGCTCCGTTCAGTTTGCCAGAGATCGTGCACCTTGGTGAGCAACTCGATGATGCCGACGATTCCGTGACTTGACCGCTTGGGCAGGTAGGTTGCGGCGAAGAACGGCTGTCGGTCGGGTGTGACCAGCAGGGTCAATGGCCAGCCACCCTGGCCGGTCATCAGTTGGCAGACTTCCATATAGGTGGCATCCAGGTCGGGTCGCTCCTCGCGGTCGATTTTGACGGCGAGGAAATGCCGGTTCACCAGCTCGGCGACGTCGGGGTCCTCAAAGGATTCGTGCGCCATGACGTGGCACCAGTGACAGGTTGAATAACCAATCGAGACCAGGACCGGTTTGTCCTCGGTTCTGGCGCGCTCAAAGGCGGCAGACTGCCATGGATACCAGTCGATCGGGTTGGTTGCGTGTTGCAACAGGTAGGGGCTTGAGGTGAAGATCAGGCGATTGAAGTCCGGCCTGCCGTCCGGAGACAGGGTTGATCGATCGATGTCGAGAAGCCGGTCAACGGAATGATCAGACATGCACACCTCCACGGTCATTGTAGCATCTGTGTCGGTGGCGCGCTGGACAACAAAAAAGCCCCGTGAAGGAGGGGTATCACGGGGCAAAACCTTCGAACTTTGCGGCCGAAGGTGCAATTCCAAAAATATAATCGATTCTAACCTGCTCTGCAACAGGGTTATCGCGTAAAAAAAGCATAAAAAGACCCCGTGCACGGAGGGGGGGTGTACACGGGGTCGCGCAAGTGCCGACGAGTCGACTCAAGCGCTGAAATCATCATACGTTTGCTGCCGGAATATTTCAAGTGAAAAAAGACCAAAATGGCAATTTATTGAAGAGCATAAATTAAGCTTTTCGGCTCAGGATGCGCTCTGCAAGATACCGGATGTTGGGGACTTGTTGACTGGTCGGATTAAAGTCTGTCGCGGCTAAAAAACGGTTCGGAATGATCATGCAGTCCAGGCCTGCAGCGAGGGCAGCCTGCTGCCCTCGCGGTGAATCCTCAATGGCCAGGCAGTCGGCGGGGTTGCTGCCACAACGACGCAATGCCGCCAGGTAAGGTTCCGGAGCGGGTTTGCTGAGCTGATAGTCCTCCCGGGTCAGCACAAAATCAAAATAGTGCAGCAGGTTAAGGCGGCCGTGGATGACGGCAAAGTGTTCGGTACGGCAACTGGTCACGATGGCCATCCGGCAGGTCTTTTTCAGGATCGCAAGTTGTTCTTCAATGCCAGGGACGGAAATCGGTTCGGTTTTGAGCAGTTCAGTATAGACTGCGTCCCGTCGCGCGTGAAGCTCTGCGAGTTCGTCTTCGGTCTGATCATGAAGCAGGGTACGGATGACACTCAACCCCTGGCGCAGTGAGATGTCAGCAAACTGTTCCTGGGTCAACGGCTGTCCAACTGTTGTCAGAACCTGTTGATTCGCTACAAAGTAATGGTGTTCGGTGTCGACCAAAACACCGTCATTGTCAAAAAACAGGGTTGGCATCGCTCGGGGACTCACCGGGTCGTTCTTGATCGACTTGGGGATTGAAGTATACTCGTGATGCTGGTTAGAAAATAAAAAGACCGGCCAGGGGCCGGTCTTTTTATCGAAATCAAGCTGGTGATTACTTCTTGTGGCAGGTCTTGCAGCTGGTCGAGACGCCATTTTCCTTGTGACACTCTTTACAGAGCTTGTGAGCGGCGTCCTTGAACTTGGGAGCCTTGGTACCGTCGTGGCAGCTGCGGCAAGCGCCAGCATCGACACCGTTGTGGTGACACTTGGTGCAGTCTTCAACTTTGGCCTGGTGGGCAGCGTGCGGGAAGGTCACATCGCCCATTTTGGCCGGCAGTGTGATTTCTGCGGGACCATTGTCGGCGGAAACCAGGGAGGCGGTACCGAGGGCGACGAGACCGACAGCAACCATGATAGCAAGAATTTTTTTCATTTTGACACTCCTCTTCAAGACAGGGGGATGAATGTTTGGCAGGACTATCCTGCGCAATTTACAGTTTCAATTTATAACGGCAATAAAGGGATTTTACATCAGACATCCCCCTTCATGTCGCTAGATGTCGGGTATAAAATGTTTAATTACAATAGTTTGAACCAGCTCATGTCGGGTCAACTTTGGGCATAAAGGACAGATTGATTTTACAGTTTACCCCTTTGACAAGCTCTGATAAACTCTTGAGATCACCTGGGGAGAGTTGAATTTGATGATGCTTCCACCGACTGTCAACATCGACGGCACTGCCATCCGCCGAATCCGGGAAACCAACAAGTTGACCCAGTTCTATGTTGCCAAGGTGGTCGGCGTCACGCCGGACACGATCAGCCGCTGGGAAAACAATCGCTACCCATCGATCAAACGGGAAAATGTGCTGCGCCTGGCCGAGGCACTTGAAACCGAGGTTGAAAATATCCTCCGGCAACCGGAACCTGATGCTGCATCTCAGCTTGTTCCGCCCAAGAAACCGACTTCATGGCTCTTGCCTGCTATCGTTGTTTTGGTCCTATTGATCGGCGGTGGGCTTTTTCTGGCCGGCCGCAAGCCGGTCGAGAACCAAATCCTTGGCGAACGGATTCTGCCGATCTTTGCCGCCCCCGGGGCCATTATCCCGGTCTGGCTTGACATCGATCCCGCCATGTCCCGCAAGGGCTATATTATCCGGGAAAAGTTTCCCGTCGGTTGGAAACTGACTGAAGCCACACCGCCGCCTTCGAGCCTGGATAACGTCGAAGGGGTCGCCCGCTGGATCGTTAAGCCCGGAGAGGAACGGCTCAAGGTCGCCTACCTGGTGAAGGTTGCCGATCAGGAAAAGTTGGGGGTCAACAGGGAATTTTTTGGTGAAATCGTCGCCAAAGATGACGTTCAGAGTTATCCGGCCCGCATTGGCGGGTTTGTCAGCATAACCGTCGCCCCGTATGTCTGGGCGGATATCAACGGGGACCGGATCGTTGATGACAGCGAAATGCTACAGGCTTCGGATGCTTTTGATGAAATGCAGGGAGTGCATCTGGAATGGAATGTGCTGGAAAAAATCTGGGACGCCGGGGGATATCATTGGGATCAGAAGCATCACAGCTTCACCCCTGAGCGTCACCCGGCCCAGGCACCCTGAGTTGAAAAATGCTACCCTGCGCTGACCAGTTGCAGGTGGCGAATCAGATGATAAATTCCCATAATCGCTACCATGGCACCAGCTCCCCGTAACATCCAAAGCCGTACTAGCGTACCCAGCCAGCGGGTCGTGCCGCCGAACAGCAGCAATGCCGGCACGGTCCCGATGCCGAAGGCCAGCATTATCAATCCCCCCTGTACCGACGCGGCGCTCTGAGCCGCAGTCAGGACCATGGCATAGAGAAAGCCGCATGGCAGAAATCCCATCAACAGGCCAATAGGCAGGGCCGAGACGGCAGCAGGGGCCATTTGGAGCTGCTTGACAGCTCGGTTGAGCAGTTTCAGGGGGGCTTGGAATTCCAATCGTCCGAGCGTGAATTTCTGCCACAGGCCCGCTGTCCCGAGTCCCAGCACGATGATAAACAGGTCAGAACAGATCAACACCCACCTGGTAAAACCGGCCAGGATCTGAGTCAGGGCCAGGGTTGAACCAAGCCAACCGACCAGCAGCCCGAGCAGGCTGTAGGTGATGATCCGCCCCAGGTTGTAGAGCAGCTGGAAGAAGACTCCGCCGTCCCGTCCGTGCGGCGAGAGCGACAACGCGGCGACCAGCCCACCGCACATGCCGATACAGTGCCCAGACCCCAACAATGCAGTAAAAAATGCCATGGATATGAGCGGGTCAGTCATTATGGCTTTTGCTCCCGGTCTGCTGGATTGTCCTGCTGGCGCACGTCATCATCGAGCATGCGGTACTTGGGCCCTTCGACATCGTCAAATTCACCTTTTTTGACCGCCCAGATAAAAAACAGCCAGACCCCGGTGCCCAAAAACAGCGAGAGGATAATCAGCATCAGGATTGAGTCAAGCATCTTCAGGCCTTTTCATCTGTGCTTGCGACAGCTTGGCGGGTCCGGAGGTCAGGTTCAGACGCAATGAGTTGCCGACCACCAGGACTGAACTTGCCGCCATGGCCGCAGCCGCATAGGCTGGTGCCAGTTTACCACTTGCGGCCAGTGGTATGGCAACCAGGTTGTAGGTGAAGGCCCAGAACAAATTCTCCTTGATGATGCGCAGGGTCCGTTTGGCCAGGGTGACCGCTTCGGTCAGTTTGCCGAGATCCGGACGGGTCAGGATGATATCGGAGCTCTCCAGCGCGATGTCGGTACCACCAGCCATCGCACAGCCGACATCCGCAGCGGCCAGTGCCGGTGCGTCGTTGATCCCGTCTCCGACCATCATCACCAGGTGCCCCATGTGTTGCCGTGCATGAATCCAGTCGGCTTTTTTCTCCGGGGTCAGCGCCGTGGCCAGGCTGCCGATGCCGAGCTCTGCGGTGACTCGGTCGCCGGCCGCAGACGGATCTCCGGTCAGCAGGCTGGTGCAGTAATGTTCAGCATGCAGAATGTCAAGGGCCGCTTTCGCTTCGGGGCGGATACGGTCCACCAGCAAGATCGCACCGAGATAAACTTGATTGCGCGCCAGATGGACCTCGGTCAGGGCGATGCTCTCCAGCGGCGGGACCTCGATGCCGGCCTGGTGAATAAATTCCCGGTGGCCGGCGAGCAGGGTCTCGCCGGGCAGGTCGAGTTGCAGGCCGCGGCCGGGGATGGTTTTGACACCGCTTTGAAACGGAGTGGTCAGGCCGCGGCGGTTTGCTTCACGCTGGATACCGGCCGCAATCGGGTGACGTGTCCCGGATTCAAGCCTGGCCGCGAGACTAAGCAGTTCGTCGGAACTGATGCCGTGGGGAAGAATGCGGCTGACCGTCGGGGCCCCCTCGGTCAGGGTGCCGGTCTTGTCAAAGGCGATCGTGTCGAGCCGGGCCGTCTGCTCAAGGATGTCCCCACCGCGGAACAGGATGCCACTTTTGGTGGCGGCGCCTGTTGCGACCAGGATGGCGGTCGGGGTTGCCAGGCCGAGGGCACAGGGACAGGCAACGACCAGAACCGCGGTTGCGTTGAGGATCGCCACCCCGGTTGTTGCATCGGTCTGTAACCAGAAGCCAAAGGTGCCCAGGGCCAGCAGAATGACGGTCGGCACAAACCACGCCGAAACCCGGTCCGCCAGCGCCTGGGCCGGTGCCCGCCGGGCCTGGGCTTCTTCCACCAGCCTGGCGACCTTGGCGATAAACGACTCGCTGGCCGAGGTGGCTACGCGCAACGTGACGCTGGTCGAAATGTTGAGCGACCCGGAGGTGATTTTGTCTCCCGCGGATCGATGCACCGGCAAGGGTTCTCCAGTGACGATCGATTCGTCAACCTCGGTTTCGCCTTCTGTCAGGGCGCCATCAGCGGCAAAGCGTTCTCCCGGACCAACCAGGATCAGGTCGCCAGGCTGCAGCAGCCCGGTCTCGACGACCTCCTGGCCTCCTGACGGATCAAGACGAATCGAGCGGTCCGGTGCCAGTTGCAGCAGGCGGTCGATACCGGCCGCTGCCTGGCGTCGCGCCGTCGATTCCAGCAGCCGTCCCAGCAGGATCAGGGTGACGATCATCGCCGCCGAATCGAAATAAATTTCACCGCCGGTTGCCAGCATCAGCAGGCTGTAGCAGTAAGCCGTCAGCACGCCGAGGGCGATCAACAGATCCATATTGGGCGCCCGGTTGCGCATGCTTCGCCAGGCGCCGGAGAGAAATGGCCAGCCGGCATAAAAGACCACCGGCGTGGACACCCCGGCAGCAAAATACTGGATCAGCTGGCGGGCGGCCGGGTCGATTCCCTGGAAATAACCGGCATAGAGCGCCAGTGAATAGCCCATCAGCTGCATCGATAGAAACACCGCCGTCCCAAACCGGATCAGCAGGGTACGTCGCTCACGAATTCCGGAATCCTGCAGCGCCTTGGCCGTCATCGGCCGCGGACGATATCCCAGCTGGGTGATGCGGGAGAAGATCTCAAGCGGTGTGATCTGCTGCGGATCAAAACGGACCCTGGCGCGATGGGTGCCGTAGTTGATGCGGGTGTCGCTAACCCCGGGGAGACCAAGGAGAATTTTTTCATTGAGCCAGACGCAGCTGGCACAACGAATTCCTTCGATCAGGAAAGCGAGCTCATGCCCCTGTTCGCTCTGATGAACCAGGCTCTCGAGGAATTCCGGGTTGAAGCTGGTGTCATAGGCGCCCTTGGCGGTTCCCGCTTCACCCCAGCTGCGCCGTTGGTAAAACTGCTCAAGTCCGGCTCCGGAAATGAGTTGATAGGCCCCCTGGCAACCACGACAGCAAAAATGACGCAGCTGGCCTTCTATCGAAACGGTCACCAGCTGATGCGCGTCAATCGGCAGCTGACAATGTTCGCAAAGGTGGGCGGTCGTCATATCACAGATTCAACAGCAGGTTCCGATTGATGCTCGCGCCGTCACGCATGAACTCGAGACGGGCCCGTATTTCACCGGTCAGCTCGGCTGGCAACTCCAGCTGGTAGCCGCCCGGGTGTGTTTCGACCAGCGACAACTTGAGTGGTATCCCCGAAGCACTCTGGTAAAGCAAAAGGGTTGCCTCTCCGTTGCCGACCGGGAGGTTCTGCTTGTCGTGTAGCATGACCGTAAGAGAGTGCCCTTCAAGGGTGAAATCAGAGTTCCAACCAAGCACACTGGCGGCCTTCTTTTCGATCAAGGTCGTATTATACTTGAGCCCCTTGCTGTAGTAGTCGCGGTCGGAAATTTCGCTGCCACGGGTCGCGGCCTGGTAAGCCGACCAGCCGAGGAAGGCAACAAAACTGCAGATCATCAGGGTGATGATCTGGGGGGTTAGATTTGTGCGGCGCATATTCATGGTGCCTTGTAATCCTTTGTGTCAGGGAAAATCTGGATGCCCCATAGTACATGGTCTGCACCTCAACTGGCAACGCCAGGAGTTTGTTGCACGACCGAAGGGGCCTGGCTTACGGCGCGGTGATGGTTGCGCCGGCCCTGGCAAGTTCTTCCTGATGGTCATCATAGAGTGTGAACGAAATGGCCGTGGCCAGATCCGGCACAGCCGTCGTCACGGCAAATTGTATTTCCCGATTGTCGCCCGGAGCAAGTTTAATCCCGCTGGTCTGACCGCGCAACGTCAAGGGCTGCCGATTGTCACTGCGATAGGCCTCGAGGTGGTAAATCCCTGGCTGGTTGCTGCGGTTGCTGACCCAGGCCGTGAAGAAGGTCGCCAGCGATGCATCCGCAAGGACCCTGCTTCCCGCAGTATGCGAGATGGCGACTTTCAAGCTGGCCTGGGGCTTGAAAATGATCGCGGTGGTCAAGATTGTCAGCAGGGCTAACAGGGCGGCGCTGAGCAGCAGAGTGCGCGGATTGAACAGGGCGCGAACCCCGTTTCCGTCCACTCCGAAACTGTAACGAATCAACCCCGGTTCTTTTCTGCCGGTCATGACCTTGCGACAGGCGTCGAGACAACGTCCGCAGTTGATGCATTCAACCTGGTAGCCCTGGCGGATGTCGATCTCCATCGGGCAGCTGCGGACGCAGGCCTCGCAGTTGATGCAGCGCGAGACTTCGCTGTCGGGCAGATGCAGGGTCAGGGTGCCGGGATCGGCGAGCACTGTCTGGAAGCGGCCATAGGGGCAGAAATCCCGGCACATGACCCGACGGATCAGGGCAAAGTCGAGATAAACGGTTGCCGTGACCACGATCAAGGTGAGCCAGGCGCCATAGTGCAGCTGGTGATGGATCAGCTCGGTAAAAAATCGTCCGGGTTCAACAAAATACCAGACCAGGTTGGCCCCAACCAGCAGCGCAAGTCCCAGGTACGCGGTATGGACCAGCAGCTTACGCCAGGTCGGCCCTTGCAAGGCATTGTTGTGAATGCTAAGCCCGAGGCGTTTTGCCAGCCATTCGGCAATGTCGCTGAGAGTGGTTTGTGGGCAAGCCCAGCCGCACCAGACTCGGCCGAACACCAAGGTTGCCAGTAAAAATGCCAGGCCAAGCGCAAGGGTAAAGAACAGGACCAGGTAGAGTTCGTCAATCCGCAGGGTCTGTCCGAACAGGAACAAGGAAAGAGTTGAAAAATCAACCCGCAGCAGGCTCTGCCCGTGCCAGCGGCCAAACGGCAGCAACAGAATGACCAGACTGGTAAGCCACTGAAACGCCTGTCGTTTCGGGCCGAGTTTGGAGTTTTGGTAGCGGTTCATAACAAAAAGGGGGCAGGAGTTGTCTCCTCGCCCCCTTGCAGTTTACTGGTTGCTGGCAACATGGTTCATTTCTTGAGCGACAGGACAAATGCGGTCAGGTTTTCCAGGTCGTTGCCCGAGAGTTGCGAACCGAAACTGGGCATGCCGTTCGGTCGCCCCTTGGAGATGGTCGCATAAACCGCATCCCTGGTTCTGCCATATTTCAATTCTCCGCGAAGGTCCGGCCCGATGCCGCCTTCGCCATTCGCACCATGGCACATGGCACAAGTCGTAGCAAAGATTTTTTGGCCGGCGGCCGGATCGGCCGTGGCCGGCGTGGTTACCCGGGCCGCAGCAGCGGGCGCCGCGGCTGCCGAGGCTTGCTTGTGGGCCTCCATCTTGGCCTGGAATTCAGCGTCGCTGCTCCAGCCGCTGAACAGGAAATAAGCCATAAAGACCAGGCCCCACAGAACCAGCCCGAAAAACAACACGTTGAAGTAGGCTGGGGGCGAGTTGACGCGGTTCTCGGTGATGCCGTCAAAGTCATGGGTTGCGTGTTTATGTTTGTGTTCTTCGAGCATTTTGCCCTCCCTTGTTATTCATCATCCAGCATCCGGTGTTTGGCCTCTTCAAATTTCTGCTTGTTCTTTTTGCGGTAGGTCCGGACGACGATCGCCGCAAAGATAACGAAGAGACCGAAGGTGACCCCGAGATATACGATCGATGCCCAGTCCATCAGTGCGTCTTCTGATGCTTGATAAAGGTCACAATCTTCCAGATCCGCTCCGAACCGACCGCCGCAAAGCTCGGCATGCCGCCATCGGGCAGGCCATTGAAGATCAACTCGTAGAGATCGGCGTCAGGCATGTCGAGATCGCTGATGTTCGGGGCGATATCGCTCCCTTCGAGGTTGTCGCCATGGCAGGCCGCGCAGTGCTGGGCGAACTGTGCCTTACCGTCTTCCAGAACCGAGGAGTCGTTCTGATATGGGTTGTGCAACTCGCCGACGATCACCGCCTCGGCTTTTTTAACACCGGTGCCGAGCTTCTGCAGGTAGGCGACGATGGCATCCATTTCGTTGCGTTTGCTCAGGTCACTAATCTGTTCTTCAGTATAGGGAAAGCCGAGAACTTCCATCTTTCGGCGGATCATCTCCGGATCGAGCGGGTTGTCGCGATACCAACCGTAATCAGGCATGTTGGAGCGGGGCACCATCGAACGCGGTGCAGTCATATGCTTGTAATGCCAGGCATCGGGATACTTGCCGCCGATGCGGGCCAGATCGGGCCCGGTCCGCTTGGACCCCCAGAGGAAGGGCCGGTCGTAGACGAACTCGCCCGACTTGGAGTATTCGCCGTAGCGTAACACCTCGGTGACCAGCGGCCGGATCGTCTGAGTGTGACAGTTGTTGCAGCCGTCACGAATATAGATGTCACGTCCTTCCTGCTCCAGAGGGGAGTAGGGGGTGACCGTCTCGATGCGATCAGCGTCGGTATTGACCCAGGCGAACGGCAGAATCATGGTGATGGTGGTGCCGACCAGGATGGCCGCAGTGGCCAGGATCAGGAACAGGATCGGTTTCTTTTCCCACATGCTCAGGCCCTCCCTTGCGCAACGGCGATTTCGGAAATCGGGGAAGGCTCTCCAGCCCGTGTCGTCTTGAAAAGGTTGTAGATAAACAGGATGACCCCGAGCATGTAGATTACACCGCCAAAGGTGCGGGCCCACCAGTAGGGATACATTTCAATCATAGATTCCATGAACGAGTAGGCGAGGCTGCCGTCGGCATTGGTGGCATTCCACATGCCGGCTTGTAGGACTCCGGCGACCCAGAGCGAAATCGACCAGATCAGCTGGCCAATCAGGACCAGCCAAAAGTGCAGGTTGGCCAGCGGGATGCTGTAGAGTTCACGGCCGTAAATGCGTGGTACAAGGTAGTAGATGCCGGCAAAGCCGATCATCGAGACCCAGCCCATGGTCCCCATATGGATGTGGGCGGGGACCCAGTCGGTATAATGGATGAAGGCCGAGAAGGAGCGGATTGCCTGCATCGGTCCCTGGAGGGTCTGCAACCCGTAAAAGGTGATGCCGAGGATCAGGAACTTGACCAGGTAGTTTTCCTTCATCTGGTGCCACTGGCCACGCATGGACAGGTAACCGTTGAAGACCGAACCCCAGGAGGGGGCGATCAGCATGACCGAGAAGGCCATCGCCAGGGTTTGCACCCAGTCGGGGACCGGGGTCCAGAGCAGGTGATGGGCACCGGTCCAGAGGTACATGAAAACCAGGCTCCAGAAGGAGATGATCGACAGTCGATGACTATAGATCGGCACCCCGGTTGATTTCGGCAGAAAATAGTAGAACATCGCCAGCGGCGGCGCGGTGAAAGCCATTGCCACTGCATTATGCCCGAACCACCATTCGACGTTGGCATCGTTGGTGCCGGCAAAGGCGGAGTAGGACTTGAACAGTGAGACCGGTACCTCAGCCGAATTGACCAGGTAGAGCACGGCGACGCCAATAATCGAGGCGAGCATGTACCAGAGTGAGATGTACATCTGCTCTTCGCGGCGTTTCATGATGGTCATGATGATGTTGATTGCAAAAGCAACCCAAAGCACCACCACCATCACATCAAGAGGCCATTCCAATTCAGAATATTCCTTGGAGGTGGTGTAACCCAGGAGCAGGGTGACCGCGGCGCCGATGATCGTCGCGTTGAACATCCAGAGTTGGAAGGTCGCCAGTTTGTCGCTCCAGAGCCGCACCTTGCAAAGCCGCTGGACGATGTAGAGGAACATGGCGAAAATCGAACCGACCCCCCAGCCGTAAAGACCGGCATTGGTGTGCAGTGGGCGCAGTCGGCCGAAGGTCAGGTAGGGCGCGAAATTCAGCTCGGGAAGCACCATCTGCAACGATGCAATGACTCCCACCAGAATCGCTACCAGCCCCCAGAGGATGCTCCAGTTGACGAAGCTTTTGACGATAGCAGTGTTGTAAGCCGGCGTCTCCATTCTGTCTCCCTTCAGTTGAAAAAACGTGGCAGTAAGCGAAGCTAATTCTAGATGTTGACCATTGAAAGTCAAGAATTCTCTAATCTATAACCAAAACGGTCGCATTTTGACAGCATCGGGCTGATGTGTCAATAAGAATATTTTTACACAAAGCGCAGGCAGGTCACGGCTTGACAGGCAATTGACTGCTGATTTAAGATCAATTTTCTATTAATTTCAATAAATTAAGTTTCCCATACAGCTATATCTGGGCCATAAGCTGTTTTCTCAACAGTGTCGAGGCGATGAACGGACGGGGCGTGTTGATGGCCGAAGCAACACTCGAAGAGGGCAAGTTCGTTCAGCGTCTCCGCGCTGCGGATTCCGAAAGTCAGGATGGTTTGCAGACGCGCTTTTTCGACCCCTTTGTTACGACCCGGTGACGCGCTGCAGGAACCGGCCTCGGGCTGCTATTCTGCCGGAAGCTCATCGCGGTCAGATTGGTCTGGAACAAGTGAATCGGGCATCTGTTTCTACCGGCATTTTCCGCTACCCGGCCGCTAAAAAATCTTTGACAAGGCTCGCGTCGATTCTTTAGGATAAGCAGACTTTAAAGCGACTGGAATTACAATGGAAAAAGCCCTCCAATTACTTAAGCAGGATCTGGGACAGGTCGAAGCCCAATTTCGCGTCGATCTGACTTCGGATGTCGACCTGATCCGCAAGGTTGGCGAGTATGTCCTGGCCAGCGGCGGCAAAAGGGTGCGGCCGATGCTGTTGCTGCTGGCCGCGCGGCTGTGTGGCTACCAGGGTAACAACCATATCGGTCTGGCCAGCGTGGTGGAATTTATCCATACCGCGACCCTGTTGCACGACGACGTGGTTGATGGTGCCGACCTGCGCCGGGGCAATGCCTCGGCCAATTCGGTCTGGGGCAACGAAGCCTCGGTGCTGGTTGGCGATTTCCTGTTTGCCAAGTCGTTTTCGATCATGGTCCGCGATGGCGACTTGAAGATTCTCCAGGTCCTCTCTGATGCGACCACCAGGATGGCCGAAGGCGAAGTCCTGCAGTTGGTCAGCACCTGCGATGTCGATCTGGATGAGGCTCGTTACATCGATGTCGTCAGCTGCAAGACCGCTGTTCTGATGTCGGCGGCCTGTCAATGCGGGGGTATTTTGGCCCGGGTCAATGAGGTACAAGAGCAGGTGCTTCAAGAGGTCGGCATGGAACTCGGGATCGCCTTCCAGTTCATGGACGACGCCCTCGATTATGTGGCCGACGAGGCCGAGTTCGGCAAGGCCAGGGGGCAGGACCTTGCCGAAGGGAAGATGACCCTGCCGCTGATCCATGCCCTGCGCAGCTGCACTGCTGCTGAGCGCGAGCGGGTAGCCGAGATCGTCGAACAGGATGATCTGTCCAGTGAAGAAATCAACGAGGTCGTCGCGCTGATCGATCGCTACCAAGGGATAGAATACACTCGCAGCCGCGCTGTCGAACTCGTCGAAAAGGCCAAAGCCCGACTGGCGATCTTCCCGGCCAACGAGGCCAGCCAGGCCCTGATGGAGTTGGCCGAGTATGTGGTCGGACGAACCAAGTAGGCGCCCCCCGAATCCATTATTCCTCCCGCCTGTCCTCGATTCCCGAGGGCAGGCGTTTCGGTTTCTCTCCACAGCGGATTGCTGATATACTCCTCGCCATGTTCCGCCTCAATCTGCATAAAAAGGTTCTCTACGCCTTCTGGGCCCTCTCGCTGGTCCCGTTGGCGCTTTTGGCCCTCAATTCAAGTCACAGTATCGATGCCGTTGAGAATCTGCTGCTCAACAGTGCGACCAACGCTCTCGATGAGCAGGCCTCCGAGGCCCTCGAACTGCGGGCAGAGATGGTCGGTCGGCGGGTCGCCGATTTTCTCACATCGATCGAACAGGACGTGCGGGCACTGGCCTTGCTCCCGGTCGAAGCCAAAGCTTATCAGCGTTTCGCTCGCGAGTATCGCCGGGAGGTCTGGTATCGAACCCGGGAAAACGGCAAGGTCATCGAAAAACGCGAATCGATCCCGATCTTCAAGGAGGTCGCCTATATCGATCGCGACGGAATGGAACGGCTGCGCCTGGTGGATGGCGAGCCGGTCACGCAACTTCGTGACGTTTCGCTGCCCGCCAACACGACCTTCAAGAGTGAAGATTACTTTGCTGCTGTGCGTGCCTTGCCGCCAGGAGAAATCTATGTCTCGCATCTGACCGGCTGGCATGTCAGCAAGGAAGAACAGCTCAACGGTGCCGCCAGTCCTGAAGAGGCGTTCGACGGCAAACGTTATGAGGGAGTGGTTCGCTTTGCCATGCCGATCCGCGATGCAGCCGGCGGGTTTGCCGGGATGGTCATGCTGTCTCTCGACCATCGCCACCTGATGGAGTTCTCCCAGCATATCAACCCGACCCAGGAGCAGTACGTCGTGTTTCCCTCTTACCGGAGCGGCAATTACGCGTTTATCTTCGATGATGAAGGGTGGATTATCACCCACCCGAAATACTGGGATATTCGGGGTCTCGACCGGGACGGCCAGTTGGTTCCCCCCTATACTCGCGAATCGTCGCCGGAAGATGTGACCCACGGCATCATCCCCTACAATCTTTTCAAGGCCGGGTTTATCCATCCCAACTATCCGGTGGTCGCCAACCGGGTGTTGCGCGGTGAGCAGGGGGTCGTCGACGTGACCAACGTCGGCGGGTCGAGCAAGATCATGGCCTATGCTCCGATCCCTTACCGGAGTGGGGTGTATGCCAAGACCGGGGTGTTCGGCGGCATCACCATCGGTGCCGAAGTCGCGAATTTTCACCGCCCGGCCGTCGCGGCTTCGACCCTGATTCGCCGCCAGTTTACCCGCTTTTTGACCCAGACCTGGCTGCTGATCACCGCCACGGTGCTACTGGTCTTTTTCTCGGCTTATCATCTGTCTCGCGGCATCACCAAGCCGTTGATGGACCTGATCGCCGGGACCAAGGAGATGGCTCGCGGCAACCTGGCGACCCGGGTTGTCGTTTCGTCCCATGACGAAGTCGGCGAGTTGACCCGCTCCTTCAACACCATGGCTGCGGAACTGCGCGAACGCCGCGAGCGCTTAATGCGCACCCTCGAGGCCCTGCGCCGCTCGCGCAGGGAGATTTTGCGCGAGCGGAACTTCAAGGAGACGGTCTTCGAGAATATCGAAACCGGCATCCTGACGCTGAACCATAATGGCAAGGTGACCTCGATGAACGGGCCGGCCCGTCAGATCCTCGGCTTGCCGGACCAGGAGCAGGATCGTTCCTGGCGGGATCTGCTCTCCGGCTGGCCGGAAATTCTCGCCGCGCTCGACCAGGGGATGCAGGTCGTCGACCTGAAACGCTGGAGCCAATATGTCAACCTGCAGCGTGACGGCAACGCCCTGACCTTCCGTCTCGCCTTGCTCCCCTTGACCTTTGGTGAGAACGCTGGCCGGATGCTGGCGATCGAGGATTTGACCGACCGGGTTAACCTGCGTCGGCAGATGGAACGCATGGAGCGGATGGCCTCGCTCGGGCGTCTCTCGGCCGGGATCGCCCACGAGGTACGTAACCCGCTGACCGGCATCAGCCTGCTGCTTGATGATCTCCACGACCGGATGATCAGCAGTCCGGGCGATCAGCAGTTGATCCGGCGATCGCTCGAAGAGATGGAACGGCTGGAGGAGTTGATCGGTGAACTGCTCAACTTTGCTTCCCTGCCCAAGACCAACCTGGAAAAAGGCGATGTTGCAGCGGTTCTGAAAGACACCCTGTTTTTGGTCCAAAAGCAGCTGGAAAAGAACCGCGTCTCCATTGACCTCAACGTCGCTCCCGGTCTGCCGGCGATTCCGCTTGATGCCAATCGCCTCAAGCAGGCGATCATCAACCTGCTGACGAACGCGATCGATGCCATGCCGGAAGGGGGGACCCTGACCATCATGATTGTGGAAGAGCAGGGGGGGGTCGCCATGACGATAGCCGATACCGGCGAGGGGATCTCCAGTGATCGGCTGCCACTGATCTTCGAGCCGTTTTATACCAGCAAGGGCAAGGGCACCGGCCTCGGCCTGTCGATCACCCACAACATTATTTCAGACCACGGCGGTCGGGTCCAGGTCACCAGCCGGGAAGGCATGGGGACTTCTTTCACGATCTGGCTGCCGGCCCAGACTCCCTACCCGGATGGCCATTAGTCGCCAATCTTTTCCGCGTCCCGTTGACCGGCTCCCCGATTTGTGGCGAAAATTCACCTTTTTTCTTGCTCCCGTATATGGTTTGCCGGATAATGAAGCCAATGAGAGCTAGCAGGGTTCATTGAGCCGCCCACCCCGGGGAGTCGACCGACCATGGAAAAAATCCTGATTGTTGATGACGAAGCCTTTATCCGCGAGAACCTCGAACGAATCCTGGC
>DATFMT010000134.1:0-21868 GCA_035266745.1 Geothermobacteraceae bacterium | reverse complement strand
GCTGGATGGCCAAGTGCCATCGTCGAGGCTTGGGACGGCCTGATTTATGTCGGCGGTCCCGACTATCGCATCCGGTTCATGAATCGCCGATTTATCGAAACCCTCGGTCGGGATGCGACCGGCGAACTTTGTTACCGGGCCCTGCACGGGCGCGACGAGCCCTGTCCCTGGTGCCTGGCCGAGGTCTTTGCCGGTAAAAAATCCAGCGGCCTGTTCCAGCACCCGGTGGATGGCCTTTGGTATCACGTCACCAATGTACCGCTCCTGCTTGCCGACGGCAGCTTTGCCAAGATCGCTTTTATCCGCGAGGCGGAAGAGTCAGAATCCCAAATTAAGAACCTGCCGGTCTACCGCAATATCGTCGATCACCTCGGCGATCTTATCTGTTTCCACGATCCCGATGACGGGAGCTTGCGCTACGTCAACGATCTGACCTGCAGCAGCCTTGATTATACGCGGGAGGTCCTGCTGGGAATGCATCCGGCCGAGTTCGCCGATTGGCCGCAACCATTACGGTACTGGCAAAAACTCATGGAACGCATTGATCAGCAGGGTACCGTGGTCTTCGAAGCTCGGCTACGCCGACGTGACGGCAGCACTTTTGATGTCGAGATCAAGGCAAACCGCCTGCAGGCCGGTCTAAAGCCCATGGTCGTCACCGTGGCAAGGGATATCAGCGAACGCAAGCGAGCTGAAGCACGCCTGATCGAGGAACGGAACAAGGTCGAGGCGATCATGGCGGCGATGGGTGACGGGATCACCGTTATTGATCGGAACTACCGGATCATTTATCAGAATGACATCCTGATCCGTCGCCGGGGGCACCACCTCGGCGACTTCTGTTACCGCATCTACGCCAACCGTGATCAATTCTGCGATGAATGTCAGGCCCGCGAAAGCTTTACCGACGGCAAGGTGCACTGCCGCCCCTTCGACACCACGACTCCTGATGGGGAGCCACTTTACCTGGAAATCACCTCCTGCCCGCTGCTCGATGCATCAGGTGAGGTGATGGCATGCGTCGAAGTGGTGCGTGACATCACTGAGCGCAGGCGCCTGGAGCGAAGTCGTGAGGAGGCCTTCTCGGCAGTCAGCCACGAAATGCGCACCCCGCTGACAGCGGTCATCGGGTTCACCCAGTATCTGTTGGAAAACCCAACCCCTGTCGAGCGACAGCGCGAATACCTGCAGCTGATCGAAAAAGAAAGCGAACGCTTAAAACGATTGATCGACAACCTGCTCAGCCTCCAGCGCTTGCGCGCGGGTTTCGGGCTCAACAATCCGGAGCCGGTCCTACCCTATCCCCTGTTCCTGGAATTGGCGGAGCAGTACCGAACCCCGCTTCTCAAGCAGCAGATCGACATCGATTGCTCTGCCGACTTCCCTCCGGTCTGGGCTGATTCGGGCAAACTCAGGGAGGCGCTGAGTAATCTGCTCGACAACGCCATCAAGTATTCGCCAGAGGGAGGCACCATCAGACTCGGTGCCAATCTAGACGGAGACGCTGCCAACCTTTGGGTCAAAGATCAGGGCAGAGGCATCCCGGAAGAGGAACAGAAAATGATTTTCAAACGGTTCTATCGTCTGGAAACGCGCAACGGTCCGCCCGGTACCGGCCTGGGGCTCGCCCTGGTCAAGGAGATCGCCCAGGCCCACGGCGGCAGGGTTACGGTGCAGAGCCGTCCCGGCGAGGGTACGACCTTTCTACTGCAGCTCCCACTTGCTCCTTGAATGTACGGCAGTGTTGCACCACTTTTTCACAGGATGGTCAATTCCTGATCGCTGAAGGTCAGGTGCTTGAGCCCGTCGTCCTCGACCCAGAAGGTGTTCTCCACCCCGACCGCGCCGAGCCCGGGGAAGACCGCCTTCGGCTCGAAGGCAAAGGTCATCTTCTTCTCCAGCAGCTGATCCTTGAAACCGCGGGCGATGAAGGGATACTCATCGATCTCGACGCCGATGCCGTGCCCGATAAAAGAGACCTGGGCGCCCTTGCTGCCCATGAAGAAATCGGCATAACCCATCTCCACAGCCAGGGCGTAACAGTCGTCGTAAATCGTTCCCCAGGCGATGCCGGGACGCGCTATCTCCTTGAGTCGCTCCTGAACCCTGAGCATGTCATCGTAAGCGCGCCGCAGTTGATCGGGGAGCCCGCCGATGCAGAGCGTCCGGGTCTGATCGACCATGTAACCGTCAAACGCGCCGATCACATCGATGATAATCGGCTGTTGGGCGGCGATACGATTGTAACTCGCCCCCTGCCCGATCGATGGGTTGACGCCGAGACCGCCGAGCGGCGCGTCAACAAAAGCGGGAGCGGCACTGTCGGTCCCGGAGATGATATGGCCGAAAAATAGCTCGGAGTTGAAGCCGCGCATCCGGGTGATCCCCTGGTGCCCCTTGCGGCGCGCCACACATTCGAGCTCCGCGGCCAGTTCGAGGTCGCTCATGCCGACCTTGACGACCTCCTTGGCATGCTTGACCATCGCATCGACCAGCAACGCGGCATCCTTCATGATTTCGAGTTCGTAGTCCGACTTGACTGCCCGGACACTGCGTACCAGGTGGGAGACATCGACCACCTCGCTGTTGCCCAGCGCCGTTTGAAAACGGTGGAACAGGGCAACCGGCAGGACATCGAATTCCATGCCGACCCGGGTGGGCATCGGATAGCCATATTCGGCGAGAATTTCGGGAATATTTTTCGGGCTGCGCAGCGGGACGATCTCCTTGAGCCCCGACTCCATTCGGGCCCGCCCGAGATCCTTGCGCACCAGGTAGAGTGGCTCACCTGTGGATGGAATGTACAGAACCCCCTGCTGGATCGAGCCGGTAAAATAAAACAGGTCGGCGTTCTGCACCAGCATGGCTGCATCCAGGCCGTTCTGCTGTAATTGCAGCTGGATTTTCTCCATCCGCTGATCAAGTTCGGTCTTGGGGGTTATGCGCATCAGTCTCTCCTTGTACCGGACAATCCTGCCGGGGAAGAAATTTTTATATAGCACTTAACAGTCTGTAATTATGGGATTTTCAATTAACACTTAGCTACGAAACCGTCAACCAAAAACAACCGGGCAAGCATGATCAGCGCAAACGGTGGTAGCGCCGGCGGCAGTTTCGACAACCACCACAATGGTCACCTGCCGCTCCGGCAGACCATTTTTTGCGCAACCAAATTAGTGATGATTTATTTCTAGGCAATCTGCTATTTGCCTTTGCCAGAAAGGCAACTTAGCCGATCAAAACCGGGTTATCCACACTGCTATCCACAGTTTCTTGTGGACGTATAGCCAACCTTTACCTTCATGAGTTGGCGACCTTATCTGGTGCAGAGCCCCGGGTCAAATTCGTTCTAGCCCTGTTCATCATAGCGACACGACAGGTTTTCATTGTTCAGTAACCCGGAGCAATCCTCACAGACCAATTCGGCGTTATCTTCACGCTGCAGCAGTTCTTCCTCGGGAAACATCCCGTTACATTGCGAGCATAGCTTTTCCATGAGCGACTCCTTTTCTGCTACATTGTAGCGCAGATCTGCTCGGCGATGCGGGCACAAAAAAACCGGCCGGAAAAATTCCGGCCGGTTGATGTTGCGACGGCATGTGCCTATTTGACGTCCTGATTGTAACGATCCTTGTAATACTTCTTCATCTCTTCCAGACGCCCCTTGTCAAAGCCCTTGGTGTACCATTCATGCTCCTTGCGGCCATCAATGTACTTGGCAATGATCTGATCGTAGACTTCCGGCTTGCCGGCTTTTTCACAAGCCTCTTTGGCTTCCGGCAAAAGTTCCGTGTAGAAATGCTTGGCAACGTCATAAATACCATGCCACCAGGCATAATCCGGGCCGCTCATGGCAGCGCCATGCCGGGCACGACGCCCTTCATGATGCCAGAGTTCCCAGTAGATCCAGTCGATCTTGTCGTCGAAGTTCCCCGAGGTCAGAACACCTTCGGTCATCAGCAACTCACGAATTTCCTTGGCCGGGATGGCAAACTTGGTGTTATAGAATTCGACAAATTCATCAAGCTGCTTGTAGAAACCTTCAACAAACGGCTCGGCGTGACAGGCCGAGCAAACATCCTTCATATCGGCCAGTTTCTGTTCCGTGTTTGCCGTCTTCGTGGAGACCGGCGCCCGCAGGTTCCAGGAGAGACGGGTCCCGACATCATGGGTCACACCCTGGTTGCGGGTTGCGCTCATGTGGCAGGTCGAACAGGTCGGGGCATCAAAGTAGTCCTCGCCGGCGACCCATTTCCCCTTGTCCATGTTCAGGTCGTCCTTGAACGCCTCGTAAAGGATGCCGTGCTTGGACTCTTCGTAAACCTCCTTTTGCGGGTGGTCCGGACCGAGATGGCACTTGCCACAGGTCTGCGGCTGACGCGCCTGCTCCTTGCTGAAGCGGTGGCGGGTATGGCAGGCGCTGCAGGTTCCTTTGGATCCGTCCGGGTTAACGCGGCCGATACCGGTGTTTGGCCAGGTATTGGTATCAAGCGATCCGTCGGCATTTGCCTTGACGATTGAACCATGGCACTGACGGCAGCCCACGGCGACAGCCGGTTCACCCCCGATGGTCTGGCCTAGAATGCCATCCTTGGTATTGAGGATATCACCCGCCTGGGCATGGTGACTCGCCTCCTGCTCGGCGGTCTCCTTCGGGTGGCAGACGCCACAGTCTTTCGGTGAAACGATGATTGAAACGGTAAACCCATAGTGGTCCATGGCATCGGCGTCGGTCTTGTCGGCTTTGTGACATTCATAACAGCCGACCCCGGCATCCCAGTGTGCGCTGTCTTCCCACTGGCTGACAATTCCTGGCATCGCCTCGTGGCATTCGAGACATTTCGCAGTTTCTGCCGACGGTTTTTCCTTGGCAACGGCAATACCGGCAAACGACAGTACCACCAAGGTTATCATGATGATCCCCGTTGCAACCCAACCCTTCTTCATCCTAGCCTCCTCTAACTGTTGGGGACCCGAGTACGGTCCGAATTGTTGTCCCACCATCGCTGGCATGCAAACTTCGACACGGATTCTTTAAGACCGTGAGAATGTACCAACAAAACAAGCCGATGCAATTGACCCAGGTCAAGAATCGGCTGCTAACAATATTCGGGACGGAAAGCGTCAGTTAGTGGGGGCGAGGCATTCCTGCTTGACAAAATCGCGAATGGCCTGCAGGTTTTCGAGCGACAGATCGAGAAACTGCATGCCCATACCGCTCGGCAGGCTCAGTCTGCGGGGAGCATCAGGCTCATTGACCCAGGCGACCTGCGCCTTGCAGGTAACCGGTTGCGAATGGCCCGGCAACGGAAATTCCAGGGTCATGGGGGTTCCGACCGGCAACGGCTGATCGGTTTCAAGGAACAACCCGCCGGTACTGATATTGACCGAGAAATTGTGCAACCGCCGGGTCCGTCCTTCGCCATAGTGGACCGAAAGCCTGGAATTGACGCGTGGAGCACAGCGCTCAGCAACATGCAGATAATGGCGCACCGTATCGAGAAACTGGTTACGGTTGACCGGCTTGAAAAGAATATCGTCACAACCGGCAGCGCGACAGAAATCAAGATCCTCATCGCGCCCACCATGGGTCACCATGACCACCGGAATGCGCGCACCCTGCGGATGCTGTTTGATCAGAGAACAGGCTTCATCGCCATTCATCTCCGGCATAAACAGATCCATAAAGATCAGGTCCGGTAACTCGGCTATGGCAAGATCAACTGCCTGGCGACCGGTTCTGGCGGTCAGCAGGGTCACTTCCTCACGAACTAAAAAGGTTTTTTCCAGGTCGATAAAGAGTTCGACATCATCAACCAGCAAGACTTTTTTTTGTGGCATGGATTCCCCCGGAATTGATATCAGGCCAATCACAACGAGCGGATCGGTCCTGTGCTACTCATCGGTTGGTGTAACAAGAAACTTCAGCTAAACCTGACCTGATTTATGCCTTCGATTTGCAGGATCGCCTTGATGGCCATCCTGTTGCTTTCGACCCCGAAATGAGCGACAACAAAGCGATAACTGACCTCGGATGACGCCTTATCCTTCTCAAAGCCGCAATTAATAATCCGTAGTTCGTTGACGGCAAAAAATTGCTCAATCTGTTCGAAAATCTCAGCGCTGTCTTCACAGCGGATCGAGATGACGTGAAAGGTATCCTTCCCCAGCCAACGTTCGGAACGTTTCAGCAGCATCAAGGTCGCCAGGGAGATGCCCGTGACGAACAGGGCCGGCACATACAGTCCGATCCCGACCGCCATGCCGATTCCGGCCACCACCCAGAGACAGGCCGCTGTCGTCAGTCCGCGCACCGAAAGTTTGTGCTTGATGATAGCACCGGCACCCAAAAAGCCGATCCCGGTCACAATCTGCGCCGCGACCCGGGCAGGATCGAGCCTGACCAGCGAGTCACTGGTCAGGTTCTGGTATTTGAAATAGAAAAACTCCGAAACCAGCATCATCAGACAGGCGCCGAGCGCAACCATCAGGTGGGTACGGAAACCAGCCGGGCGGCCATGAACCTCCCTTTCGATCCCGACCAGGCCACCCAACAGGGCAGCCAGGCTGAGCCGGGCAAAGAAGATGACAGAGCTAGGTTCGTAAGCGGCTAGGTTATCCATTTTGGCTTCACGATGCGCAATCTGCCGGATCACCGGCGAGTTTGGCCAGACCATGCTTGAGGGCCGGAATGGTTACGGCAAAGTTTTCCCGCACGGCTCTCGGGCTGCCTGGTAGGTTGATAATCAGAGTCTCACCGCGAATGCCGGCGATACCTCGCGACAACATCGCATGCGGGGTTTTTTTCAGACTTTCCAGACGCATTGCTTCGGCAAGTCCCGGAACACTGCGCTCGATAATGGCCTGGGTTGCTTCGGGAGTCACGTCCCGTGGCGACAACCCGGTCCCCCCGGTGGTCAGGATCAGATCGAGCCGACGGCTGTCGGCCCAACTGGCCAACAGATGGGAGATCTGCTGCAGATCGTCAGGCAGGATCTCGTAGCAGACCACCTCGCCGAGTTCACTCGCCATCTGGCTCAGTAGCCGGCCGCTTTCATCCTCCCGCTGACCGACAGCCCCCTTATCTGAAAGGGTCAGGACACCGATTCTGAAGCTAGGTGTTGCTGTGTCCAAATCAAGCCCCTTTCTCAGCAGTCAGGACCCGGACAGCATCACCTTCGCTGACCTCGCCCCCACTCAGTACCCTGGCAAAGATCCCCTCGCGTGGCATAACACAATCTCCGGCCTGATAGTAAATGGCACACCGGTCATGGCAAATCTTGCCGATCTGGGTAATCTCGAGCAGACAGGACTCCCCGACCGCGAGCCGGGTGCCGATCGGCAAATGGCACAGGTCAAGCCCCTCGGTGGTCAGGTTTTCTGCAAAATCGCCGGCGCCGACATCGAGCCCGGCAGCCTGCATCTTGGCAATGCTCTCCACCGCCAGCAGGCTGACCTGGCGGTGCCAGTCTCCGGCGTGGGCATCATTTGCCAAGCCGTGGTTTTCCACCAAAGTGCCGGTACCGATGTTCTTTTTCCGTTCCCCTTTATTGGCGCTGATACAAACAGCGCGGAGTGTTCCCGGTCTCATTTGCGTTTTTCCTTGGCCATCACCATACGTCGGGCATTATTAACGATTACGGCTGAAACATTCTTGCTTTTTGCCAACTCCTTGATCTCCTTGTCGGACAGGGTCGCCATGTAACGCAATGCCTTGGGCAGCGGGGTACGCGGGTTCATCACCAGCGCCTTGCGGATTTCGTAATTCTTGACCCACTCACGGTTCAGGTTGATGATCCGGATCAACTCCTCGTTGGCCGTACGGTTCTTGGCGATCATCAGCACTTCTCCATCGGTGATCCGGGGGTTCTTCAGCACCGCCGAGCAAACCAGCTTGTTATTGTCCTTGAGAAAGATCGAGCGCCACTCCTTGTCGCCGGTCAGGGCCAGCTTGATCTTGTCGGAAACGCCGAACTCAAGGGCCTGCTGATACTTGGAGAGATTTTCCTCTTCAAGCTCTTCGATCTCACCCTCTTCCTCAGTATACCCCTGATCCGGCATGGAGGGTTCGGGCGTCGGTTGTTCGGCTTTCGGTTCCTCCCACCCGAAACGGAACTTCAATACTTTGTCCGCGAGCGGATTAGCCAGGATCGCGTCAATGATATCGGGGGCCGCGATCAGGCGCTCGTCATTGTTGGCGATCAGGGAAAGCACTCCCCCCTCGCAACGTCCGGCCAAGAAGATCAGGGTACGGTCCTCGATTGCCGGATTGAACAATAACGACTCCATGACGGCCAGGTCGGCATAGCGATAGCGGGCCACCAGGTCAAGCACCTGGGGATGGGTCTCTTCACTTTCGATAACCGGTTTAAGGATGTTGACCGGGAGAGTATTTAGGCTTCTCTGAGCCTCGGCCTTGATCGCGGCATCCCGGCCATGAATCAGGAACAAATAGGTCATCAGCAGCTCGCCGGCCTGAAGAGGAACTGCCCCCCGGGCAGCGGCTAGCTGCAATTCGCGGGGGGCACCTTCGCCGACTATTTTAGCGACTGCTGGAGTCACCTTGAGTTTGACTTTCTGGGCTTGCTGACTCATAAATCACTGGACCGGTTTCTTCACCACCAGTGTCGGCAGGCCGACAGCTTCCGCGTCCCTGGCCGCCTTTTCTGCGGCTGCGCGGTCAGTGAACGGACCCAGCTTCAAAATATACAATGGGACGGGAACCTCAACTCCAACCTCCTTCAGGCTCAGGCCCTTTTCAAGGAGAAGGTCGGCAGAGCGCCGGGCCTGGTCCTGGTTGGAGTAGGAACCTGCATAAACCGCCACCTGGTCCCTTTCGACAACCTTGAATGCTCCCGGCGACTTTTCCGTTAGTTCGGCCAGTTTGGCATCAGCCTCCGCTGGCGCAAAACGCCCGTAAAACAGACGGGTCATGCGGGTAACCTTGCGCGCTTCGTTAATCTGTGATGGATAACCGGTACGGAGCGCCTTCTTCTCGGCATCCTGCAGGTTGCTCTGCAGCAGATAACCGCCGACCTGCACCGAGTAGGCACCATGCGGGACAGCTTTTTCCGGCAGCGGCTCGATGACAGCCGGTGTAACAGTGGCCTTTTCCGTCGTTACAGGCTTTTCGGCTGCCTTGGCCGGAGCTTCCGCCGGCGCGTCAACCGCCACCTCGACCGGCTTGGCAGGAACGTCGCTCACCGTGGCTGATACAACCGGAGCAGCAGGTGCTTCGGCAACAACCTGCTTGACCGGTGCTGGTTTGACCGGCGGCTTGTCCGGCAGCGAGATCGGCTGTTTGCTGGTCTGGATCGGCGAAGGGGCCGGCTCAGGTTCATCCGAAACGAGAAGGAAATAACCGCCCCCGGCAACCAGTAGCAGCAGAACCAGCCATAGAATCCGGGTCACGGGGCGGTTACGTGCTTGTTCCTCTGGCTCCCCCTCATCCTCGACTTCAACCTCGAATTCAGCTAACGGCTCTTCGGTCAACTCGACTTCTGGCTCGTCCGGTTGAGCCGATTCCGCGATAATGAATTCCTCTTCCGAGATACCAGCTTCTTCAAAATCGAATTCATTGTCATTCTGATCGGTCATGGGGCTCATACCCTCCCTCGGCAAGCATGCCTGGACTACCTATTCGGCAGCCGCTTTAGACTCAGCTACAATTTTCGCCGTCAAATGGGACGGCACTTCATCGTAATGGGAAAACTCCATGGTAAACAGTCCGCGGTCAGAAGTCATTGAACGGAGCTCCGGGGCATACTTGAGCACTTCGGCCATCGGTACGGTGACCTTGACGACCTGGTTGCTTCCTTGCGGATCGACGCCAAGGACCCGGCCGCGTCGTTGGTTCATATCGCCGATCACATCACCGACACAATCGTCCGGGACGGTAATCTCCATCTCCATCACCGGCTCAAGCAGGACCGGGTTGGCCTGCTCCATGGCTTTTTTGAAGGCCATCGACCCGGCAATTTTAAAGGCCATTTCGGAGGAATCAACCGAGTGGTGGGAGCCATCGAACAGGGTAATCTGGAAATCCTGCACCGGGAAGCCGGCCAGCCCCCCCTTGCGCATCGACTCCTGAATTCCCTTGTCGACCGCCGGGATGAAGGAGCGCGGAATGACGCCACCGACGATCTTGTCGACGAACTCGTAACCTCCGCCTCGCGGCAGAGGGGAGAGCTTGATGGTGACATCGGCGAACTGCCCCTTGCCACCCGACTGCTTCTTGTGACGGTAGGCCTGCTCGATGGTTTTCTTGATGGTTTCGCGATAAGGAACCTTCGGTTCCTTCAGCAGCACCTCGACGCCGAACTTGCGCTTGAGCTTTTCGACCGCAACCTCGACATGCACCTGCCCCATACCGGCCAGGATCATCTCCTTGGTCTCCTCATCACGCTGGACCTGCAGGGTCGGGTCCTCCTCCATCAGGCGCTTGAGCGAGCTGTGGATCTTATCCTCGTCCCCCTTGCTCTTGGCTTCCAGGGCAAACGAAATCACCGGCTTGAGGGCCATCGGGCTTTCGTAGAGGATCGGCTTGGCGCCATCACATAGCGTGTCGCCGGTCTCGGTCTCCTTGAGCTTGGCGACAGCGCAGATATCGCCGGCCTCTGCGACATTCATGGTCTTCTGCTTTTTCCCCTCCATCTCGAGGATGGCGGCGATCCGTTCGGTGGTCTCTTTGTTCGGATTGTAGACGATGGAATCCGGCTTCAGGGTTCCCGAATAAATCCGGAACAGGGTCAGCTTGCCGGCATAGGGGTCGCTGATGGTCTTGAAGACCATCGCCGAGAAGGGCTCGTCCGGGTTCGGTTGGCGTTGCGCCTCGTCACCACTCTTCGGGTCGACCCCGTACTGGGTCCCCTTGTCGACCGGAGACGGCAGGCAAAAAGTGATGTAATCGAGCAGTTGGCGCACGCCGATGTTGGCGGTGGCACTGCCGCAAAGAACCGGGGTAAAGACGTTGGTCAGGGTCCCTTCGCGCAGGCCGCGCAGGATCTCTTCGTGGCTCAGGGCATCAGTCTCGAGATATTTTTCCATCAACTCGTCGTCCGCTTCGGCGGCTGCTTCGACCAGCATCAGGTGCAGACGGTCGGCCTCGTCCTGATATTCGGATGGGATGTCAGTCTCCTGGTAGGTTCCCTTTTCATCGAACTGAAAGACCCGGGCCTTCATGTTGACCAGGTCAATGACGCCCTTGAAATTTTCTTCGGCACCCATTGGCATATTGACGGCAACGGCGCGGGTCCCAAGGCTTTTTTCCAGGTCATCGACCGTCTTGAGATAATCGGCCCGCTCGCGATCGAGTTTGTTAACAAACGCGATCCGCGGGACTTCGAACTCATCCATCCATTTCCAGAGCGTGTTGGTCTGGGCCTTGACGCCGTCGACCGCCGAGACAACCAGCACCGCGCCGCCGAGGATACGCAGGCAGTTACGGGTATCATGCAGAAAGTTGGTATAGCCGGGAGTGTCAACCAGATGCAGACTGTGCCCCTCCCATTCACAGTGATGCAGCTTGGAGGAAATGGTGATGTGGCGCTTGACTTCTTCCGGCTCAAAATCCATGGTTGAACTGCCATCGTCAACCTTGCCGAGACGGTCCGTCATGCCGGTATTAAACAGCATGGCTTCGGTTAAAGAGGTCTTGCCGGCATCACCTTGAGCCACAATTCCAAGATTTCTGATCTTTGCTGTGTCGTACTTTCCCATGATAACTCCTTTCACCCCGTTGCCGGGCACACGAATTAAATAGAAAGACTGAGCAAGCTGACCGGATTGAACTGTTGAAAAATATTAACTTTGGCCGGTATTCTAGCACCCGATTTCAAGGGTGTCAAAAGCCGGTATTATTCCGTAAATAGATAATTTGCAGCCCTTCCAGGGTCAGGTTCGGATCGACTTCGTCAATCGTCTGCGAAGCCTTGGCGATCAGCGTCGAAATCCCCCCGGTGGCAATCACCAGTGACGTCTCTTTCGCCTCCTCCTGCATGCGTCCGACGATCCCGTCCACCAGTCCGACGTAACCGAAAAAAATTCCCGATTGCATACTGTTAACGGTGTTTTTGGCGATCACCTGCGGTGGCTTGGCAAATTCAACCCGCGGCAACTTGCTGGCCCGGTCAAACAGCGCCTCGGTCGAGATGACCAGTCCGGGAGCGATCGCGCCGCCGAGGTATTCGCCCCGTCCGGAGATGTAGTCAAAGGTCGTCGCGGTGCCGAAATCGACCACGATCAGGCTGCGCCGGTGCTTCTCGTAGGCGGCGACGGCATTGACGATCCGGTCGGCGCCGACTTCTTTCGGATTGTCATAGAGGATCGGCATGCCGGTCTTGATCCCGGGGCCGACGACATAGGGCTTGAGCTTGAAATAGCGGTCGCAGAGCCCGTTGAGGGTCCCCAGCATCGGCGGCACCACGCAGGAAATGATCACATCATCAATGTCGGTGAAATGCAGATTCGACAGACCGAACAGCTCGTGAACCAGCATCGCATATTCGTCGACCGTGCGAGACTTGCTGGTGGTCAGTCGCCAGTCGTGCAGCAGCTGTTTGTCACGGTAAATCCCCAGAACCGTGTTGGTATTGCCTACGTCGATAACCAGTAACATTTTTTCAACCTCGAATCAGCATCAAGCCGGACTATTCAACCGGCAGGACATCGCCGGCGAGCACCTTTTCGATTGTCCCATCGGGGAGCTGCAGCAGCAGAGCCCCTTCCTCATCGATCCCGGCCACGACGCCTTTCAGGCTGGCTGGCCCGGATTCGACTCGCACCGCTTTTCCCAGCATAGCAAACAACTCCTGCCAGGCCTGGCGAACCGGTTCCATCCCGCAGCGCAGGAACTCGTCATAGAGGCGGTCGAAATGCTCGAGCAACGCCACCACAACGTCGAGCCGTGAGGTAAGAGTCCCCTTTTCAAGCCAGACCGAGGTCGCCGGATAGCGCAACTCAGACGGGAACTGGTCTGCTGTCATATTGATGTTGAGACCGAGACCGAGCACCACATGGTGGACCGCGTCGGACTCGGCACTCATTTCGTTGAGCAGCCCGGCGATCTTCTTGCCGTTGACCAGCAGATCGTTGGGCCATTTCACTTCGACCTTGAGACCGGTGACGTCCTGCAGGGCACGGGCGGCAGCGACCGCGGAGAGGAAGGTCAAACGGGGCACTTCCCAGGGGGGCATGGCCGGCCGCAGCAGGATCGACAGGTAGAGGTTGACCCCGGCGGGCGACTCCCAGCGACGTCCGAGTCGCCCCTTGCCGGCTGTCTGCTGCTCGGCGATAACGACCAGGCCTTCAGCAGCACCCGCCTCGCCAAGCTCCATGGCGGTCAGGTTGGTCGAGGCCAGCTGCTCATGACAGAGGATTTCCCGGCCGATCACCCGGGTCGACAGCCGCGAGCGGATCTCATCAGCGACCAGCGCCACCGGGCCGCTGAGCAGCCGATAGCCCTTGGATGTGACCGCATCGATCTGATAGCCGAGGGCCCGCAGGGCCCGGATATGCTTCCAGACCGCGGTCCGAGAGATGCCCAGTTCCTGGCTCAGTTCCTCACCGGACAGATAGTCTGAATTCCGGGCGCGGAACAGTCGCAGGATTTTTTCTCGAGAGTCGAACTGGGCCAAGTGGTGCTCCGGTCGGGTTATTGAAACAGCATCGAAATATCGACGGCGCGATAGGAATGGGTCAGGGCGCCGATGGAGATCAGGTCAACACCGGTTTCGGCGATGTCCCTGACCGTTTCAAGGTTGACGCCGCCGGAGGCCTCGGTCACCGCCCGGCCATCGACCAGCGCCACCGCCTCGACCAGTTGTGCCGGGGACATATTGTCGAGCAGGATGATATCGGCGCCTGCCTCCAGCGCCTGTGCGACTTCCTGCAAATCACGGGTCTCGATCTCGATTTTCATCAGGTGGGCGATTCGCGCCCGGGCCCGCTCGACGGCAATGGCGATCCCCCCGGCGGCGGCGATGTGGTTCTCCTTGATCAGCACGCCATCGTAAAGCGACGTCCGGTGATTCTTGCCGCCACCCATACGGACTGAATATTTTTCCAGGCTGCGCAGGCCGGGGGTGGTTTTGCGGGTGTCGACGATCGTCGCTCCGGTTCCGGCGACGGTGGCAACGAACTCGGCCGTCAGGGTGGCGATACCGCTCATTCGCTGGAGCAGGTTCAGTGCGACCCGTTCGCCCTGCAACAGGGTGGCCGCTTCGCCCTTGATCCAGGCCAGCACCTCCCCCTGTTGCATCGTTTCCGAATCCCGCTTCAATGGTTCGAAGGCCACGGTCTTGTCGAGCTGGCGGAAGACTTCTCCGGCGACCTCAATCCCCGCGAGGACAAACGGCTGCTTGGCCACCAGTTCGGCACGGGCCGGGGTCCCCGGCAACACTGTCGCCTGGGTGGTGATATCTCCCAAGCCGATATCTTCCTGCAGGGCCTGGCGGACGATCCGTTCGATTTCAAACATAAACAGCTCCATAAACTATTGAAATTACGTTTTTATAGCATATCGCAAAGCACGGCTACAAGCGAAAAGCCCGTCCCGATTAACCTTTACTTTTCAAGTGGTTGTGTTACTAAATAAGACGTGATACAGCCCCGGAACCAACTGCATACCAAGGAGGGTCACCGTGCCGCGTTATTTTCTGCCCTTATTCATGCTTCTGCTGCTGTGTTTCAGCGGCTGCGTCAGCAAATCTGTCCACCAGCTAAAGGTCGATGAAGCAGCCAGCCTGCAACAGGAACTGGCATCACTGCAGCAGGATTTTGCCGACCTGCAGAACCGCCACAACCAGCTCAAGGCCGATCACCAGGCGCTGCAGACCGACTTTGATAATGCCAACGCGACCATAGCCGGCCTGCAGCAGGACCTGGAACGTTCGACCAAGGATATCGAACGGCTCGAGCAGGTCCTGTCGAATCGCAGCGCCGAAGCCGGTGCCGCAATGACCGAGATGCGCCAGACCATCGACCGGCTGCAGGCGGAAAACCGCGAGCTGACCAATCAGGTCGAGATGGAGCGGGTCGCGCGCGAAGCGCGGCTGGCGCAGATGAAAAACACCTACGACCAGCTGGTCGGCAAGCTCGAAAGCGAAATCGAACGGGGTGAGGTGACCATCTCCGAACTGCAGGGGAGGCTGACCGTCAACATGGTCGAGCGGATCCTGTTCGATTCCGGCAAGGCGGAGATCAAACCGCAGGGACTGGAGGTTCTGCGCCGGGTCGGCAACATCCTCAACGAATCGCAAGATAAGGTGGTTCAGGTCGAAGGGCATACCGACAACGTTGGCATCAGCAGCCGGCTCAAGGAGAAGTTTCCCTCCAACTGGGAACTCTCCACCGCCCGCGCCGCCAATGTCGTGCACTTCCTTCAGGACCAGGTCGGCATCCCCGGTGAACGGCTGGCCGTGACCGGCTATGGCCCCTACCGGCCGATTGCCGAAAACGACACCCCCGAAGGACGCGAGCAGAACCGCCGCATCCAGATCGTGCTGGTGCCGCTTGATGCGCCGCAGGTTCAGACAGTCCAATAAGACCCGGCAGTGATTCAAGGGAGCAATCCGCAAGAGTTCATGGCAAAGGCCCAACCTGATATTCCAGGTTGGGCCTTTGCTGTCTCGATCAGGGTGTTTTCGCGGCAGGACATTCACCCACCCCTATCCTCACTTGGCGCTACCGATTATATCAGATTCCTTGAAAATAAAGACAAAGCGGGACCGGTGCAACGGCGACGGAAATGACCAGCAAGTACTTGTGAAACGGAATGAGCCTGCTCATCCCGGCAATCAGGCCAATGCCGCCGCCACCACCGATCAAAGCATTGCCGGGCAGGTTGAGCACAATGACCAGCATTGCATAGCGATGATGCAGTAAAAATGTTGCAAACTTCGCCGGCGCTTTTTCATACAGCAACGATAAACGTTCTGGCGGATCGAGTGACTCCAATTGACTCACGAGCTCACTCGCCCGATCCAGATAGAGCCATTGAAGAAATTTACGAACCTGATGTAACGGGAATATTTTTCCTATCATGAAGCTGCAGCTAAGGGCGACCAGGGTACACGGGTAAATCAACAAGGCACTCTTGTTGCCCAGCAGGAGCATGATGGCAAGACCGACCTCGATTCCAGGCATGAAGGGTGTTGCCATCAGTAAGATGTAAAGCACGATCGAGACCATCAGAACAGAGTGAAGCATCGTGTCGTGGCGTGGGAACAACTGAAAGTTGACCATGTGCCCCAGCCAGGTTCCGGCCAAGTTGAGCAGAAGGACAATGGCCAGGACGAGCGCCAGCCTTAAATTGCGACTTTTCCTTGCAGAGACTTTCCTGTCCTGTCTTGAATCAACCACCTCAGTTCTCCGCATCAGGAGTGCTTGACGCTGACTCGACACGCAAGAGACCTGCTACTTTTTGAGCGCGCCTCGGAACCAGTATTCTCTACGGATGTCCCAGTACCAACGTTCCTTGGTCCAGATGAAACTCACTTCCGCCTGATCGCCTTTGATGATGCCATGCCAAGTGATTTTCCCGTGGGTCGGACTCTCAGTGACGGCGTCGAATTGGATTTCATCTCCAACGACCTTTGCCGCATATGGGCTACTGCCAAAATGATAGGGCTCGCATGAAACCGAGAGAAACTGACCGTCACGGAAAACGATCTCCTCATCCTCATATTCCGCCAGCCTTTGGCCTTTTTCACCATTTTTACCCACGTATGCTTTGCCATCCAGCAGGTGTGATTCTTCAACGGCGGACGACAAACCTGAATGGCATACCCACAACAGCACGACAAACAATACAAAGACAACCCTTCGTCCGGTCCCTGTCGCATTCTGTTTAGCCAATTGCGGTGTCAACACAACGAACTCCTCTCCCTTCGCCTGGTCACGAGTCGTCAGGACAACATTTCTGCAAGCACAAATCCCGACCGATCGGGGCATGTCACTATTCTACCAAGTTCTGGGTCGGAAACTGTATTGAAAGAGCCACGACCGTTGGGCTATCCCAGAGAGAACAAAAGGGTGTCGCAACTCCTGTCCATAAGAGATAAGCAACAAAAACAAATAAGGGCGACCAACAGGCCGCCCTATTTCGCTTATCTTTGTAAACACCCAACCTAACGCAGCAGCCGGGCCAGACTGAGGAAGGTCCCGCCGACCGAGAGGCTGGCAAGGATATTGGCAATGTTGGAGACCGCAACCGACAGATTATAACGGAACGGGAATTGGCTCGCCAAAATATCCAGGTCATAAACCCGGATGTAGAGCTCAGAGCCTTTCCAGAGGAACATGAAGATAAAGACCAGCATAAAGGCCAGAAAACCCTTGCCGATCGGGCTGTCCTTGACATTGGAATAGATCTTACGGATCAGGTCGATGTTGATCAGTGACAGGAAGACCCAGTTGGTCAAACTGACCACCTCGATCAGACGCAAGTTATCGAATTCCGGGGTCGGATTGATCAGAATGAAAACCAGCGAGCCAGCAATGACTCCGATGGTTGACAGATACACCATGAGCTTGCTCCCCTCGGCTTCGAGGGTCCGGGAAAACACATAATATTCCTGAAAACCATGGCTCATGACCAAGATCGAGATAGTTTCGACGATAAATCCCATCGCCTCAAATTGGGGAATGTCAGGCGCTGGCAAAAACGGTCGTGCATACAGCAGCAGCTCGCCGATCAGGGTCAGGCCAAAACCGACGGCAATACTGGTCCAGACCCGGGCACTGCCGAGACTGAAGTAAAATGACACAATCCCGGCAATCAGCCAGAGAATGAGTTGGACGATACTCCAATCCATAATGAACGCCTCCGAGACATGGGAATCAAACTAGCAGCGGCTGGCGGCAGTCAGACAGATTACGCGTAGCCTCTCAGGCGGTTTTCAGCAGTGTCTTGATCCCGCGCTGCATCTCGTCGACCATACGCTTGACGGTAGACGGACCGGCAACCAGCCTTGCTGCCTTGCCGAGTCGCTGGTAAAAATCGTTGAGAACCGCTTCGGAAACCAGGCCCTGACCGGCCAGGGCCTTTTCGAATTCCTTTTCGGCCAGTTGGGCGCCGATCTTGCCGAGGCTTTTTTCAGCAATCCCCTTGAACAGAACGACCACTTTCTGGCGCCGCTCTTTTTCCCGTAGTTCGAGACTGCGACTGACCTCATTCTCTTTCGACTTGCGCTCTAAGGCGACCGTCTGTTTGGCTTTGGCCCACATCTGCGTCAGATCGGCTGACGCCATCAAATCGGCAAGGTTGTCCTCCTCGGAGACCTCAGCGGTCAACACGTCAATCTTGGCACCTGGGAGCTTGGCCACCGACAAAGAATTTTCTGCGTTCTTCTCGATATCAGTCGACCCGTCATGGAAAAAACCGAGCGGATGACCGGCACGGTAAAAGATCAGCGCAATATGCTCCTTGGTGTAAATCCGCAGGCAGCCGGAAATTTTGTCTTCCTTCAGCTTGCCGAGCAGACCGCGAATGTCGAGCAGCTGGACCTCCTGCCCCAAAAACAGCACATTGCCATGCAGCAGGGCATGGATACTCATCGCCAATGCTGAGGACAACCGGTAGATATCGAGGCTGGCGTTGCCTGCCAACGAACGTTCGAAAACCGTGAAAATCGCATCGTAGGCGATGAGCTTTTCGCGCGCGGTTTCAAACAGGCCGCTGATCAATCGCCCATTGTCAAAAATAATGATGCCGGTCCCCTGGGTTGTGTCAAAACGCAGGTATCCTGTGAAATGACCTTTTTGCAGCTTCACCAGGGCTTCTGGAAGGTTAACCTTGCCGGGATCGATCCCTTCTTTCACCGGGTTCCCACGGGGCAGCAAAATCACGATCAGACCTCACATAACAGCTGGATAATATTAAGAAAGCCGCTATACATAAAGAGTTTAACAAGTCTTGTCAACAATGAATTTGCCGGGTCAGCACAACCGTTCCGGAAAAACTCCGCCGGCTGGCAGGACACCGCGTGCAATCATGACAAGCAACGAGAGCAAGCCCCACATCCAGCAGTCAGCCCGCGGGATCAGACCGCTTGGTCAGTGAGTGTCCGCAGTACCAGTTTACGCAAGCCTCGATACCGCTCCCGCCCCACTCCGGAGAGAAATGCCACCGGAGCGTCTCTGGAAAGAGTCAGCAATACGATCTCCCGCACCATCTCTGCGGCTTCGAGGCCGGTGACCTGGTTCAGGAAAGGATCGAGCAGTTTGCGGTCGGCCTGGCTGACCTGCTCGCTGAGCAACTCTGCTCCAGATGGATCGAACAGGCTCAGCTGGCAACTTCCCGGTCCGCCGTTCAGGCCGCTACCGGTCACATCCAGCACCAGCAATCCGGTGTCTTCCAGCAGGGTCTCCAGGTCGCTATCAGCCAGCAGGCGATTAAAGCACTCCTGGTGGACAAACCCGCGCCGCCGACTGCGCAGATGCAGATACAACTCACCGGCCTCGCCGTGACTGGCGGCCTGGCAGACCGGACATTCCGGTTGCAGGCGACCGAGGACTCCCGGGGCCGCATCCTTGCACAACTGTGCAACCCGGACCCGCTCAGCGTGGGTTCCCCGCCCTGGTCAAACTGCCGCAAAACAAACTCGGCCAGCGCGCGGAATTGGCGATGGACCTGGGTGCCGCGAGCATGGGTAATCACCGCTGGAATCCGACTGGAAAACCCACTCGCCAACCCCTCGACCTTGGGACTCTTGGAGATATGCCCGGCGAAGACCTGATAATTCCTTTCGCCGGCATTGTAGCGAAGGTATTCATCCATGCCGACTTCGCCCTGGATGCGCAGACGGCCATCGATCAAGCTCGGCACCAGCCAGAACTGCTCCGCCGGCAGCCCACGCGTCTCACGAGCCTGGCGCAAGGCTCCGGCGTTGACCAGCGAGGCCCGGTCCTTAACCGGTACCAGCACCAGGTCGGCAGCCAGCAGGGCGCTGATCGTGTAGTCGTCGAGAATCGGCCGGGTATCCAGCACCAAGACCCCCTCGAGATCGGAGGCGGCAAGCTGCGCTCCGAGCATCTCGACCTTGCCGCGCAGCGGTGGCAGGGAGCGTTCCGAGGGGAAGTACTGGACTCCATATTCCCCCAGTCGGACCTGGCGATGGGGAACCTTGGACGAGAGCAAGCCGGCGACCGACCCCTTGCTGGAACGGGAGATGGCGAACATGTTGTCGATGCTGAAATGGTTGTCGAACGAGGCGATGGTGACCGGAAGATCTTCACGCAGAGCCTTGAGGTAGACCGCCAGGTTGGTGGCGATGGTGGTTTTGCCAACTCCGCCCTTCTCGCTGGCGACGGTCACGACGAACAACTTGTTCTGCATGGCTTCACTCCGGGCAAAACGAATCAGCCGGTCTCCTCGAGCTGCAGCGCTTCCCAGCGTTGGTAGAGTGCGACGATAGCATCCTTGAGCCGCTGATGACTGGTCGAGATCTCCCGCCAGCGTTCCGGGTCACGGTAAAGCTCCGGGTCGGCCATCTGCTGTTCCAGGTTGGCCAATCGCTGTTCCTCGGTCTCGATCTCCGCTTCGAGTTGACCCAGCTCGCGCAGCCGCTTCTGTTCGGCGCGCTGGGCTGATTTGCGTTGCTGATAGGATTGCTTCTTGTCGCCGCCGTCCGACTCGGCAGCGGCAGCCTCGTTGCTTTTCTGTTCGACCCGCAGCGAGCTGTGGCTCTGGTCGCCAACGGCGGCCTTGGCCTGAAGGAAATCTTCGTAGTTCCCCAGCCAGGAGGTCGCCTGCCCGCCCCCGACCTCGATCACCCGGGTCGCCAGGTGATCGACAAAGTAACGATCGTGGCTGACGAACACCAGCGTCCCGGCATAACCCTTGAGCGCCTGCAGCAAGACTTCCTTCGACTGCAGGTCAAGGTGGTTGGTCGGCTCATCGAGCAACAGCAGGTTGGCTGGGCGCAACAGCAGGATCGCCAGCGCCAGGCGGTTTCTCTCGCCGCCGGAAAGGACCGCGACTTTTTTCTCGACATCATCACCGGAGAACAAAAAGGCGCCGAGAATGTCCCGCACCTTCGGCACCATAACGAATGGTGCGGCGGCGGTCATTTCCTGCAAAACCGTCCTCGAGCCATTGAGCACCTTGGCCTGGTCCTGGGCAAAATAGGCCAGCTCCAGATTGTGACCTTCGATCCTCGACCCGGAGAGCGGCGCCTCGACACCAGCCAGCATCCGCATCAGCGTCGATTTACCGGCCCCGTTTGGCCCGACCAGGGCAATCCGCTCGCCCCGCTCGACCGTCAGGTCAACCTTGTCGAGCACCTGCAAGTCGCCATAGGACTGGGAGCCGGCCACCAGAGTCAGCACCTGTCGGCCGCTCTTGGGCGGCTCGGGAAAGCGAAAAGCGATCTGCTTACGCTGCGGAGGCAAAGCGATCCGCACGATCTTCTCGAGCTGCTTGATCCGGCTCTGCACCAACGAAGCCTTGTTGGCCTGGTAGCGGAACCGGTTGATAAAGGCTTCGGTCTTGGCGATCTCCTCGTCCTGCCGGCGTTTTTCCTCGCGCAGGGCGGCGACCCGGCGTTCACGTTCCACCAGGTATTTGCTGTAATTGCCCGGATACTCGGTGAGTTCCGCATTCCAGACCTCGACGATCCGTCCGACCACCTGATCGAGAAAAAACCGGTCGTGCGAGACCAGCATGATCGCGTGCGGATAATCCTGCAGATAGCCTTCTAGCCAGTCGCGGGCCGGCAGGTCAAGGTGGTTGGTCGGTTCGTCGAGTAGCAGCAGGTTGGGACGCTGGAGCAATAGCTTGGCCAGCGCGATGCGCATCTGCCAGCCACCGGAAAACTGTACGCAGGGTTTTTCCCAGTCACTCTCGGCAAAACCGAGCCCGCGCAGGACC
>DATFMT010000133.1:0-32817 GCA_035266745.1 Geothermobacteraceae bacterium | reverse complement strand
CCCACCCCGCGAAACGGTGAATATCAAGGTCGGCGGCACCCAGATCATCGAAAGTCCGGACGCCGTCAAACGGGCTTCGGTGATCAACCCGGATATCGCCGACATCGTGATCATCTCGCCGAAGGAGCTCTATGCCTACGGCAAGCAGCCGGGCTACACGACCGTCATCCTCTGGCAGGAGAACAAGGGCAAAACCCTGCTGGATGTGATCGTCTCGCTCGACCTGACCGCCTTGAAAGAGAAGCTCCATCAACTCTTCCCTGACGAACAGATTGAGGTCCACGGTTCGGAAACCGGTGTGGTTCTTTCGGGAACCGTCTCGGGGCCGGAAGTCGTCGAGTCGGTGTTGCGTCTGACCCGCACATTTTTGCCGAAGCTCGCAGAAGGCAAGGGGGCGGGTGCGGGAACCGGCGTCTCCGGGTCCGGAATCACCAACCTGCTCCGCGTCGGCGGTATCCAGCAGGTCCTGCTCGAAGTCAAGTTCGCCGAGGTAACCCGTAACTCGAACAAGGACTGGCAGGCGGCTTTCGGACTCGAAGACCTGGGGGATGACTTCCTCGGCACCGTGGGCCTTGCTAATATCTTCACACCGGTCGAGAATACCTTTATCAATGCGACTATCCCCCAGGCACCCTCCCAATCCGGGATTTTCGAGGGGGCCCTCGATACAGTCATCCAGAACCCGGGGTCCTTGCTGGTCAATTTTGCCGAAAACCCTGCCAATATTTTCGTGCAGATCGACAACTTCAAGGCCGCGCTGCACATGCTCGAAACCGAGGGGCTGGCGCGCATTCTCGCCGAACCGCGTCTGGTGACCCAGAGCGGCAAGGAGGCGAGTTTTCTGGCCGGGGGGGAATTCCCGGTTCCGGTCGCCCAGGACCTGGGAGAGATTTCCATCGAATTTAAGGAATTCGGTGTCGCACTGCGCTTCACCCCGATTGTCATGAGTGACGGCAAGATCAACTTGCGGGTCACCCCGAGCGTCAGTCAGATTTCCTCGGTCGGTTCCATACCGGCAGGGATCGTGGGAGCCAATTTCGTCGTCCCGACCTTCTCCACCCGCAAGCTTGACACAACGGTCGAACTCTACGACGGCCAAACCCTGGCCCTGGCCGGTTTGCTGCAGGATGATCTGCGAGAGCAGGCTAACAAGGTCCCTGGCTTGGGCGATATCCCGATCATCGGACAATTATTTCGCAGTACCTCGTACCAGCAGGAAAAAACCGATCTGCTGATTGCCGTTACCCCCCATCTTGTCAAGCCGGTGAAAGAAGGAGAACTGAAATTTCCCGGGGACAAGATGAAGGTGCCGAACGGTTATGAATTTTACCTCGAGGGACGACTCGAGAGCTGGCGGGATGAAGTGCAGGGATCATCGCTGAGTGAGCACAAGTTTTTCAGCCCGTCGTCCGCCTCGCGGCAGGGTGGCCTTGAAGGGTCCTTCGGCCATCAGCCGATAATGGCATTGCAAAAGGAGGTGCAGCAATGAATCTGTGGATATTGGTACTGGTCGCTGTCTTTGTCTGCTCCGGTTGCGCCAAATTCGAAGAAGCCAATTTTGTTGATCAGGAGTTTGGCCAGGCGCAGATGGAGAGCTGGGACAAGATGATTGCAAATCCGGATGGCAGGTATGCCGACAAGGATCCAGAAGGGCTTGACGGCATTCACGCCGAACCGGCAATGAGCGTTTACAACAAGTCATTTTCCAAGGAGCCGACAGCAGCCAAAATCATCAAGTTCGGTATTGTCGGCGATTGATGAAGGCATAGGGGTTGTCGAGTCATGAGACTCAGGGATGAAAAAGGGAGTGCAGCAGTCGAATTCGCGGTAGTTCTGCCGCTGTTGCTGATGGTGCTCTTCGGCATCATCGAGTTCGGACTGTTGATTTACAACAAGGCGATGATCACCAACGCCAGCCGTGAAGCAGCGCGGGCCGGCGTCGTCTTTGACTCAGATCCAGCAACGGGCAGCCTCGACAGGCTCAATGCAACGGAATTGGCGAATATTGTCAATGGCTACTGTCAGTCGTATCTGATTACCTTCAGCAGCACGCCGCAGGCCCCGCAGACGACTACCACGCCGGGGAACCCGGAGACGATGGCCTCCGGGCAAATGCTGACCGTGTCCGTCAGCTACCATTACGACTACCTGCTGATGCCGGCATTTCTCTCCAATTTGGTGGGAGGGCTCGACCTGGTGGCCAATACAACGATGCGGGCGGAGTGAGAGCATGCAATGGCGTAAGCTAACATTGAGAATCTGCCGGAATGAGCGCGGAGCCGTCCTGGTGCTGGTCGGCGTCCTGATGATCGTGCTGGTCGGGTTCGCTGCTCTTGCCATTGACCTCGGGCACCTTTATGTCGTGCGCAACGAACTGCAGAACGCCGCTGATTCAGGGGCACTGGCCGGGGCCCAGAACCTCTACAGCGACGACCCCGTCTCCGGCCTGCAGATCCTCGCCAGTACCAACCAGGTTGCCTACGATGCCGCCCTGACGAACAATAGCGAGAACCTGCCCGTCGAAGTGAACTGGAGCGGCGGCAACGCCGGCGATGTTCAGCGCGGGCACTGGAGCTTCAGCGAGCACAAGTTCACTCCCCTCGACACCCTGACCCCAATTTCACTGGCCGGCCTGTCAACGGCCCAACTCGATGTCATGGACGGCACGACAGCCGCACGTTCGCCGGCTTTCGTCAACGCCGTCAAGGTGACGACGCGCCGCGAGATCAATCCAGCCACCTCATTTTTCGCCGGGATTTTTGGCTATGACTCCTTTGTCCGCTCGGCAGAGGCGGTAGGTTACATCGGTTTTGCCGGCAAACTGGAGCCCGGAGAGGCGGATCAGCCGATCGCCATCTGCGAGGAGAGTGTGCTGCAGACCGATCCCAGTGGTGACCCCTACTATTCGTGCAACATCGGCCGCATGATCAACAGCGGCAGCAATATTCAAAACAACGAAACCGGTGGCTGGACGGACTTCAATCAGGAAAGCCCCTGTTCGGGTGGCACCAACTCCCGAGATGTCCGGGACCAGATTTGCGGATCAGGCAATTCCACCGCGGTCCAATACGGAAATCCGGTTGCCACCAATGGCGGGGAGATCAATTCAGCGTTTCATGACCTCTTTGATTGCTGGCAAAATCACCTGGTCCAATCCGAGCAAGAGACCGGACACCCTCAGCCGTGGGAAATGACGCTGCCGGTCGTGAGCTGCCCTGGCAACAACGTTTCGACCTGCGAGACGGTGGTCGGAGCAGTGACGGTTTCCATTGTCTGGATCAATGATACCGTCGATCCCATGTTCAACAATGCTCCGACAGAGATGGGTGACTGGAGCAGTTCCGATCCCAGCGGAGCGAATCGCTGGCAGGATTTCGCGAATGCATTCAACCTCCAGAATGTGGATGGAACGTCGGCTCCCTACAACCAGAAATCGATCTATTTCCTGCCGAGTTGCGAAGTTCAGGCACCGGTCGGTCATACCGGAGGAGAAAATTTTGGCGTTCTGGCCAAATACCCGGTACTCGTGAAGTAGGCCGCCAAACCAGGAGATGTATCAGGATGAGTGAAATTTTTAAAGTTGTTCTGGATATGGTCGACTCTCCGCTCAAGCGTGATGTGCTGGACTTCCTTGCCGAAATGGACGGGGTTGCCATGAGCGACGGGTTTCGGGTTGAAGAGGCCCAGAACGGTTTGGCGCCGCAGCTGATGGTCTTTAACGCTGAGGCGCGGTCCGACGAACTGATTGCAAAAATCCAGCAGCTGCGCCAGCAACTGCCAGAGGCCGCCATGTTCGTCATTTCCCCGGACAAGAGCCCTGAGCATATCGTCGAGGTGATGAAGGCCGGGGCCGACGAGTTTTTCTCAAATCCGCTGAACGCCGGCCGCTTCAAAGATGCGGTTGACAAGGTGCGACAGCGATTAGCCAGTATGATTTCGGCAGCCCGCGGGCAATTGTTCAGTTTTGTGAGTGCCAAGGGGGGATTGGGGGCGACCGTCGTTTCGGTCAATGTTGCAGCTGCTCTCGCCCTGAAAAGCAAGGGGAGCGTCGCCCTGCTTGACATGAGCCTGCAGTCGGGTGACAGCTCGGTGTACCTCGACTCCATGCCGCATACTACGCTGACCGACATCTGCAGGAATTTTCATCGGCTCGATTTCTCTTTCCTCAAGACATCCATGATGCGGCATTCCACCGGCCTGCATTATCTTGCCGCGCCGAAAGAGCCTGAAGACTGTGGGGAGGTGCAAGGATCACAGATTCAGAAGATATTGCAGCTGGCCAAGAATCTCTATGACCATGTCGTGGTGGATTGCACCTCGATGTTGGTCGACGAATGTTCGCTCGAAGCGTTCCGGGCGTCAGACCGGATCTTCCTGCTTACCGATCTGTCCGTGCCGGCACTGCGCAACGCTGCCAGACTCAGTCAACTCATGCAGAAGTTGAGCATTCCCCCGCAACGGGTGGAGGTGATTATCAACCGCTTCATCAAGGGTGGCGCATCGTTACATGACGTCGAAAAAGGTCTGCATAAAAAGATCTTCTGGCTGTTTCCAAATGACTTTGACGATGTCATCGCCTCGATCAATGCCGGCATCCCCCTGGTCAAAAGCAAGCCGGGTGCGCCTTTCGCCAAGAACATGTTTGAGTTTGTTGAAAAACTAAAAAATCCAGAAAGTTTTATGAGCTACCGAGGCGCCAAAGGCATTCTCGGCAAGGCAATCTGAGCAAGGAGGTTTCCGTGGCCCTGAAAGAGCTGTTTGCCAAAAACAAAAGATCCTCTCTGGTCGAGGATGGCTTGCCCGTGATGACTATCCCTACGCCACAGCCGCTACCCATGCCCACGCGGGATGATGCTTTCTACGAAATCAAGCATAAGGTTCACAGCCGCCTGGTTGATGAGATCAATCTCACCGCGCTGGAGTCGTTGAGCAAAGAAGAGGTCGCCCCGGAGATTGCCGGCATTGTCGAACAGTTGCTGATCCAAGAAAACATTGTCTTTAATGAAAAAGAAAGGAGCGACCTCACCACCGAAATCCTCGATGAACTCAAGGGCCTCGGTCCTCTCGAACCGTTGCTCAAGGACCCAACCGTTTCGGATATCCTGTGTAACACCTACCAGGACATTTTCGTTGAACGATTCGGTTTGCTGGAAAAGACCCACCTGCGCTTTCGTGATGACAGTCACCTGATGAACATTATCGACCGTATCGTTTCACGGGTCGGGCGGCGTATCGACGAGTCGACCCCCATGGTCGACGCGCGACTGCCTGACGGCTCGCGCGTCAATGCGATCATCCCGCCCCTGGCGCTTGACGGGCCGATGCTCTCGATTCGCCGGTTCGCGGTCAGGCCCCTCAAAGCTGAAGACCTGATCCAGAACGCAACCCTGACCACGGATATCGTCAGCCTGCTCGAAGGGTGCGTCAAGGCGAAGCTCAATGTCCTTATCTCAGGAGGGACCGGGGCCGGTAAAACCACCCTGCTCAATGTCCTCTCCGGGTTTATCCCGGGCGACGAGCGGATCATCACCATCGAGGATTCAGCCGAACTGCAACTGCAGCAGCCGCACGTGGTGCGGCTTGAAACCCGACCTGCCAGCATCGAGGGGACCGGCATAGTCACCCCCCGCGACCTGGTGCGCAACAGCCTGCGCATGCGGCCTGATCGTATCGTAGTCGGCGAAGTGCGCGGCGGCGAGGCCTTCGATATGTTGCAGGCCATGAATACCGGCCATGAAGGATCGCTTAGCACCATCCACGCCAACACGCCCCGAGATTCGCTGACCCGCTTGGAGTCGATGATCCTGACCACCGGCTTCAACCTCCCCGAACAGGCGATGCGCTTCATGATCTCTTCGGCGCTGGATGTCATCATTCAGATTTCTCGTTTGACCGACGGGACCCGCAAGATCAATTCGATCACCGAAGTTGTCGGCATGGAGGGGCAGATCATTACCCTGCAGGATATCTTTATCTTCGACAAGAAGGGGATCGACAAGGACGGTCGGGTTATCGGGCAGTTCCAGGCGACCGGTATTCGCCCGAAATTTGCCGAAAAGCTCGAACTGGCCGGTATCGATATGCCGGAAGATCTTTTCAATCCCCATAAGCCCATCTGAAGAGGAGGAACAGGTGAATTATCTGGCCGTATTATTTTCAGTGTCCGCCTTTCTTTTCGCTGCGGCTCTTGTCGGCCATCTATATCTGTTATGGGTCGATAGCCGGTTCGCCCAGCGGCAGCTGATCAGACGCCGGCTCCTGAATATCTCAGCCGGCGGGATGCATGGGCAGGAGAAGCTTTCCCTTTTCAAGGAGAGCGCCCTGCGCGAAGTGAGCCCGGTTGCGCGCTTAATTTATCAGATACCGCGCATCTCGAGCCTGGACCGGTTGCTGGTGCGCTCCAACACCTCTCTCAATGCCGGCACCTTTGTCCTTGCGAGCTTATCGCTCGGAATCCTCGGCAGCATTCTTGGTGTGCAATTTCTGCCCCAGACGTTGGCCGGCGGTCTGCTCGGATTCGGTCTTTCCTGCATCCCTTACCTGTATCTGAAACGTGCTGAAAGAAGGTCACAGCAGAATTTTTATGAGCAGCTTCCCGATGCCCTCGACTTAATGGCCAGAGCCATCCGCACAGGTCATGCATTAACCGCGGCCATGGAGATTGTTGCTACGGAAATGCCCGATCCAATCAAGAGCGAATTCGATGAGGCGGTCGACGAGGTCAAATTCGGCCTGTCGCTCGAGGATGCCTTGAACAATATGTGCCAGCGCATGCCCCTCACCGATCTGCGCTATTTTTCAATTACGGTGATCATTCACAAGGAGACTGGTGGCAATATCGCGCAGATATTCGATGGTTTGGCAGCGTTGATTCGTGAACGACTTCAGTTCAAGCGGCAAATCTGGGCCCTGACAGGCGAAGGACGCATATCCGCTGTTGTCCTGCTAATGCTCCCTGTCGCCATGTTCTGCTATCTCTATTTCGTCAATCATGCTTACGTGGCGATTCTCTGGACCGACCCGGTCGGCAGGTTGCTGCTCGGAGGGGCGTTGGCCGCGCAATTTATCGGGTATTTTGTTATGAAACGAATGATCGATGTGGAGATGTAGGAGCGCCATATGAATATCCTGATCAATTCATTTTATCGGATTATTGAAAACCCGGAATATCTGATCCTGCTGGTAACAGTGTTTCTTGCCGTTTCGCTGGCCATCGGTGCGGGCTTTTTTCTCATCATGCAAAAGAGTTTCTTCAAGGGCCGCCTGGCAAGGTTTGTTCCGGGTGAGCAAGCCCCTCGTGCAGTCAATGATTCGGTTCTGGTCGCCCGGGGTGAGGGTGGCGTTATGCAAAAGGTCAGCGAACCTATTTACAAGGCCGTGCTGCCGGGCCGGGAGGAAAAACGAAAAAAAGGGCGACTGAAGCTCATCCAGGCCGGTTTCCGTTCTCGCAACGCCTACCGGGACTACCTGCTGCTAAAGGTCCTCTGCGCCTGCATTTTCTCGCTCGGGCTTCTTTTTACGGTCTTTTTTTACAGATTGTCTCCCGAAGCCCTCAGTGGGGCAGCGGCGCTCGCACTGGCGGGATTTTTCACTCCCTCTCTTGCTCTAAAATTTATCACCATGCAGCGTCAGCTCGAAATCACCAGGGCATTGCCCGACGCACTGGACCTCATGGTGGTCTGTGCCGAGGCTGGGCTCGGACTGGATATGACCTTCAAGCGCGTTGGCGAGGAAATCAGACCCTTGAGCAAGGCGTTAAGCGACGAATATCGCTTGACCATGATGGAGATCCGGGCCGGGAGGCCCCGCAGCGACAGTTTCCGCTACTTGGCCGAACGCACCGGGGTGCAGGAGGTGAACAACCTGATGACGATCCTGGTCCAGGCAAGTCGCTTTGGAACCAGCGTGGGCAAGGCATTGCGTGTCCACGCCGATGCCATGCGGGTCAAACGGCGCCAGATTGCTGAGGAAAAGGCCGCCAAGGTGGCGGTCAAATTGATCTTTCCGCTGATGCTATTTATTTTCCCGGCCCTCATGATCGTCATCGGGGGACCTGCGTTCATCTCGATCTGGCGTGTGCTTTTTCCTGCGCTTGAAGGAGTCGGATAATGTTTGTTCCGAACTATGCACACATCGGCGTGACTTTGCGGTCGTTATTGCTTTGCCTCCTTTGTTTCTGGCTGGCCGGATGCTCGGCTGTCATGAACAAGGAATTGCATGTCCCGGTTATTTCGGATACCGAAACGCTGCGGACAATTGAGCAGCAGAAGGCTGGCCTGGAGCCGGTCGATAACGGCGAGAGGATGAAGAACTTATCGGCCTCGGATCACCTGGGACGAGGTCAGGATGCACTGAGCCGAGGCGATGTGTCTCTAGCCAGGCTTCATTTCACGCTGGCCCTGGCAAAAGACGACAACTTGCTGGCGGCCTATCTCGGGCTGGGCGAGACCCTGCTCCAAAAGGGGAAAAGACACGAGGCCAAGACAGTCCTGAAAAAGGCGCTCCTCAAAGATGGGAATGATGTTCGCATCCTGGCCCGCCTAGGGGTTCTTTGCCGTACTCTGGAGGAGTATGAAGAAGCGCTTGCCTTCCTGGAAAAAGCCAACGACTTGGAACCCGACAATGTCTGGCTGATGACCGAACTCGCGATTAGCTATGAAAAATCGGGCGAAGTCAAAAAGGCCGAGGGCTATTTCACGAGAGCCTCAGAGTTGCTGCAGAGTTCAGCTGTGGCGTTAAACAATCTTGGCTTCAATTATTTGTTGCAGGGAAGATGCGGGGAGGCCATCCCGGTCCTGGAAAAGGCCTTGAAACGAGCGCCTGACAATATTATCACCATGAACAATCTTGCTCTCGCCTATGCCTTTAATCACGATGAGCGTAAAGCCTTGCAGCTTTTCGAGTCTTCAGTCGGCAAAGCCGAAGCCTATAACAATCTCGGCTATCTGCTGATGCTGCAGGAACAATACGAGGAAGCTCGGCTGGCTCTATCACGGGCGCTTGAACTGAACCCGCACTTTTACGTCCGGGCAAGTGAGAACCTCGAACTTCTTAAAAACAACGGCAGCGGAAAGCACAAGCTCTTTGATTGAAAGCTATTCAAGTAGGAGGTTGCCATGAAAAGTTTCAAACTGTTGATCCCGGTTGTTTTGTCGCTCCTATTGGCCGGCCAGGCATTTGGCCAGGTTTTGAGCATCACTGAAAGAACGGTTAACCTGCACAGTTCCCCTTCATTGACTGGTTCACTCGTTGTGCTCCAGGTTCCGCTTTACTACCCACTGCAGGTTGAAGATGAAAGAGGAAATTTTTTTCTGGTGCGCGATTACCGCGGGCGAGATGCCTGGGTTGAGAAATCGGTGGTTGGCCCGGAGAGCGGTATTATTGTCAAGGCCGACGCAGCCAATGTGCGCAGTGGCCCTGGCAAGGACCACGAGGTTATTTTTAAGGCGCGGCAGGGAGTCACTTTCTTGGTTCTCAAGAACCAGCAGGACTGGCTTTATGTCGAACACGAAAGTGGCAGGAAAGGATGGATTCATAAAAGTCTCACCTGGGGACTATGATGGGTGACATCACAATAATAGTATCTCGTCGCGCGGTTTATCGGGCTGAAACGCTTTCGGCAGATGCTGGATTGATGGGGAAAAGGCTGGAGCAGGTGTGGTGCCGTCCTGCTTTGCGGATTAGATGTGGTCGTTGGCGAGAATGACGTTAGAGCCGGACGCGTAATCATGGATGGCCCTGCGCTTCTCGGAAAAAATAATCGCAAACAACGAAGCAAATCCTAAAGCAATCTTCAAAAAATATCTGACGAAGGCCAAGGGAATTGGAATCTTTCCGAGGGTGCCAACCCGGCGGACCCTGATGCCGGTGATTTTCTGCCCCAGGGTGCAGAAGCAGCTCACGCAGATCGGCTCATAACAGAGAAACACGCCGAAGAAGATGACCAGGCGGATCGAATCGGCCATTTGGGAGTCTTGTTGAAAGAGGTATGACAGGCCGATAAACAGGGCAAGGATCAGCAGGCCGTCAATGAAGCTGGACAAATATCTTTGCAGAATCGAAGGAAACTTTTGCTTCATGGATTTATTTTCCTAGCCCGACGGTAAAGATAATCGGCTGCGACGGGCCGGAACAATTCAGTAGAGACCTTTTCGAGAATCGCCCCTGTATTACCAGCCCGGTTGATTATGTGGTTGGAAGGCCTTAAAATAGCTCCCACCCATCGGGTAACTTAGATCCACGACAAACGAATAAAATAATGCCTTCGTCTTTGCTAGTTTTTTTGATGGTTTCTAAAAGTTCAGTTTCTTCTTTGGAGTAAGCATCAGGGTGAGTCGTGACGATCCAGACGCCATTGGTCTGCACTTCTGAAGTTTGCTTTTTTACATAAGAAACGAACTCTTCAAAGCTCTGCAGAACCGGTTGCCTTTCTTCGGGTTGCAAATAATTCGCATACGTCACCCAAAAACCCCAAGGACGGCCATCAATTTTAGCGACACGCTGAGGCAGCATGTGCATTGAAATGCCTTTTTCTCTGATTGGCTGAGCGACACCATTGGAAGGCAATACAAGGATAAGAAGGATGAGGATGATTTTTTTCATTGTGCCTTCCAACGGTAGAGATAAGCGGCGGATCGATGACCTTCGAGTACCACCGAGTTATTCAAATTAAGTCACCCGCGTTTTCCGTCCGCTTGATTGTATTGATACTAGTGCAGGCCCCCTCCTGAATACTGGGCCACCCAGTATTCTTTGAGTAACGCCAATCACTCGAAGAAAGGAGCCTGCACCATGAAATTCTACACCAAACAGCACCGTTTCTATTGCGGCGTCGATCTGCACGCCGACGCCATGTACGTCTGTATCCTCGATGCGACCGGCGAAGTCGTCGTTCACAAGAACATTCCGACCCGACCAAAGACATTCCTGCGGCTGATCAAACCTTACCGTGACGGCCTCGTCGTCGGCTGCGAGTGCATGTTCACCTGGTACTGGCTGGCCGACCTCTGTATCGATGAATCTATCGACTTCGTCCTCGGTCATGCCCTCTACATGAAAGCGATTCACGGCGGCAAAGCAAAGAACGATCGTATCGACTCCCACAAGATCGCCGTGCTGCTGCGCGGCGGCTCGTTCCCGCTGGCTTACACCTACCCGAAGAAGATGCGGGCAACCCGTGACCTGCTGCGCCGCCGCAACCATCTGGCCCGCAAGCGGGGGGAACTCTTCGCCCACATCCAGAATACCGCCACTCAGTACAACTTGCCGAATCCTTTGGGGCGGATCGCCAAGCCGAGCGAACGGGGCGATCTGCCAGGGAAGTTTCCCGATCCGATCGTGCGGCGGATGGTCGAGGTCGACCTCTCCATGATCGAGCACTACGAGCAACTGCTCGATAAGTTGGAGCGAGAGCTGGAGAAGATCGCTACCGGCCACGATCCGGTCAGTCTGGCGCTACTCAAAAGCATCCCCGGGGTCGGCAAGATCCTCGGCATGGTGATGCTCTACGAGATCGAGGATATTGCTCGTTTTCCTCGTGAGCAGGATTTTTCCTCTTACTGCCGGCTGGTCAAGCCGGCCAAGCAGTCGAACGGTAAAAACTACGGCCATTCGGGCAAGAAGATCGGGAACGCCCACCTGCGTTGGGCGTTCGGCGAGGCGGTAGTGCTGATGCTCAAGGGGAACAAGCCGCTCCAGGCGCTGTTGCAGAGAATGGCGAGCAAGCACGGCAAAGGCAAAGCCCTGGCGATCCTCTCTCATCGGCTGGGCCGGACGGTCTACTACATGCTCAAAAATCAGGTGCCTTTCGACCAGGAACGTTTCCTGCGCAAGGCCGCCTGATCGGGAGGAGGCGGATCAGCCGGGCCGTCTAACTGGCGGCAGCCACTTAAGACGAGATCAGCTTCAGAGGCCAGAGTGAAGCGAAGACTTCTGGGGGCAACCCCGAACCGGGCCGCATGATCCGCCAACATCCGCCAGCCTGCTTGCATTGATTGGCGGTCCGCCTCGCTCCCACACAGCTTGCGCGAGGGTCACAACGGCCGGCGCCGGATTCTGCCCCTTCCCCGATCCCGCACCTAACTGCGGTCATCACGGGCAGTACCGATGGACCTCGATGTCTTGACTGGGACGGCATAAGGGCACGCGCGTGATTCCAGGCGGCAGGGAGAACCAGGTCGACCAAGACCGGCCCCTGCATCAAGAGCCTCGATAAGTGTTTGGAGCAGAATTCGTCTGCAGCCAGAAAAGAATCCCAAGCCGGAACCCGGTGGGTCTGGTTGATCAGTCGCTTGTCAAAGAACGGAAAATCTATTTTCTCGTGTCAGGGACTATTTCGTCCTTGACGGCCGGGGGCCTGATAAGTGTTATGCAGGTTTTTTATTTATTATAATTTAAAATTATTTCTTGAACTTCACTACATGCATATTCTTTTTTAAAAAAACTGAAAAATAAATTTGCAATAAGCAAAAGGGCGATATTGCTACCATTCAATAGTTCAAGAATTTCTCCAGTTTCGTAATTTTGATTGACTTGATTGTCTTTAAATCGGCGTCCAATCTGCCGTATACCAGAATGAGTGTAATCATTCATTGGGCTCCAAGAATTCTTTTTTATTGTCCGCCAAAAGTCACCGGTATTAAATGCACTATCAATTTGACTGACCAAATCATGCATTTTAGGAAAAATGTCTTTGTCTTCAAAAATGCCTTCAATTTGTTTTTCGTCAGCACAAGCAGCAACCCAGTGAGCACGATAAAGAATTTCATATACGGGTCTGGCCAAGGCGAAAGCAGAGCCGCATAAATCATTTTGGATTAATAAGAAAATTGCTGAGTGGTGCTCTGCCAAAATGCTGTGATACGCGACTAAAGTTTGACTTTTTTTGTCTGTTGGATATTCGTAGCTAGTAACAAGATGACGAAGCCGATCCTTTAAGACTGAAGTTTTCTGTATAACTGCTGTTACCTTTGAATCCATAACTCTCACAGAATTAATGTATTTACTGCATAACTGTATTTAGACGGATCCGGATAATATCCGAAATTGCGGACCTTTTCCGCAAAACCGCCGCTATCGATTTGAAAAAATATTCCTTTTCCCTGAATTAATTCAGGGCCTTATCCATAAAAAAACTTGGCACCGGGGAGCTTATGCGGATCCGCATAAGCTCCCGAACAAAACAACCCGCCCGGACCTCTCTGGTTCCGGCGGGTTGCCCGCTTATCTCGTCCTGTCACCGCCCACGGCGCCCCCTCCATGATTCATGAATGATTTCTTATAGCACGCTCATCAGGAGCCCCGCAAGGGACTGGCGGTTTTCTGGCGATACATGACCTGTTCTGATTGACGGGATCGTTCAGGAGTGCTCCGGCGGCAATTGCTAAATCCCATAATTGGCCACTTACTTTCGTCTCGTTCATTCCCAAAACGGAAACTACGGCACTCAATATGGGAACCGTCAAGTTTTGTCCGACAAGAGAATAGTCCTATTTATCCGACCAGACCGCCAGCTCATTGCCATTGGGATCGGCGAAATGAAACCGCCGCCCGCCGGGGAAGGTGAAGATCTCCTTGACGATGCTGCCGCCGGCGGCGAGCACCTGTTTGCGGGTCTTCTCCAGGTCGCTGGCGTAGAGCACGATCAGCGCCGCGCCGGTGGCGGTCGACGACTTAAGCCCTGCCCGGTAGAAGCCGCCGTCGAGTTTACCGTCGTTGAAGGCCCGATAGTCGGGGCCGTAGGGGGTAAACGCCCAGCCGAAGGCCTTTTCATAAAAACTCTGCACCGCATCGAGATCGCGGGCCGGCAGTTCGAGGTAATCGATCTTTTGATCGACAGACATCGTTGCGGCTCCTTCCTATTCCTCGCGATGCACCACAAATGGGCCCCAGGTCTGGCTGACGGGCATCACCTCCAGCTCGTTGACGTTGACGTGGGGCGGCTGCTCGGTCACCCAGAAGATGATGTTGGCGATGTCCTCGGCGGTCAGCGGGTTGGCGCCGGCGTAGACCTTGGCGGCCTTCTCCGCATCCCCCTTGAAGCGGACGTTGGAAAACTCGGTCTCGGCCATCCCCGGCTTGATGCAGGTGGCCCGCACCCCGCTGCCGACCAGGTCGGTGCGCAGGTTGCGGGTGAACTGTGCGACAAACGCCTTGGTGCCGCCATAGGCGTTGCCGCCGGGATAGGGCCAGGAGCCGGCGGTGGAACCGATGTTGACGACGTGGCCGCGCTGGCGCCGAACCATCCCCGGCAGCAAAAAGCGGGTGAAATAGGTCAACCCCTTGATGTTGGTGTCGATCATGATCTCCCAGTCGTCGAGGTTGACCTGGTACGCCGGCTCCAGGCCGAGCGCCAACCCGGCGTTATTGATCAGGATGTCGACTTCATTGAAAGGCGCGGGGAGGGCGGCGAGCTGCTCTTCGACCTGCCCGCGGTCGCGGACGTCGAGCTGCAGCAGGTGGACCTGGGTCTTGCCGGCGAGCTCGTCGCGCAGCTGCTCCAGCGGCGCCAGGCGCCGGGCGACCAGCACCAGCTTGTCGCCGCGAGCGGCATAGAGTCGCGCCGCGGCGGCACCGAAACCGGCCGAGGCGCCGGTGATAAGAACCGTTTGTTTCATGTTTGTTCCTCCTCTATGATCAAAAACTCTAAAGCCAGCCTCACGCGACGCCGCGACGCTCAATCTAAACAGCAAACCAAACCCTTTTAAATGGGTTAGAACCGCCTTTGGCCTAGCTTCTTCGTTGCGTTCGTCGCGGCGTCGCGTGAGCCCAGTAAGGATTTAGCAGTTCTCACAGGGTTTCCAGAGCCGGTCGCTGCGGCCGCTGTCGTTGCAGAGCCGGGCCCAGACGAAGCAGAGGTCCGAGAGCCGGTTCAGGTAGGTGAGACAGTACGGGTTGACCTGGCCAGCTGCCGGTTCAGCTTCGGCCAGCGCCCAGACCTCGCGCTCGACCCGCCGGGTCACCGAGCGGGCCAGGTGCAGGTAGGCCGCCCCCTTGCTGCCGCCGGGGAGGACGAAACTGGGGGCCGGCTGAAGCTGGTCGGTGACCGCCGCCAGCGCCCCCTCCAGCCGCTCGACGTGATGCGTGCCGATGCGCGGCACCTTGATTGCCTTGCCGTCCAGCGGCGGGGCGGCCAGGTCGGAACCGAGATCGAACAGGTCGTTCTGGATCCGGCCGATCTCCTCCGCCACCGCGTCCGGCAGGGCCTCCGTGGCGACCACGCCGAGCAGGCTGTTGAGTTCGTCGACGCTGCCGTAGGCGTTGACCCGCAGGCTGTGTTTGGCGACCCGTTCGCCGTTGGCGAGCGAGGTGCGCCCCTTGTCGCCGCCACCGGTGGTGATCCGGTCGAGCTTGACCATGCTGCTCCTCCTAACCGGTAAGAATGATTTGACTTCCTGTTGCATCCTAACCTGCCAGCAGCGGCTTGACAAGCATGGCTGCGGGGGCGATAGTTGCGGTTATGCATCCGGCCCTGAACATCACCCGACTCAACAAGCACTTCGGCCCCGCCCACGTGGTGAAGGATTTGAACTTCTCCATCCGCGAGGGGGAGATCTTCGGCCTGCTCGGCCCCAACGGCGCCGGGAAGAGCACCACCATCAACATGATCGCCGGGGTGACCCGGATCGGCTCCGGCTCCATCTCCGTCTTCGGCCACGACAACGTCAGCAGCTACCGCACCACCCGCAGCCTGGTCGGGGTCGTCCACCAGGAGGTCGTCATCGACAACTTCTTCACCATCGACCAGGCGCTGAAACTCCACTCCGGGTACTACGGCGTCGCCGACGACCCGGCCTGGCGCCAGCAGCTGATCGAGCGCCTCGGCCTCGGTCCGCACCTGCACAAGGTGATGCTGAAGCTCTCAGGGGGGATGAAGCGCCGCTTCATGATCGCCAAGGCGCTGATCCACCGCCCCCGGCTGCTGATCCTCGACGAGCCGACCGCCGGGGTCGACGTCGAACTGCGCCACGGGCTGTGGGACTTCGCCCGCGAGATCAACCGCAACGGCACCACCATCCTGCTGACCACCCACTACCTGGAGGAGGCGGAGGAGATGTGCGAGCGGGTCGCGATCATGAACCACGGCGAGCTGGTCGCCCTGGAGTCGACCCGCGAGCTGGTGCGGCGCCTGTCACGCCGGACCCTGCGCCTGTGGCTCGACAAAAGCCTGGATGCCGTCCCGGCCGGGCTCGAGGAGTACCATCCGCGCCTCAACGGCAACGGCCGCCAGCTGATCCTCTGCCTGCCGACCGAGCAGGGGGTTGGCGACCTGCTGCGGCGCCTGTCGCACCTGCAACTCGGGATCAACGACTTCGAAACCGACCAGAGCGGACTGGAGGAGGTCTTTTTGCAGCTGACCCGCGAGGGGGGTGGGGCATGAGCCGGAGCGACCGCCGCGACGAGTTCCGCAGCTGGCTGCCGTTCTACACCCTGCTGCGCAAGGAGATTTTGCGCTTTTTCCGGGTCGCTTCGCAGACCCTGCTCACCCCGATCATCACCGCCTCGCTCTACCTGTTCATCTTCGGCGCCACCCTGGGGGAGCGGATCAGCGTCCTCGAAGGCTTCAGCTACGCCCAGTTCGTCATCCCCGGGCTGATCCTGATGGGGGTGATCAACAACTCCTTCGCCAACTGCTCGTCGTCGCTGTTCATGTCGCGCTACCTGGGCGGGATCGTCGATCTGCTGGTCACTCCGGTGACCCCGCCGCAGTTCATCCTCGCCTACACCCTGGCGGCGATGCTGCGCGGCATGCTGGTCGGAATAGTCACCTGGCTGATCTCGACCCTGTTCGCCGGGCTCCCCTGGCACGCACCGCTGCTGGCAATCCTGATGGCGCTGCTGGCGAGCTTCCTGTTCGCCCAGTTCGGCCTGATCGCGGCGATCTTCGCCAAGAACTTCGACACCCTGTCGATGTTCACCAACTTTTTGATCCTGCCGCTGATCTACCTCGGCGGGGTCTTCTACCCGATCTCGATCCTCCCCTCGCCCTGGAAGCACCTCTCCCACCTCAACCCGCTCTTCTACCTGATCGACGGCTTTCGCCACGCGATCCTCGGGGTCGGCGACGTCAGCTTCGCGGTCGCCTTCGGTGTCACCGTCGCCATGGCCCTGGGACTGTTCGTCTTCGCCGGGGCGCTGATCGGCAAGGGCTACAAGCTGCGCAGCTGAATTTTCTTAGTGAAGAAGCAACGGGATCAGGTGAGGGGTTCGACGTCGACCGCGACCTTGAGCTCGTGCTCGCCGCCGCCGTACGCCACCCCTTTGAGCGGCGTGACATCGGTGAAATCCCGCCCCCAGGCGACGGTGATGTGCTGTTCGCGCGGCACCTGGTTGTTGGTCGGGTCGAAGTCGAACCAGCCGCTGCCCGGCTGGAAGACCGAGAACCAGGCATGCGAGGCGTCGGCGCCGACCAGCCGCTCTTTGCCCGGCGGCGGCTGGGTCTCGATGTAGCCGCTGACGTAACGTGCGGCCAGGCCGTGAGCGCGTAGACAGCCGATGGCGAGGTGGGCGAAGTCCTGGCAGACACCGCTGCGGTGCGCCAGCACCTCCTTGAGCGGGGTGGCGATGGTGGAGAACTCCGGGTCGAACTTGAATTCGCGGTAGATGCGCTGCATCAGGTCGCGCACCGCCTCGAGCAGCGGCCGCCCCGGCGGGAACGACGGCCGGGCATAGTCACACAGTTGCGCGTCGACGACGACGCTGGGGGAGTCGAGGGCGTACTGGATCGCCTCGATGATCGCCGGCGAGTGGTCGTTGCTCAGGCGGTCGCGGGCGGTTTCCCAGGGGAGGGGCTCGACCAGCTCGAGCGGCGGCGGCGCGGTGACTTCGACGACGCTGGTGGCGGTGACCCGGAGCGTCTCGTGCGGCTGCTGGATGGAGAAGTAGTCGGTGCGGTTGCCGAAAAAGTCGAGACGCTGGTAGCGGTCGTTGGGCTGCGGCTCGATTTGCAGGGTGGAGGAGAGGACCTTCTGCTGCGGCAGCTCGCGCGGCAGCAGGCGCGCCTCGTTGTAGCAGAGGCCGGCCCGTACTTCGTAGTCGAATTCGGTGGTATGGATCACCCGGTATTTCATGCGTCCTCGTCCTGCTGCTGCGGCGCCAGCTGCTGCAACGGCTGAGCGTGGCTGAAATAGGTCTCGGTCAACTGGTCGGAGAGCTTCCAGAGGCTCGCAGTCTGGCTCTCGAACAGCTGATCGAGCGATTTGCAGTAGCCGTCCTCTTTTTCGCAGCGGGAGAGCTCGGCCGCGTCGGCCAGGCGTAGCTCGGTGTAGGCGGCGAGGATACAGCGCTGGTCGGCGCCAAGACGGTGGCGGGAATTGTCATGCGGCAGATCGGCGATATGCTGCTGCAGCGCGTCGAGCTGGTAGGCCAGCGAGCGGGGGTGGCTTTCGTCCATCAGCAGCAGCTCGATGACCGTCGGCAGGTGCATGTAGGAACGGTAGCGGCGCCGGAAGGTGTTGAGGCTGTCGCAGGTCACCAGCACCGCCTCCATCAGCTGGCGATGGATGGAATCATCCAGGACCGGCACCAGGGTGGCGCGCAGCAGGGATATCAGCCCCAGGGCCCGCTCCAGGCGCCGGCCGATATCGAGCAGCATCCAGCCGGACTCGCGAGTCATGCTCTCGGCGCTGAGGCCCCCGAAGGCGACCAGCTGCATGATCAGGTGGTCGAGGCGATCCTCCATCCGGTAGCTACCCGACTCCGGCGCCTCGTTGTCGATCGGCCAGTCCTGCTGGATGGCGTCGATCACCCGCCAGATCTCCGCCGGCCAGTAGTCGCGCACGGTCAACGCCGCCTGGCCGAAGGACCGCAGGATGGCGGCCAGACTCCCGGGGCGCTCCTGATCGTGCAGCAGGGAGCGGATTTCGCCCTGGGGTTTGCGCAGCAGCGGCTTGGACCCCTCGCCGACGAAGCCGGGGTAGGTGCCGGTGACATGGGTCAGGGCGCGCAGCAGGCTGTGCAGGTAGGGTTTCTGGTCGTCGGCATGGGCGTCGCGCAGCTCGCGCCGCACCAGGAAGATGGCGCGCAGCAGGCGGGCGATCCCCTCGGCGCGCTCGACATAGCGCCCGGCCCAGAACAGGTTGTCGGCGGCGCGGCTCGGCAACGGCTCGGCTCTCAGCGGCAGCACCTGGTCGAGCTGCGGCTGGCGCCAGAGGCTGACGTAGTTGACCGGCCGGTCCGACAGCACCCAGGCGTCCTTGCTCGACCCGCCGAACCTGTTCGACACCACCAGCTCCCCCTGCTGGGTGGAGATGCGGGTCAGGCCGCCGGGCATGGCGATGTAACCGTCGTCGCCGGCGACCAGGAACGAACGCAGCACCGCGTGGCGCGGCTCGATGTGACCATCGACCAGCGACGGCGCGGTGGAGAAGCTGACCATCTCCTGGCCGGTGTACAGGTGCGGCCGGGCGAGAATCCGCTCGCGCAGCTCGGCCAACTCAGCCGTGGTAAGCTGGGCGCCGAAGATCGCCCGGTAGCCGCGGCTGCGGTGGATGGTCTTGATCACCATCTGGTCGAGGTTATCGAGGACGAAGTTGCGCTCGCGGGCCTGGCCGCACCACCAGGTCGCCACCGACGGCAGCTTGAGCTCCTCGCCGAGGAAATGCCGGGCAATGCTCGGCAAAAAGGCCATCAGCCCGTGGTTTTCGAGCACCGCGCTGCCGATCGGGTTGGCAATGGCGACGTGGCCGAGGCGAGCGGCCTGGACCAGACCGCTGACGCCAAGGCGCGAATCCTCGCGCAGCTCAAGCGGGTCGCAGTAGGCGTCGTCGAGGCGGCGGAGGATGACATCAACCTGGTGCAGCCCCTCGAGGGACTTGAGCCAGACCCGGCCGTCGCGGACGCTGAGATCGTCCCCCTGGACCAGGGCGTAGCCGAGGTAGTTGGCCAGGTAGGCATGCTCGAAGTAGGTCGGGCTGTAGGGGCCCGGCGTCAGCACGACGATGCGCGGATCCTGCCGGTTCTGCGGCGCCAGCCGGGCGAGGCGGTCACGCAGCGGCTGGAAGAAGCTGGCCAGGCGCTTGACGTGGCAATCGCGGAACAGCGCCGGAGCGATGCGGGTCATCACCATGCGGTTTTCCAGCGCGTAGCCGGCGCCGGAAGGTGACTGGGTGCGGTCATCGATAACCCACATGCGCCCGTCGGGGCCGCGGGCGAGGTTGGAGGAGGCGAGCACCAGCGGCCGCTGGTCGGGAAACGGCACGCCGACGCAGCAGCGCTGGAAACCGGCGTGGCTGAAAATCAGCTCGGGCGGCAGGATCCCCTGCCTGAGCAGAGTCTGGGCACCATAGAGGTCGGCGAGCACCAGGTTGAGCAGTTCGGTCCGCTGCACCAGGCCGGCCTCGATGACCGCCCACTCCTCCGCGCTGATGAACAGTGGGACCGGATCGAGCTGCCAGGGGCTGGCGGCGCCGCGCTGGCCGTCGTAGATGTTGAAGGTGACACCATTCTCGCGCAACAGCCGCTGTGCCATCTGCTGCCGGCGTTCGAGGCCGTCGCGGCCGAGTTGCTCGATCTCCTGCAGCAGTGGTTGCCAGTGTGGCAGGAGCTGCCCCTCAAAGGCGCACATCTCGTCATAACTACCGAGCTTGGTTTCGTAATATTGCCCGCCGATAGGAGTGGCGGCGTTTCCCTGGACCATTCAGCTGCCTCGCATGCGTGTGTTTCTGGGCCGATTATAGAGCAGGTTGTCTGCGCAAATCCACTGTATAGGGGAACTCCAGGTTCGGCTCCTCTTCGGCTGGCAGGACTGGGACGACCGGGCTCCCCGTGGCAAGGAACTGGCCACTGCTCGGCTGCAGCGGGGGAGGTTCGATGACCCCCGGATTATAGCCGAGATCCCAGAAGCGGTTGACCCGCCGCGCTTCGGCCTCGTAGGCGTTGATTGGAAAGGCCTCGTAGCTGAGGCCGCCAGGGTGCGAGACGTGATAGGTACAGCCACCAAGGGTCTGGCCATTCCAGGTGTCGACCAGGTCGAAGACCAGCGGCGAATGAGGCCGGATGGTCGGATGCAGGGCCGACGGAGGATTCCAGGCCCGGTACCGGACCCCGACCACATATTCACCCCGGCGCCCGGTGCTGCGCATGGCCAGACGGCGGCCGTTGCAGACGATGGCATGGCGCGGCTCGGTCATGCCGGTGACCCGCAGCTGGAGCCGTTCGACCGACGAATCGACATACCTGGCCGTCCCCTGGCTGGTGACTTCTTCACCGAGGACATGCCAGGGTTCAATGGCGAAGCGCAGTTCCAGCTCGATGCCATCAACCATGACGCTGCCATAATGCGGGAAACGAAACTCGAGGAACGGCTCGAACCAGTCGAGCTCAAAGCTGTAACCGGCCCGGCGCAGGTCGGCCGTCACCTCGCGCATATCCTCGCGGACATAGTGCGGCAGCAAGAACCGGTCATGCAGTTCGGTCCCCCAACGGACCAGGTCGTGACTGTAGGGCTGGTTCCAGAACCAGGCGACCAGGGTCCGCAGCAGCAGGGCCTGGACCAGGCTCATCCGTGCATGCGGGGGCATTTCGAAGGCGCGCAGTTCGACCAGGCCGAGGCGGCCGCTCGGGCTGTCCGGTGAATAGAGCTTGTCGATACAGAATTCGGCCCGGTGGGTGTTGCCGGTCATATCGATCAGCAGGTTGCGCAGCAGCCGGTCAACCAGCCAAGGGGCCGGCACCTCGCCCTGCGGCATCTGCTGAAAGGCGATCTCCAGTTCGTAGAGGGCGTCATCGCGCCCTTCGTCGATTCGTGGCGCCTGGCTGGTCGGACCGATGAACATACCGGAGAAGAGATAGGAAAGCGCCGGGTGGTGCTGCCAGTAGGTCACCAGGCTGCGGAGCAGATCGGGCCGGCGCAGCATCGGGCTGTCGGCCGGGGTCGCCCCACCGAGGGTGATGTGGTTGCCGCCACCGGTTCCGGAATGGCGCCCGTCGAGCATGAACTTTTCGGTCCCGAGCCGGCTCTGCCGCGCCTCGGCGTAGAGAGTCGTCGTGTTGTGAACCAGTTCGGGCCAGTTCGCGGCAGGGTGGATATTGACCTCGATGACCCCCGGGTCCGGCGTGACCAGCAGTCGCTCCAGGCGGTTGTCTCGCGGCGGCTCGTAGCCTTCGATCACCACCGGCAGCGCCAGCTCGGCTGCCGTGGCCTCGACGGCGGCGAGCAGTTCCAGGTAATGCTCAAGGATGGTCAGGGGGGCCATGAAGAGATGCAGTCGGCCATCCCGAGCCTCGACGCAAAGGGCCGTGTGCGGCACGGCGACGGTTCCGTCACCGGCCGCATCCGCGACCGCCTGCTCCTGCTGGTCGGGGTGCGAAGCCGGGGGCTCGACCTTGCTGTAGCGCCTGGCGACCTCACCGGCATAGTCTCCCAGTTCGGGCAGTTCGCCGAACGGGTCGTGGCTCGGCTCGACCTCGCGCTGCTCCGGGGCGACCCAGGGGAGCGATTCGAGCGGCAGACGCAGTCCCATCGGTGAGTTGCCGGGGATCAGGAACATCGCCCCGCGACGGAAGTCCCAGCGTCCGCCACGCCAGCTCTGGCGGCTCGTGTCCCAGCGCAGCGGCAGGGCATAGCCGCTTGGCGTCCCCATCCCCTTGTCGAGCAACTCGGTCAGGTAGCGGCGTTCGAGGGAGTCCTTGAGGTCTGCCTTGAGCGGGTCAACATTGTCCGGCAGGGTCCCTTCGCGCCACAGGTAGTAGAAAACATCCTCGTAGCCAGCCACCAGATCCTGCGCTTTGAGCCCGAGCTTGCCGGCTAACAGCTGACCGAAGCGTTCGGCATCGGCAGCGGTCACTCCGTAATCCTTGCTGATATCGGCCAATAATTCAGGCTCTCCCCAGACCGGCTGGCCATCCTTGCGCCAGAAGCAGCCATACGACCAGCGCGGCAGCAGCTCCCCCGGGTACCACTTGCCCTGGCCGAAATGCAGTAATCCACCCGGCGCAAACGCCTGCTGCAGCCGCAGCAGCAGGGCCTGGGCCAGCTGGCGCTTGTGCGGGCCATCGGCGCTGGTATTCCACTCGGCCCCCTCCATGTCATCGATCGAGACAAAGGTCGGTTCGCCGCCCATGGTCAGGCGGACATCGTTGGCGAGCAGATCGGCATCAACCTGTTGCCCGAGCAGGTCGATCTGTTGCCACTGCTGGTCACTGTAGGGCTTGGTGACCCGCGGGTCTTCATGGATTCGGGTCACCTGGTTGGAAAATTCCAGGGAGACTTCACAGCGATCGGTGGCACCGGTGACCGGGGCAGCGCTGACCGGATCGGGGGTACAGGCGAGCGGGATATGCCCCTCGCCGGTGAGCAAGCCGGAGGTCGGATCGAGACCGACCCAGCCGGCCCCCGGAAGATAAACTTCCGCCCAGGCGTGCAGATCGGTAAAATCGGCTTCCGGCCCACTCGGCCCGTCCAGCGATTTTTCATCGGCGCTCAACTGGACCAGATAGCCGGAAACAAACCGCGCCGCCAGCCCAAGCTGGCGCAGGATCTGCACCAGCAGCCAGCCGGTATCCCGGCAGGAGCCGAGCCGCTTCTCCAGGGTCACCTCCGGGGGCTGGATGCCCGGCTCCATGCGGACCGAATAGTTGACGGTCTGCTGCACCCGGCGATTGAGCGCGACGAGAAAATCGATTGTGGTGGTTGCACTGCGGTCGACCTGATCGAGCCACTCCTGCAGCAGCGGGCCGGCTGTTTCGGTTTCAAAGTAGGGGACCAGCTCCTTGTACAATTGCTGCGGATAGGTGAAGGGGACGCTTTCGGCATACTCTTCGATAAAAAAATCAAAAGGATTGAAAACCGTCAACTCGGCGACCAGCTCAACCTCAATCCGCAGCTCACGGGTGCGTTCGGGAAACACCAGCCGGGCCAGGTAGTTGCCGAACGGGTCCTGCTGCCAGTTGATGAAATGTTTCTGCGGCTCGATACGCAAGGCATAGGACTGGATCGGCGTCCGGGAATGTGGCGCGGGGCGCAACCGCAGCAGGTGAGGGGCAAGGTTCACCAGGCGATCAAACCGGTAATGGGTCGTATGCTGCAACTTGACGCGAATACTCATGTAAAACTCCTGTTACGCTCGTCACGACGGCTGGTTCCATCTATTAGCGCATTATTGCATTTTAGCAGACATCGTCCGCAGCACTGCGGCAATCTCACTGCCGAATTTAATTCTTTTGCTGCCCTGGGGTGCAGATTCAGCGGTCCGGGCAGAGCAATCCAACCGGGATGCTGCGACGCGGCGACTGAAAAGGGCAGGGATGCCTGGTCGGAACTGTCGGCAGGCAGAGTTTGACGCATTCCGGAGTTCCGTCATGGGTCTTGTTCTTAGTTTCAGCGCTTCTCCTTGCTGACCGACAAATATTGAGTGATTTTCGCCTGCGAAAACAGAAAACGGCCGCCCAGTTCAGGCGGCCGTTAGTGGTGCTGGTCATGTGAAGAGGTTAGACGTCGATCGCCTGCTTGAGAATCGCCGATTCGGCTTTACGCCCTTCCTGTTGGGCCATGCTCTGAATCAGCACCTGGCCGCCCAGAGCCGCCGTATGACTGACCAGACGATCGGCTTCGAGGCCGTTATTGGCCTTGAAGGCCTCGATGATCTTCTTATGCTCGGCAACCGAAATTTCCATCCGCCCCGGCAGAGACAAGGAGGCCATCCGCAGGCGATTGAATTTCATCCCGACCTGTTCGATCAGTTCCTGGAGTTTTTCGTTTCCGGCCGCGCGGATGAACAGTTCGTGGAACTCGTTGTGGACCCGAAAAAAGTTTTTGACATCCCCCTCGGCGGCCAGCGATGCGAGTTTTTCGTTGATCGTTTCAAGGCGTTCGATATCCTTGTCGGTCAATTGGGCGGCGGCCAGGCGGGCGGCATATCCTTCGAGAATACTCTTGATCGCGTAAAACTCGTCAACATCCCGCTCCGATAACGAAGCGACCACCGCCCCCTTGCGCGGAATGACCGTCAAATAGCCTTCCGACTCGAGTTGACGGAAGGCTTCCCGGATCGGGGTCCGGCTGATACCGAAGCGCTCGGCAAGTTCCGGTTCGGCAACTTTTTCGCCAGGCTTGAGAGTTCCTTTGAGAATCGATTCGCGAATCGTTTCGAGAATCTTTTCCCGTAGGGTCTGGTGACGTTCAATAGGTTTTTTCCTCAATGGCGGGCTCCATATCAGACGAATTTAATACAGGGTACGATTGTATACAGTATACATAGTATGTCAAGCCTTTTCTCGCCGGCTCGGCACAGGTGACCGGAGCTGCTTGCCATTTCGCCGTGGCAAGGCTATCATCCTGATATTCTTGGCCTGCGGAGAATCCATGAACCCGATCCATCACTTGCGCTACTCACTGCTGATCCTGCTTGCTATCGTCGCCCTGGGAACGGGAGGTTATGCCCTTATTGAGGGGTGGTCCCTGTTCGACTCCCTCTACATGACCATCATCACCCTGGCAACGGTCGGGTTTCGTGAAGTCGCTCCGCTTTCTGATCAGGGCAAGGCGTTTACCATCCTGTTGATCGTTTTCGGTGCCAGCTTCATCGCCTATTCGGCGGGTAGCCTGATCCGCTTCACCGTCGAAGGACAATTGCGGCAGATTATGGGGAGAAAAAAAGTGGAAAAACAGATCGGCAAAATGGAAGCTCACTACATCATCTGCGGTTACGGTCGGATCGGCAACCTGATCTGCAAGGAGTTCCAGGCCAAGCCTCTTCCCTTTGTGGTGGTCGAGAAAGACCCGGAACTCTGCGCCAAGCTCGCCGAAGAGGGGATTCTCTTCGTCCAGGGCGACGCCACCGATGACGAGACCCTGGAAGCGGCCGGTATCCGCCGCGCCAAGGGACTGATCACCGCGGTTACCTCGGACACCGAGAATGTCTATATCACCCTGACCGCCCGTGGCCTGAATCCAAGTCTGTTCATCCTGGCCCGGTCGGGAGAGGAAGGGTCGGAGTTGAAACTGCGCCGGGCTGGTGCCAGTAAGGTCATCTCCCCCTATACCATCGGTGCGACCCGCATGGCCCAGGCGATTCTGCGCCCCTCGGTGGTCGATTTCATCGAAATTGCCACCGCCGGGCACAACCTCGAACTTCAGCTCGAGGAAATCAGGATCCGCAATGCCTCGCGTCTGGCCGGCAAGAACCTGATCAACTCGGGGATCCGCAAGGACCTCGGTATCATCATCGTCGGGATCAAAAAAGGCGATGGCAACATGGTCTTCAACCCGGCTTCGGAAACCGTGATCGAAGCCGGTGACGTTCTGATCACCCTCGGTGAATCGCCGGCGATCCTCAATCTCGAACAGATCGCCAGCGGCCAGGCAGGGACCGCATGAACCCGCTGCACGTCCATGTCCCCTGGCGGGAAATCGACCGATGGCTACCCCAGTTGCTCGACCGTCAGTTGCAACCGGAACTCGGTTTTCACGGCGCAGATCTTGACCTGTTGGCCAACCAGGATCTGGAGCGGGTCGCGGCCGAGCTGCGGCAGGCCGGCCTGGCCATCACCGTTCATGCTCCGTTCATGGATCTCAACCCCGGAGCACTGGACCCGATCGTCAGGGCTGCAACCCGGCAGCGCCTGGAACAGGCCCTGGCGGCAGCGGACCGGCTCGGCGCAAAGCTGATGGTCGTGCATCCGGGCTATGATCAGTGGCATTATGACCATAACCCGCAACTCTGGTTCGACCGGGCGTTGCCGTTTTTCCAGCAACTGCTCCCGATTGTTGAGCAATTCGGGGTGCGGATCGCCGTAGAAAATATTTTTGAAACCAGCCCGGACACCCTGATCCAGCTGGTCACGGCCATCGATCATCCGCTGTGCGGCTACTGTTTCGATGTCGGCCACTGGAACCTGTTTGCCGCCGACCCGCAGCTGGGCAACTGGCTGCAGCCGCTGGCAAGCAGCTTGTTTCACCTGCACCTGCACGACAATTTCGGCGGTACCGACCAGCATTTGCCGCTCGGGGAAGGGAATATCGACTTCTCGCCCCTGAACGCGTTTCTCGCCGCATGTTCCGAGCCGCCGAGCATGACTCTTGAGGCCCACAGTGCCGAGCACCTCGAACGGAGCCTGCGCAGTTTAGCGCGGCTGCTTCCGGCCGTTTGTTGACGCTCCACCCCTAATCAGGGTCGCCCGAGTGGCCCCGGCAGCGCCAAACCGCTCCTGCAGGGAATCGAGCGCCGCATCGAGGGAGCGATTCCGCCCCGGCTCTTTTCCGAACAGCTCCTGCTGCCCCGTGTCGGCAACCTGAAAGTCGCTGAGATAAAGTCCGAGCAGCCGAATCGGACGTTGCGGGTGCCGATGGATGTGCAAAAGTCGCTTTGCGGTCTGGTACACCGTTTCGGTTGAGTCCTCTCCCCTGTCAAACGTAGCACTGCGGCTGACCTGACTGAAATCGGCATACTTGATCTTCAGCTGCAGTGTCCGGCCGGACCGACCGGAGCGACGGACCCGCCGGGTGACCTGGGTCGCCAGCTGCAGCAGCTCGCGGTTCAAATCCGCTTCAGCCAGCAGATCGACGGCAAAGGTCTCTTCAGCACCGATCGACTGCGGTTCGCTGGCGCTGATCACCTCCCGCTCATCCATTCCGCGACAGAGCTCGTAGAGGGTGCCACCGAGCTGACCGAGCCGGTTTTCCAGCGTGCTCCGCGCTAACTTCCGCAAATCTGCAACGGTGCGGACTCCATGCTGATGCAGTTGTCCGGCGGTCTTGGGACCGACGCCCCACAGCGCCTCGATCGGCAGGGGGAGCAGATAGGCATCAACCTGCTCCGGCTTGAGTTCCAGCAGCCCGGCCGGCTTGCAGCGGGAAGAAGCGAGCTTGGCGAGAAACTTGTTCGCGGCAACCCCGGCGCTGACCGTCAGACCGGTCTCTTGCTTGACCCGGGCAATAATCGTCCGGGCAATCTCCAGGGGTGCGCCGAGCAACCGCTCGCAGCCCGTCACATCGAGAAACGCCTCGTCAATCGACAGCGGCTCGACCCGATCGGTAAATTCACTGAAGATCGTAAAAATCTGCCGCGAGACCTGCCGATAACGCTCCTTGCGCACTGGTCGCACCAAGGCCGCAGGGCAGAGCTTGAGCGCCTTGGCCATCGCCATCGCCGAGTGAACGCCATACGCGCGTGCCTCGTAGGAACAGGCACAGACCACCCCACGCTCCGGGCTGCCGCCGACAATGACCGGCTGGCCGACCAGCCGGGGATCGTCCACCTGTTCAACAGAAGCGAAAAACGCGTCCATATCGAGATGAATGATGGCCTGTTGCATTTAATCTGCACCCACTCGGTGTGAAAAGAGTTGAGAAAATCTACTGCCCATGCTAAAAACTGGTCATACCAATATTCCAGGTGGAGAAATGGAATGACCAACGTATTCAAGCCGATCCGACCGAAAAAAATCTCCGAGGAAATCGTTACCCAGATCAAGGTGCTGATTTCCGAAGGTCAACTCAAACCCGGCGAACGGGTCCCCTCAGAACGGGAACTCGCCGCCCTGCTCGGCGTCAGTCGCCCTTCGGTTCGTGAAGCGATCATGGTCCTGGAGGCGATGGGCCTGGTCGAATCCCGCCAGGGGGGCGGCACCTTTGTCCGCTCATTGACCGAGTCGACCCTGGCCGACCCGCTGACCTCTCTGGTGGAAAAAAACCCGCGCATGCTGCACCACCTGGCTGAAGTGCGCATGGGCCTGGAAACCTGGTCGGCTTACCTGGCAGCGCAACGGGCCACCGATGAAGAGATCGAGACGCTACGCAAACTGGTTGCCGAAATGGAGCGCCAGGCGGAAGACGGCGGTTGGGATGCCGAAATTGACACCCGCTTTCATTACGCCATCACCACTGCGACCCACAATACCATTCAACTGCATGTTTTGAACACCATCCAGGGTCTGTTTCACACCACGATCATGGTCGCCCTGACCGAATTTTACCAGAAAGAGGGCTATATCAAGATGCTGCTCGAGCATCACCGGACGATCATGGAGCGGATTGCCGCCCGCGATCCCGACGGTGCGCGTCAGGCAATGGCTGAGCACCTGGAACTGGTGCGCGATAAGATGCAGCAGCTCGAATCGGACAATCAGCTGCTCTCCTGAACCCCAAACCGCCGGCTCGCTTTCCGGTCGTCGATAACTGATTTAGTATAAAAAAAGGCGGGCCCTTTCGGACCCGCCTTTACATTTGTAGACTGGACGACTAGCGTCCCTTGCGACCGGCAACCTGAATCCGGATCATGGCTCGTTCGAGCGCTGCCTCCATGATCTTGTAGTTCTTGTCTTCCGGAGAGAGCTTTTTCAGGGCCTCTTCGGCCCGACCGAGCGCGGCCTTGGCCCGGGCCAAATCAATATCGTCTGCTGGTTCGGCAGTTTCAACCAGGACGTTGACCTTCTCTTCTTCGATCTCCAGGTAGCCCCAGTTCACCGCCACATGGAAAGTTTCGTTACCGTCCCGGTAGCTGAGCTCGCCGATTTTCAAAGTCGTCAGCAGCGGTGTATGCCCGGGCAGAACCCCAAGTTCACCCATCGAACCAGGCGCGGTCACTTCGTCGACCTCTTGGGACAAGACCTTTTTATAGGGGGTCACCAACTGCAGTGTTAATTTATCTGCCATGAACTAAGTTCCTTCAAACGCCAGGGGTTGTCTTAGGCCGCCAGCTGCTTGGCTTTTTCAATGGCCTCTTCGATGGTGCCGACAAGATAGAAAGCCTGCTCGGGCAGATCATCATGCTTACCGGCAACGATCTCCTGGAAGCCCTTGATGGTGTCTTTCAGTTCAACGTACTTGCCCGGAGAACCGGTGAAGACCTCGGCAACGTGGAACGGCTGCGAGAGGAAACGCTGAATCTTACGAGCGCGGAAAACGACCAGGCGGTCTTCTTCGGAGAGCTCGTCCATACCGAGGATGGCGATGATGTCCTGCAGATCCTTGTAGCGCTGCAGGACGAACTGCACGTCACGGGCGACCTTGTAGTGCTCTTCGCCGACCACCTGCGGATCAAGGATCCGACTGGTCGAGTCAAGCGGGTCAACCGCAGGGTAGATACCGAGCTCGGCAATCTGACGCGACAAAACCGTAGTCGCATCCAGGTGGGCAAACGCGGTGGCCGGCGCCGGGTCGGTCAGGTCGTCAGCCGGGACGTAGATCGCCTGTACCGAGGTGATCGAACCCTTGTCGGTAGTGGTGATACGTTCCTGCAGCTCGCCCATTTCGGTCGACAGGGTCGGCTGGTAACCGACCGCGGAAGGGATCCGGCCGAGCAGCGCCGAAACTTCGGAACCGGCCTGGGTGAAACGGAAGATATTGTCAACAAAGAGCAGCACGTCCTGGCCTTCCTCGTCACGGAAATACTCTGCGACGGTCAGAGCCGAAAGGGCAACCCGGGCACGCGCCCCCGGAGGCTCGTTCATCTGACCGTAGATCAGGGCGGCTTTGTCGAGAACGCCCGAATCCTTCATCTCGTGCCAGAGGTCATTACCCTCACGCGTCCGCTCACCGACACCGGCGAAAACCGAGTAACCACCATGCTGCTGAGCGACGTTGTTGATCAGCTCCATGATCAGAACGGTCTTGCCGACACCGGCACCACCGAACAGGCCGATTTTACCGCCACGCGAGTAAGGGGCGAGCAGGTCAACGACCTTGATCCCGGTTTCGAAGGATTCAACCTTGGTCGACTGGCTGACAAAATCCGGTGCCGGACGGTGGATCGGCCAGGCCTTGTCATTTTCAACCGGGCCAGCTTCGTCAACCGGCTCACCGATGACGTTCATGATCCGGCCGAGGGTCTTGGGACCAACCGGCATCAGAATCTGGTCACCGGTGTCAAGTGCTTCCTGACCGCGAACCAAACCTTCGGTGGAGTCCATCGCGATGGTCCGCACGGTGTTTTCACCCAGATGCTGGGCAACTTCGCAAACCAGATTCCATTCACCTTCGCCCAGCGCCGGGTTGGTGAGTTTGATAGCATGGTAAATCTCAGGGAGTTTCCCCGCTTCAAACTCGACGTCGACGACGGGACCGATGACCTGAGTGATCTTCCCTTTATTCATGATGAACCGTTCCTCCTTTTATAATCCTTAACCTGTGGATTCTTATCTGTTGGGTATTTATTTGATGGATTCGGCACCAGAGATGATTTCCATCAACTCGGTGGTGATCGCAGCCTGACGGGCCCGGTTGTATTGCAGCGTCAGCTTGCCGATCATTTCCGAGGCATTCTTGCTGGCGCTATCCATGGCGCTCATGCGGGCGCCATGTTCGGAAGCAACCGACTCGAGCAGACCACGGAAGATCTGCACCTCGATGTGCTTCGGCAGAATCTGCGAAAGAACTTCACCACGATTCGGCTCATAAAGGTACTGGGCAACGTGCTCGCGTTCGTCAACCTGTTGCGGTTCAACCGGCAACAGCTTGGTGATGGTCGGTTCCTGGGTAATCGCACTGACAAAAGCATTGTAGATCAGGTAGACAGCGTCGTAGTTCTCTGCCTGGTAGGCCGCGACGATCTCCTGGCCAATCAGTGCCGCAGTCTGGTAGTTGATGCTGCCGGTCAGGTTCTCGTGGACCTTGCCGATTTTATCCCCCATGCGGCTGCGCAGGTACTCTTTGCCTTTACGACCGACAATCATCAGTTCGTAATCGTCGAAACCGTCGGTTTTTTCACGAATGAAGCGCTCGGCAGTTTTTGCGATAGAGGCATTGAAGCCGCCGCAAAGACCGCGATCGGCTGTCACCAGCAGAACCAGGGCCTTGCCCTTGCTCCGCTCCTCGAGCAGTGGATGGACATCGGCGTCTTCGCGCAGCGCCAAGCTTGACAAAACATACATCAGCTTGTCCGCGTAGGGCCGGGAAGCGACCACCGCATCCTGAGCGCGTCTCAGCTTCGCCGCCGAGACCATTTTCATGGCCTTGGTAATCTGCCCGGTATTTTTGACCGAGCTGATACGTTTTTTAATATCCTTCAGATTTGCCATCTATCGTGACCTTTGACTTATCAGCAGGTTAAGCCGCAAATTGTCCCTTGAATTCTTCGAGGGCCGCCTTAAGTCGCCCTTCGAGGTCTTCGTCGATCGCCTTTTTCTCGGCCAGATCGCTGAGAATCCCGGCATGTTTGCTTTCCAGGAAAGTCAGCATCTCACTCTCGTAACGCTGCACAGCGGTCGTTTCGTAATCATCAACATAGCCGTTGTTGGCAGCATAGATCGCAACAACCTGGCGCTCAACCGGCAACGGCTGGTATTGGCCCTGCTTGAGTATTTCAACCAGGCGGGCACCTCGGGCCAGCTGACGCTGGGTAGCGGCATCAAGGTCGGAACCGAACTGGGCAAAAGCGGCCATCTCACGGAACTGGGCGAGAGCCAGTCGCAGGGTCCCGGCGACCTGCTTCATCGCCTTGACCTGGGCGCTACCGCCGACACGCGAAACCGACAGACCGACGTTGATCGCCGGGCGGACACCAGAGTAGAAAAGGTCGGTCTCGAGGAAGATCTGACCGTCGGTAATCGAGATAACGTTGGTCGGAATGTAGGCCGAAACGTCCCCGGCCTGGGTTTCGATGATCGGCAGCGCGGTCAAGGAACCGGCACCGAGGGAATCGTTCAGCTTGGCGGCACGCTCGAGCAGCCGGCTATGGAGATAGAAGACGTCACCCGGGTAAGCTTCACGGCCCGGCGGACGACGCAGCAGCAGGGAGAGCTGACGATAGGCCACCGCCTGCTTGGAAAGGTCATCATAAATAATCAGGGCGTGCTTGCCGCTGTCGCGGAAAAACTCACCCATGGTCACCCCGGTGTAGGGAGAGATGAACTGCAGCGGCGCCGGGTCGGACGCGGTCGCGG
>DATFMT010000132.1:0-2416 GCA_035266745.1 Geothermobacteraceae bacterium | reverse complement strand
CAACCCCGGCGCTGAACTGATCGGTTGTCCAGTCGACCGTCCGGGTGGTTGATTGCAGGTGACATTTTCCGCAGCTGCCATTGCCGTTGAGACCGCCGTTGCCCTCGTCGACAAAGCGCAGTTGCTGATGGCCGGTTTTTTCCTGGCGTGAGAACCCGAGATCAAGATGGGCGGGGAAGGTGGGGTGTTTGAGCTTGGCGTCGGCAGAGTTCTGGTTAATTTCGATCTGGTACTGATCTTGCGGTTTCAGGTCGTCATAGGTCAAGTAGCCGGCCGGGCGATTGTACGAGATATGTTCAAGGTTGTGGACCATCTTGTCGGTGGTCAGTTCGACTCGGACCAGGCCATTGATGTCGAGGTCAAGTGCGCCCCGGTAGTCCTGGTCGCTGACAAAGTCGCCGGCAAGATTAAGCCGTTTCTGCTCCGCACCGGCGTCGACCTGCAGGTTGGCGGTAGCGCCATTGCTGAGGCTGACATATTCGAGGACCCGCGATTTGTCGTAGTCGAGCCAGACATTACGATAACCAAGACCGACCTCACCGTTGAAATATCCGGATACGGCATCCTGGGTGTTGGCCAGGGCGGGATCGCCAGCTCCCAGACTGGCCAAAAGTACCAAACAACAGGTTGCCAAGAATTTCCAAATTGATTTTTTCACGTCACGCTCCTGAGTGTCATGAGTATGTGATAGCAAATTACGCATCGCTGATTTCTCCCGGTTTATCTGGCGAGGAGTGTTCCGCGTCCCTTGGCCGATGGGATGTTGGAACCATGAATCGCCGAGTGGCAGTCTGTGCAGCGATTGTAGAAGCCGCTTTTCACCTCGACGTTTTCGAGCGTCGGGCGATGCGAGTCCAGGTGTCCGGTGTGGCACTGCATGCAAAGGAACGGCTGGGAAACCGTCAGCAGCGGGTTGTTGGGGGAACCATGCGGACGGTGACAGTTGGTGCAGTCGCTGGTGACATCGGCATGTTCGTAAATGAAGGGACCCTGTCGTTCCATGTGGCAGCGGGTACAGGTCTCCTTGACGGTCATGCCGATCAGGTCGAAGTCGGTGGTTGTGCCGTGCGGGTTGTGGCAGTCGGTGCAGACCATTTTCCCTTCCGGGACCGGATGGTGGCTGAATTGAGCATAGTCGGCGCGCACTTCCTGATGGCAGCCGAAGCAGAGTTCGGCCATCTCCTCGCGGGGAACCTTCTGGTTCGGGCCCTGATGCAACTTGTGGCAATCGAAGCAGCTGACATCGGCATTGGCATGGGCGCTGGCGTTCCAGTGGGTCAGGTTCGGGGTCGAGGCCGCGGAATGGCACTTGAGGCAAATCAGCGACTGGGCCTGGGCCGGAAAATCGCCGATCGGCAGCAACTCCTTGGTGTTGCATTTCTGGTCCTTTTCGGCGTGCTCGACCGCCAGGCTGCCGGCGCCGTGGCACGATTCGCAATTGACCAGCGGCAATCCGGTGTCCGAGGCGATCTGTTCACCATGGACCGAGTGCTGAAAATCGCTGAGAATCTTGTCGTGAGTGTGACACTTGGCAAGACAGTTTTCGTCACCGACGTAATCGGCCATCAGGTTGCCGACCATCAGCCGTTCGAATTCCTGAACCGGGGCAATGGGTTTCGACTGACGTAGGTCGGTCATGCTTGAGCAGGCGGCAACCAGCAGTACCAATCCCAAAAAGACAAGTTTCTTCAAGGTAGTTTCCTCCCTGTGTGACAGGCGTCAAAATGAAATACAGGCCGTGGCCTGTCCAATATTCAAGTAGCTGGGGGTAGTTGGATAGGGGCTAGGGGCATGCAAGAAACGTGTTAAACACTACTAATTATAGTTCTCAAAGAAAAAAGTACGCAACTTCAGCTACTTATCGATAGGCCGATTGAAATGGACAGAAGTCGTAACCGGACGTGTTGACGTGGATTGTCAGTCATAACACCGGTTGATTGACAAAAATTAGCTGTATGGCGGTTATCAGGCCAGCGCCTGTGCCAGATCGGCAATGAGATCCTCCGGGTTTTCCAGGCCGACCGAAAGGCGCAGCAGGGTCTCGTCGATGCCGAGCCGCTGCCGTTCGGCCTCCGGGATGTCACCATGGGTCTGCACCGCCGGCAGAGTCATCAGCGACTCGACCCCGCCGAGACTTTCAGCAAACGAGATCAGGGACAGCTTTTTCAGGACCCGGCGGGCTAATTCTGGCGATGAGACCCGAAACGACAACATGCCACCGAAGCCCGAGCTTTGGTGTTTGCTGAGTTCATGGCCGGGGTGCTCCGCCAGGCCGGGGTAATAGACCCGGGTGACTTCGGGGTGTTGTTGCAGCCAGTTGGCCAGCGCCCTGGCAGTCTGGCAATGCCGCTCAATCCGCAGCGGCAGGGTTTTCAGCGAGCGGAGCAGCAGCCAGCAGTCCTGCGGCGGCAGAATG